>JAYSVR010000522.1:0-35509 GCA_043718445.1 Acidobacteriota bacterium | reverse complement strand
TCACGATTCACCCTTCACTGTTCACTTTTCACTTTTCACTTTTCACTTTGATAGTTAGTCGCGCGTTAGATTGCGGTACTTGATGCGGTGCGGTTGGTCGGCATCGTGGCCGAGGCGCGCTTTGCGGTCGGCGTCGTATTCGCTGTAATTGCCTTCGTACCACACGACCTGACTGTCGCCTTCAAACGCGAGAATGTGCGTCGCCAGGCGATCAAGAAACCATCGGTCATGGCTGATGACGACGGCGCAGCCCGCGAAATTCTCAAGGGCTTCTTCGAGCGCGCGCATCGTGTTCACGTCAATGTCGTTGGTCGGTTCGTCAAGCAACAAGACGTTTGCGCCCGACTTGAGCATCTTCGCCAGATGCACTCGATTACGTTCGCCGCCTGACAACACGCCGACTTTCTTTTGCTGATCTGCGCCGGTGAAATTGAACCGCGCGACATAAGCCCGCGAATTCACCAAACGATTGCCGAGTTGAATTTGATCTTGTCCGTCTGACAATTCTTCCCAAACGTTTTTGTCGCCATTGAGCGAATCACGCGATTGGTCTACGTAACCGAGCTTGACGGTTTCACCGGTTTTGAACGTGCCGCTGTCGGCTGTCTCTTGCCCGGTGATGAGACGAAACAGTGTCGTCTTGCCTGCGCCGTTGGGGCCGATGATGCCGACGATGCCGCCGGGGGGCAGGCGAAAATCGAGTTTCTCAAACAGCAAGCGTCCGTCATAAGACTTGCTGACATTGGTTGCTTCGATCACGTTGTCGCCGAGGCGCGGGCCGGGCGGAATATAAATCTCAAGCTCTTCGCCACGCTTTTCGGCTTCCTGTGAGAGCAAGTCTTCATAGGCTTTGATACGCGCCTTGCTCTTGGCGTGCCGCGCTTTCGGCGACATTCGCACCCATTCCAATTCGCGTTCGAGCGTTTTTTGGCGTTGCGATTCTGACTTCTCTTCTTTGCGCAAACGCTCATGCTTTTGCTCAAGCCACGAGGTGTAATTCCCTTCCCACGGAATGCCCTGGCCGCGATCAAGTTCGAGAATCCAACCGGCTACGTTGTCTAAAAAGTACCTATCGTGCGTGACCGCGATGACCGTGCCCGGATATTTTTGCAGGTGCAATTCGAGCCAGCCCACGGTCTCGGCGTCAAGGTGGTTGGTGGGTTCGTCGAGCAACAGAATGTCAGGCTGTTTGAGCAACAGGCGACAAAGGGCTACGCGCCGACGTTCGCCGCCCGACAGCACTTTGATCAACGCATCAGGCGGCGGACAGCGCAACGCATCCATCGCCATCTCTAACCGGCTGTCTAAATCCCATGCGTTGGCAGCATCGAGTTTGTCCTGCACTTCGCCTTGCCGTGCGAGCAACTTATCCATCGCATCGTCTTCCATCGGCTCGGCGAATTTCGCGTTGATGTCGTCATATTCTTTTAACAGATCAACGGTTTCCTGCACGCCTTCTTCGACAATTTGTTTGACGGTTTTCGTCTCGTCGAGTTTGGGTTCCTGTTCGAGATAGCCAATCGTGTAACCCGGCGACAATACGGTTTGCCCCAAAAAGTCTTGGTCTACGCCCGCCAGAATGCGCAACAACGAAGACTTACCGCTGCCGTTCAACCCCAGCACGCCAATTTTCGCGCCGTAGTAATACCCGAGATAAACGTCTTTCAGGACGGCTTTCTTGTCATGAAATTTGCTGACGCCGACCATCGAAAAAATAACTTTGTTTGGTTCTTGATTCATATTTGATTGCTTGTATTTTGCCTGCTTGACCCGCTTGAGAGGATGGTGAAGAAGGCGCGCATCTTGTCGTAGCCTCTCTGATTACGCAACCCTTGAAGCAACGAACCGCTATGCTAAACTCCGCGCTCGGAGGTAACAGATGGATACCACAATGACTACATCAATGACGGCGCAGGAAGAAGCGAACTTGAGCGACTTGCTCGCGGAATGCGTAGCAGCAATGCAAAAAGCACGGCTGCAAATTGAGCAGGATCATCGTGAGACCGACGCCAGCAAACAACGAACCTGGGCAATGCTGGACGAAATGCAGAGGCGCTTTCATGTGGAAACAATTTCTTGACCTGTTACGTCAAATCTTCAGGCTGACTGACGACACACAAGCCAATGCCCGCAAGGTCAACGAACTGCAACAGCAAGTCGAAGCCCTCACGCGCACCGTCAATCATTTGGGCTACGGTTTACAACACCTCGAAGAGCGCGAGCGCCACGAGCGTGAAAAACTGGAGATGCGGCTGGAAATCGAACGGCTACGCGATGAGCGTGCTTTGCCGCCTGTCCGCCCAAAACCTCAAAGGAAAAAACCTGTTACTCCGCGCGCCTCAGCCGATGACGAAGCTGTCAGCAAGCCCAATGACGAATAAGTGCCACGAAGAATCACGCGGCGGATTCGTTGACGACTCTCAACGCGAGACTATAATCGCAGCCTCTTAACATAATTCCTTTTCGGAGAAGTAAAACACCATGCTCCCCATTCTTAACGAAGCCGTCATCATCAGTGCCACGCGCACTGCCATCGGCAAGTTCCAAGGCGCGCTGAAACCATTCACCGCGCCGCAACTCGGCAGCATTGCCGTCCGCGCCGCCATCGAACGCGCAGGCCTTGACGCCGTGCAAGTTGACGAAGCAATTCTCGGCAACGTCTTGCAAGCCGGACTCGGACAAAACCCCGCGCGGCAAGCTGCGTTGAAAGCAGGCCTTCCCGACAAGGTCGCGGCGCTCACGATCAACAAAGTATGCGGTTCAGGTTTGAAAGCCGTGATGCTCGCGGCGCAATCAATCGCGCTGGGCGACAACGAAATCATTGTCGCGGGCGGGATGGAATCTATGAGCAATGCGCCTTATCTGTTGATGCAAGGCCGTGATGGTTATCGCATGGGCAACGGCTCGGTGATTGACTCAATGGTGCATGACGGATTGTGGTGCGCCTTTGACAACTGGCACATGGGCGAAACTGGCGAAGTGGTTTCAGAACGATACGGCGTGACGCGCGCGATGCAGGATGAATACGCTGTGAACTCGCAAGCCAAAGCCGTCGCCGCAATCAATGCAGGCAAATTCAAAGACGAAATCTGTCGCGTCGAAATTCCGCAACGCAAAGGCGACGCGATCATCTTCGACACCGACGAAGGCCCGCGTGCTGACTCAACTATAGAATCACTGACCAGACTCAAACCCGCGTTTCGCAAAGACGGAACGGTGACAGCGGGCAACGCTTCGACGATCAATGATGGCGCGGCGGCGTTGGTCGTGACTTCGTTAAGCACAGCGAACAAACTCAATCGCGCTCCGCTCGCACGCATCGTCGCGCAAGCCACGACGGGCATTGAACCCAAACTCGTAATGATGGCTCCGGTCGAAGCAGTCAAAAAAGTCGCCGCCAAAGCTGGCTGGAAACTCGCCGACGTAGATTTATTTGAACTCAACGAAGCCTTCGCTTCGCAATCGGTCGCGCTGATTCAACAACTCGAACTCGACCCCAATAAAGTGAACGTCAACGGCGGAGCCGTCGCGCTCGGCCATCCCATCGGCGCTTCGGGCGCGCGCGTGTTGGTGACGCTCTTGCACGAAATGCAAAAGCGCAATGCCAAACGCGGCATCGTCAGTTTATGTTTAGGCGGCGGCAACGCCGTCGCACTCGCAGTCGAAAGATAAACGGCAAGTGAGTGCCAGTCGTTGAGTCTCTGCACTCTGCACTCTGCACTCTGCACTCTGCACTCTGCACTCTGCACTCCGCACTCCGCACTCCGCACTCCGCACTCAAGAAATGATTTACTGTCAACGTTGCAAACAAGCGAATCCGGTCGAGTTTGAATACTGCGAATCGTGCGGTACGCGACTGATGTTGGTCGCCAAAGAGGCCGATGCCGCCTTTTTCATGCACGAGCATATTTTCGAAGAGCATCTGCTCGAACGCATCAGCCTGCTCGAAACTGCTGTGTTGCGCGCCAACAACCGCTTTGAACAATTGCTCGAACTCGCGCAGCAACAGGCTACGGGCAGCTTCTTCGATCACATGATGCTCGAATCGCTGACCGAGATTTTGACTGAAACGCGCACGATTGATGCGCTCGCGCTCGAAAGCCGCTGGCGCAGCCGCGTCGCGCGCCATTACGAAGAAACCGCCGAACGCGAACGCCTGGACGAACGCTGCGATCAAATCATCGCGGCCTATCGCGGCATCCAACCCGAGCGGCGCGAACAGTTTATTGACCTGATCGAAGAAGGCACGCTGCTCATCGGCGAAGGCCGCGCGCGTCGTGGTTTGCGCATGCTTGAACAAGCCCTCGCGCTCGACGAACACAACGCCGAACTCTGCTTCACGATTGGTCAATACCTTTTTCAGATGGGCAAGCCGCTTGACGCGATGAGTTACCTGCAACGTTCGGCGGCGCTGCATAAAACGAATTTCGGCGCGCAGCTTTTATTAGGCTTGCTCGAAGGCGACAGCGGCCAGACCGAAGCCGCGCGCGATCATCTGGAAAAAGCCGTCGAACTCGATGAAGACTCGTTCGCGGCGCATTACGGACTCGGTCGCCTGTTCGCACTCGAAGGCAAACTCGCCGATGCACTGACGCATATGAAACGCGCCCTCACGCTCAAGCCCGTACCCGAAATGCATTACTTGGTCGGTCGCATGTACTGGGAAAAAGGCCGCGTAGATCAAGCCTTGCGCCACCTGCAAAAAGCCGTACGCCTCGACCCGGAATTTGACGCCGCGCTTTACAGCCTGGGCTGGATGTACTGGCAAGTGAAACGCACACCGGAAGCCCGCGAACATTTGCGCGCGGCTTATGAGTTGAATCCGAAAGATACGCAATACCGCGCCGCCGTCGCCGTCCGGGGCAGCGAAGAACTGCCCGCCCCGCCTGCCCTCGGCTGGACGAAAATCTTTCCGCAAACCAAACCCAAGCAGGGGCAACGCCGCAAAGCCAATCTGTCAGAAACCCGCTTTGTCGAATTGCTGCTCGAAGAATTGCAACACCTCAACCTAACACCAGCGCGCCGCACCTTTCGTCGTTAATTTCGCCCGCAGCTTTCAAATTGGTTGGAGCTATCAAATGCCGCCTTGTTGTAACAGCCATTGAAATCGCGGCGCGTCATTGCAGCGAACGGAGCCGGTGGTCTACGCACAAGTGAGTCATCCATTCAGAGCGTTCGTTGAAGGTCAGAGCGTTCGTTGAAGGCTTCCTCAAGAAAATCCAGCGCCGTTTGCGGATTGCCCAAGCCCGTACGCACGATAGCGAAATGGTAAGGCGAGACGTAAACCAGTTACTGGCGTTCGGTTAATTCCTGCAAGATTTGTTCGGCCTCTGCTCTGTGCCCTGGCCTTCCATAAAGAAGCCCCAATGTAGCCAGACTCAACAGGTTTTTGCCCTGTTGCATTGCCACTTGCGTGCTAGCAATGGCTTCGTCGAACTGGTCTTGCGCTTCCTGAACAAAGGCATGAACGGCATCAGTCTCAGGGGAAAAAGGAACGTTGGCGATTCGCTCACGACCAAGCGCATCGGCTTCGGCAAAAGGTCGTCAGACAAGCTGGCGTTGAATTTCCCCGACCATAAAACATTGCGGTTTTTCGCTTCGATCAATGGCAAACGCAATTCATCCGTCGTTGCCGCAGCCGTTGCACCAACCGCTTGCCCGCATTGATTTCGCAATCCTGTTTCGGGTTGCAATTTGCCGATAGCGCGTAAGACCGCGCGGCGGCGCGATAAGCCAGCGAAGCGCGCACCCGTTCGGGGAACTCGAGTTCGTATCGTCCAAAGGCGATTCGCCCGCGAAGTCGGGATGCGTAGGTGCGTCGAGAAAACTGTAGCCAACGAACTTGCCCCAACGCGAGCTTGAGTTCCTCGGTGCGTTGCGCCGCCGCGCCTTTGAACGGTCAGGTGGTGAGCGCGTCTACCAGTTGCAGCAGGTCGCCGACGACGAAGGCCATCTGAACTTCATCGGGCAATTCGCCGCGTTCGAGTCCGTCGTAATCCCAGACGTTGATGGTTTGATCGCTGCCGGGATGGAAGCGCAGATGACGGCCGTTCAGGACATCTACGAGCGGCGCGAAGGATTCGCCAAAGTCTACGGCGCGCACGCAGGCATTCGCTTTGGTAGTGAGTACGTCATGCTGATGCGTCCGAGCAAGACGCTCTTACCGCTGCGCGGTGCCGCTAGCGCCAACACCAGCAGTGCGGGAACCCGCCGCGTCGCTCAACACGCAACCAAAAAAAAGCAAAGAGTTGAGTGTGAGTGAGAAGGCTACAAAGTCTTTGGCCTGATTGATTATTTCAGCGGACGCTTCTTTCATTGCGCGACGACGGGCAAGCTGAACAGTGCGAGCTACGAAGCTTTTCTGCGGCAGGTGCTGGTGCAAACGACGCAGCACCTCGTATTGCTGCAAGACGGCGCGGTATCACACGAGTGCGGCGATGAAACAGTTCTTCGCGCAACACGCCGAACGGTTGACCGTCTTTCAGTTATCGAGCTACTCGCCGGATTTCAATCCCATCGAGAAACTCTGGAAGAAGATCAAAGAGCAGGATACGCATTTGCATCACTTCCCCGACTTCACCGCGCTGGTCGAAAAAGTAGACGCCGCACTCATCAAGTTCGCCGACCGTCCAGCGGAGATTCTGGCGCTCTTTGGGCTTGACGCGGACGGCTCACCAAAGACCTAAATGTTGGGCATTTTTCAAAAATCAATTTTCTTGAATGCTATAGATGTAAAAAAGTTCCGAGGAAATTGACGCCGAGATTTTCCATTGAAGCTGGAGAATCGTATACGCTCATGCGCTCTATTCCTTTTCAATTATTGGCAAAGGCCGCCTTTATTGAGGTTTGTTCCTGCATAACAATTAAAAATGGATAAGGGGCAATGCCGGTCATCAAATAGTTTGGGTTGATCGTGTGGGCAAAAACCTAAAAATCCTTTGAATCCTGCCTAATTTCGCCTTCGCTTTCCGAGAATAAGTAGACCCTATAAGTTTACCGACCGCTGCTGTTCACCGATGAAGTAAGTTGCACCGTCGGAGCATCGGGCGGTGAAGTCATGTTTTCTCTGAGTTGGCGAATCGGGTCGAAGGCAAAACTGATAATCGAACGATGAGCGATGACGACTTCGGCGCGACCTGCCATACCGGCCTTGAGCGGTGTGGCCTGGCCTGCGACTTGAATGCTGGCGCTTTCTAAATCGGCCAGCGCGCGAAAGTCCGCCGTGGCAGTCGCGGGGCTGATCCAGCGCAGGTTGGCGAACTTTACGCCGAACTGTTGATAGGGGAACGCATCGTAAAGCAGCTTGATGCCCTGCCCGATTTTGACGCGGGCGGCACCGGATTGCGGAAGTTGCAATTCGGCTTGCAACTCTTCACTCGCACAAGCGAGTTCGCATAAGACTTCGCCCTCGGCGACGACCGTGTCGCGGGTTTTGACGTGCAGCTTCAGAATCGTACCCGAACAAGGCGCGATGGTGGCGAAGTGGCTCCCCTGGTTTTGCGCGACCCATTGGCCGAGCGAAGCCGTTTGGATTTTGGCCTTCTCGATTTCTTCGCGCAGCCCGCGTTCGCGCTCGCTGTATTCGTTGCGTTGCATTGCTTCGGTGTGGC
The DNA here is from genome assembly GCA_043718445.1 of Acidobacteriota bacterium. Classification (GTDB taxonomy): domain Bacteria; phylum Acidobacteriota; class Blastocatellia; order RBC074; family RBC074; genus JACPYM01. Next base: position 27,899 of record JAYSVR010000522.1, on the reverse strand, counting down.
CGAGCCGTTCGAGCGCGGCGCGCGTGTCGCGTTGTTCGTTGCGCAACTGTTCGAGTTGCCCGATCAACCGCGTGACTTCGTTTTGCTTTTCTTTGCTGATCGTCGTACCCGCCAACCCCTCTTTCCGCAATTGCGCGTAACTCTCCGCCACTTCGCGCGCCAGTGTCTGTTCGCCGATTTTTAATTCGGCCATGCGTTCGAGATGTTCAATCTGGCCTTGCAAGCGCGCGCGTTCTTCGGTCGCCCCTTGTTGCTGACTGTGATAACGGTCGCTGGCAAGACGCAGGCTTTCGTGCGTACCGCGCAATTGCATTTCGAGCGTTCGCAGGTCAGCGGATTGATCGCCGGTTTGTTCCGAACGAATGACGAACAGCTTTGCGCCTTGCGCCACCGCCTGCCCTTCGGCCAGCTCAACCTGTTGAATGATGCCGCGTCGTGACGCGCGCACCGGATCAGTGCCACGCCGCGGAGCCAATACGAACGGGGCTGAAATGGTTTCAGGTACTTTGATCGTAATCGCCGCAACCAACAACGCCAAGAACATCAGCATCAACAGATAAGACAAACCGCGCGTAGCCCAATGCGGCGGATCGCTGGTGAGATAGGGCGTGGTGTATTTGTATTGATAGGTTTTCATAGCGTTTCGACGCCTCCGAATTGCTGACTTTGCAGGTCCTGACCTTGCAAATAATGATACAGGCCTTCGCGTTGCATGAGTTCGTCGTGCGAACCTTGTTCAACCAGACGGCCTTGATCGAGTACGAGAATAGTGTCGGCATTGCGAATCGTGCTGAGACGATGCGCGATGACGAAACAGGTGCGGCCTTTGGTCAATGTTTCGAGGTTGTCGCGAAAGATTTTTTCAGAATCGTTATCGAGCGCGCTGGTCGCTTCGTCAAAAATCAGAATCGGCGGCTGACAATACAACGCGCGCGCAATCGCCACGCGCTGCCGCTGCCCGCCCGAAAGCATCAGGCCGGATTCGCCTACGCGCGTGTCGTAACCATGCGGCAGGCTTTCGGCGAGTTCATCTATGTTCGCCGCCCGCGCAGCCCACTCGACGCGCTCCATATCTGGCTCGTCGTCGCCGAAACCTATGTTGCGCGCCAGACTGTCATTGAAAAGGTAATTGTCTTGCAACACGAACCCAATCTGTCGCCGCAGGTCGCGGTGATTGAGTCGCTTCATATCCATGCCGTCGAAAGAGATCGAACCTTTAGTCGGTTCGAGCAAACCCGCGAGGCACTTGATTAAGGTCGTCTTGCCCGAACCGCTGCGGCCTACGACGGCGACCATCTGGCCTGCGGGAACGTCCACCGTGATGCCTTTCAACAGCTTCTTGGCATCTTTGGCATCTTTGCCGTTTGGGCCCCCGTAATGAAACCCGACTTTTTTCAATCGAACCGCGCCTTGCAAACGCTTCACCGGCAACAGGCGCGCGTGATCGCGGCCTTGTTCCGGCTCGTGATCGAAGATGTCATCCAAACGACTGAGCAACACCGACACCGATTGATAGCCATCCCAAACGCGCAGCAATTCCTTGATCGGCCCGCTCGCCAACGCGATCAAAAAATTGAAGGCCATCAACGCGCCGATGGTCATACGGCCTTCCAAGACTTCGATGGCTCCGGCACCGAGAAAGAACATCAGCGTGACATAACCCATCGCGCTCACGGCTCCGTCGTAATACATGCTGGTCAGATAGGCTCTGAACTGTTGCCGCGAAAGCGCGTGAAACTGGTTGAGCATCATCTCGCGCAATTTGCCTTCGGCGCTCAGGGCTTTGATGGTTTCGATGCCTTTGATGGCTTCGATTTGCTGCGACTGATATTGGCCTTGCGCTTCTTCGAGATCATGAAAGATAGGCCGCAGCCGCTTTTGCGAAACGCGCATCAACAGCGCGTAAATCGGCGCAATCGCTAAGTAAAACGCTGCCAGCTTGCCGCTGTAAATAAACATCAGCCCCAACGAAGCCGCGAGTTGCGTAGCCGCCGTGAACCCATTCGAAATCGAATTCACCAAAAACTCGCGCACCTGTTTCATCCCCAGCAAGCGGCGTTGAATGTCGCCCGCGCGTCGCGTGTTGAAATAAGTCATCGGCAACGCGAGCAGCTTGCGCGTCAGGTAATCGAGCGTCGCCGCGTCGAAACGTACCGCCGTGAACGCCAGCAGGTAACGTTGCACCGCGAGGGAAGCGAGGTTGAACAACAAGACGCCGACCATCGCCAGCATTAGCACATTCAACAAGCCGCGATCACGCCCGACCAGCACGCGGTCTACGATCACTTGCGAAAACACCGGGCGCAGCATTTCCATCGCACTGATGATCACCGCCAGCGCCAAAGCCTTCGCCATCGAACCCGCCAGCGGACGGCAAAACGGCCACATCCAGCCCAATCCGCTTTTACGTTTCAGCGGCAAGGCTGCGTCCGCTTTCGGCTGCGTCGCCTCGTTGACGTAATCGAACAGCACCGCTTCGCCGTTCCAATACGATTCAAACTCGGCGCGGCTGACGCGCTGCAAGCCTTGCGCCGGATGAGCGAAGCTCACCCATTTGCGCTTCACTTCATAAACCACCAGCCACTGATTTCCGGCCATGCGAATCAGCGCAGGCATCGGCAGATCTTTCAATTGATGCGGCAGGGTTTGCAACATACGCGCTGCTAATCCGAGTTCTTCTGCCGCGCGGCACAAACTTCTGACCGAAGCGCCTTTTCTTCCGGCATCTACCAATTGCCGCACACGCACCTGACTGGCGTTCAACTCGAAATGGCGACACACCATTGACAGGCAGGCTGCGCCGCTGTCGTTCACGTCGCGTTGCGCTACGAAAGAAAAACCCTCGCTTTGCGCTTCGGTGGCGCTGAATAACGCCTCCTGAATTATGAGTGATGGGGCGGCAGGCGGTTCACTGGCGAGCGCACCGATCAAATCAAATTTGGAAAAAACGCTCTCTGCACCGTCAATCATGGTTTCCCCTGTTAGTTGTGAGATATAGCCGAGAGTTCGTACCACTCTGAACTCTCTACCTTGCTAATACGGAATTCGGCGGCCAATCCCGCCAGCGCCTTACCGCATTTTTCGGGCGTTATATCGAGTAAGGGGAATTTCGCAGGGCTAAGTGTTCATGCTGAGAGAAAAAATTTAGGGCGCGAGAAAAACGTAGTGACGACTTCAGCCGTTCAGGCAAAGTAAAGACTGAAATCGTCACTACCGCAGTCAATTACTTTCAACCGAGGTGGCCGACTGAGGGCTGGCAGTAAGCACGAAACTCGCCAGCCAGCCGACAGCGAAGGTCGTCAGCGAACCGATCAACACATACCACTGCCACGAAATCGGCGTGCGGAATTTGACGTAAAGCATCACCGCCGCTCCTACCAAAATGCCGACAGTGGCGGCTGCCGATTGCACGCGCTTGGTGAAAGTACCTAAAAAGAAAATCCCTAGAATCACGCCGTTCGTGAATGACTGAATGTCGAGCACTTGGTCTACCATGCTGCGTTGGAGGTAAAACGCCGCGAACATTCCGGTGGTGATTTGCACGACGCCCCACAGCGCCGTGAACGCTTTCGACGCGGCAATATAGTGCGCCTGCGTCTTTTTGCCTTCGGTTATCGGCATATAAAAATCCGCCATCGTCGTCGCGGCTTGCGAGTTCAACGACGAAGTAAACGCCGCCGCCGCAATCGCCGCGATGACCAAGCCCACTACGCCGGGCGGCAAGTGGTTCACGATGAAGTGCGGAAAGATGCGGTCACCGCGCACCTTGCCATCCACCAAAAACGCTGCTATCTCGCCGCTCGCGTAGTTCGTGTAAAACACATAAAGCATCACGCCGATCAACAGGAACAGGGCGAATTGCGCGAAGACGACTACGCCGCTGACGAGCAAGGCCTTACGCGCGGCTTGCGGCGAAGCGCCACACAAATAACGTTGCACCATCAACTGATCGGTTCCGTGCGTAGCGGTTGTCAGAAAGGCTCCGCCAATCAGTCCCGACCAGAACGTATAACTTTTGGTCAGGCTCAAGGTGAAATCAAAGAAAGTAAATTTGCCCGCCGCCGTACCGACACTAACGATTTCATCCCATCCGCCCGGAATCTTGCCGAGCAAGATGTAAGCCGCGACGAAAGCCCCGACTAGATAAATGCCGAGTTGCGTCACGTCCGTCCAGATCACTGCGTCAATGCCGCCGAAGTAAGAAAAGATGACCGTGGCGATGCCCATCACCAACACTGAAAACACAATAATCGTGATCGTCGGACTCATCGAAGGAAACCACGCCTGAGCGTTCGCTTCAGCGCCAGGCAAAGCCAACACGACGGCGGCTAAGACCAAGCCGGTGAGATAAAGCCTGAATCCATCGGCAATGCTGCGCGTCAGCAAGAACAACGACGAAGCCGCACGCCGCACACCGCTGCCGAACCGCTGCCCCAACAACTGATAGACCGTCATCAACTCGCCGCGAAAATAAAGCGGCACAAAGATGATCGTCACCGCCAATCGTCCGAACAGATAACCAATCACCAATTGCAAAAAGGTGAAGTTCGTAGTGAAGGCAAAGCCCGGCACGCTGACAAAGGTCAGGCTGCTGGTTTCAGTCGAAACCACCGAAGCCATAATCGCCCACCACGGCACCTTTTCGGCGGAGGTGAAATAGTCTTTTACGTTTTGTCGTTTCTTTGAGAACCACATGCCGAACAGCACGGTTCCCACGAGATAGCCGACGAGAATAATCAGGTCAATGGTACGCATAGATGGGCAACGCGAATCGTGATAGCCAGAGTGATACTGCTTTTATTGAGTGATTTAAGGGCAACTGGATTGTGGCATATGAAAGCGGCTTGCGCCACGACACGACGCGGGCTTGACCGCTAAAAGCTCTTACGCCAACCTGCCCAACGTTTATGCTGGAAATTATCTTTAGCGCGCTGATGTGGCTGTCGGCATCGCCCACCCAAAACTCCGAATTGCAACGCGCCCAAACACTGTTTGACCAAAGGCGTTTTGCCGAAGCGGCGCAACTCGCGCATAGCGTTCGCCTCGCCAACCCCGAAAACAAAGCCGCGTGGAAGTTAGCCGGACTCAGCTTGCAACTTGCACAACAACTACCGCCCGCCGCTAACGAATTCAACGCCGCATTACAACGCTTCCCGCAAGACGCAGAGTTGTGGTTTTTCTTCGCGCGCGTGCTTTATCTGCAATCATCGCTCAAGCCCGCCCAGCAAGCCGCCGAACGCGCGCTCGTCTTGCAAGCCGATTACGGAGACGCGCATGCGCAAATGGCGCTGGCGCTTGATGCGTTGAATGAAGCCGAACGTGCGCTCATCCATTACCGCCGCGCCATCGCGCTCAATCGCACGGCGAAACAACCGAACACGATCGCGCTGAGTTACGCGAGCCAGTTGCTCGAAAAGCGCGGCGAATTCGCTGAAGCGTTGAACTACGTCAATGAAGCTTTGCGGTTGAATGCGAAGTCCAGCGCGCTATGGCTCGCGCGTGGACGGCTGCACGATAAACGCGGCGAAGCTGTCGAAGCCATCAAAGCCTGTGAACAAGCCGTCGCACTCGACGGCAATGCACAAGCCCGCAGCCTGTTGGCGCGTTTGCGTTCAGGCGCTTCACCAAACAAAACAACAGCGGCGAAATCGAATGCACTGCCTGCCTTCGCCTTTCGCAACATCGCATCACAAGCCAAGTTGAATTTTGTGCTGAACAACGGCGCGGCGCCGCGCAAATATCAGATTGAAACAATGACCGGCGGTGTAGCGGCATTCGATTACGACAACGACGGGTGGGACGACATTTACTTCGCCAACGGAGCCGAACTGCCTGCGCTGCAAAAATCATCGCCGTCATTTTGGAATCGCCTCTATCGCAATCAACACGACGGCACGTTCAGCGATGTGACAGAAAAGGCTGGTGTGAAAGGCAGCGGCTTTGCGATGGGCGCAGCGACGGCTGATTACGATAACGATGGCGATCAGGATTTATTCGTCGCCGGAGTCCATCGCAATCAACTCTTTCGCAATGAGGGCAACGGACGGTTCAGTGATCAATCACAAACCTTGCGCAGCAATCTCAAAAACGCTTGGAGCGTTTCGGCGGCGTGGCTCGATTACGATAACGATGGCGACCTCGATCTTTTCGTCGTGAACTATTGCGAATGGAATCCGACGCTTGACCCGTTGTGCGGCGCAGACAAGCCGGGCTGGCGCACTTACTGTTTCCCTGATCGTTATGCGGGGCAAGCCAATCAGCTTTTCCGCAACAATGGAGACGGCACGTTCAGCGACATTTCAACCACCAGCGGCATTGCGGCGCATATCGGCAAAGGCATGGGCGTAAGCATTGCCGATTACGACAACGACGGGTGGATGGATGTTTTCGTAGCCAACGATACGCTGCCCAACTTTCTCTTTCGCAATACGGGCAAAGGCACGTTTGAAGAAGTCGCATTCACCGCCGGTGTCGCAGTCAACGACAACGGACGCCCCGTGTCGAGCATGGGCACGGACTTCCGCGATTACGACAATGACGGTTTGCCTGACCTAATCTTTTCAGCGTTGGAAGGCGAAACCTATCCGCTCTTTCGCAATGCGGGCAAAGGCTTTTTTACTGACGCTACCTGGGCCAGCGGCTTGGGCAAGGCGACGATCAAACGCAGCGGCTGGGGCTTGGGGCTGTTCGATTTGAACAACGACGGCTGGAAAGATTTATTCACCGTAAACGCGCACGTCAACGACAACATCGAGTTGTATAACGAACAAACCTATCGCCAACCCAACAGCCTGTTCGCCAACCTAGGCAATGGCTCTTTTTCAGAGGTAAATGCGTTTCAAAACAAAGCGGCGCATCGCGGTTGCGCGTTTGCCGATTTCGACAACGACGGACGTTTAGACATTGTGACGACTGCGCTGAATGAACCGGCGGAGTTGTGGATGAACGAATCAGCGCGCAAGCAACATTGGCTGCAAGTGAAATTGATTGGTGTGAAAAGCAATCGCGACGGCATCGGCGCGCGCATCAAGCTCGTGACGGCAGATGGCAAAACGCAGTTCAATCACGTGACGACGAGTGTGGGCTACGCTTCCTCCAGCGAGGCGCGCGTATATTTTGGATTGGGCAAAGAGAAAGCAGTGAAGCTGATTGAAATCCGCTGGCCCAGCGGAAGATTACAGACCTTGCAACCTGCACAAGCTGACCGCGTACTGACGGTGAGAGAAGAAGGCAAAAGCGCTGTCAGGTAGTTCGCGCCTTGCCTATGCTTCGTTTTGTGGCGCACTGGCATGAGTTTGCAGCCAAGCGAGCAAGTCGTCTTTCGTCGTGAAAAAGAGCAAGGCTTCGCTGAGATTTTCTAGTTGCTCCGTTGCCAGCGCACGAATTTGCTCATCAAGTTCCGTTCCTAAAATTCCAAAGCGGCGATGCAGCAGACGCAAGACCAATTTCGCGGCTTCGCGTTGCGCGCCTTTTTGCTCGCCACGTTGCTCGCCTTCTTCAATCCACTGTTTCGCTAAAGACTTCATGATTTCTCCTTGTTCTTCGGGGAACGCCTGATTGACTTCCGCTCTGATGACTTCCTTCTTCAACGTAGTGTCCGCGTTCGTCAAATACTTCAAGACGGTCTTGATATAGCCCATCACGAGCCGCTTGGGCAACCGTTTGGTCGCCGCGAAAATCTCGCGCAAGCGTTGCGGCAACTCCTTGCTGGCGACGTATTTCAGTGCCAGCAAGCCTGCGCGCAAACGCGCTCCGCCCTTTTCAATTTCCAGTTTCGACAGATCGCAGACGTGATAGCGAAACTCCGGCATAAGCTCGCGCAGCATTTCCAGCCCGGTGAAATCACAAAGCGCCTGAAAGCTGCGGCTCACCTTCCAACTCGCTGCGCCGTGATAAAACACGATGGGAAAAACCAGCGGCAACGGCTTGCTGCGTTTGCGCAAAAAGGGTCGCCAGATTTGCGTCAGGTAAGCCAGCAATTGCAAAGCGACGAATTCATCCGGCTTGCTCTTGTGTTCGAGCAAAACGTAAATGAAAACTGCCTTGCCTTCTTTCAATCGCACGCGCAACAGCAGGTCAGAAAAGTATTGGCGCAACTCTTCGTCAATGAAACTCTCTTTGACGATGGTGAGGCGGCTCAGGTCGAGCGCGGCGACAAAGTCTTCTGGCAGGTAATGGCGCACGAAATCCGTTGCGGTCTCGCGTTGCGAAAACAACTCCTTGAAAAAGCGGTCGTGCGGATTGGGGACTTCTTTCGACATGGCTGATGCAAGGAAAAGAGCGGATGCCTGCTGGTGAAGCAAGCATCCGCTCGGTTGAAGCTACGATTCGTTGCGGCTTAGAAGAGGAACTTAAAGCCCAACTGAATGTGGCGCGGATAAGCCACGTCGGTGTCGCCCGCCGTGCGCGGGAAGATGCTGCCGAAGTTCAGGTCATCCGGGTTGTTGGTGAACTGACGGAAGCGGTAAGAAAAGGTGTTCGTGAAATTGAACATCTCTAACCGGAACTGGAAGCTCTTTGACTCGGTGATCTTCGTGGTCTTGTTGAACGAAAGATCAGCGTTCGGCGGCGAGTGCAAGCGAATCGAGTTATGCCGCAACGATTGATAACGCGGCACGAAACCCGAAGCATTGCGGCGAATCATGTCTACGTTAGCCAACGTGCAACCATCGAGGTTGGCGCTGTAAGAAGTGAGCGACAACGTGTTGTCATTGTTACGGCGCGCGGCGCAGACCGCACGGATGTTGGGATTGGTCTTGTCAGCGTAAGTGCGGAAAGCCCACACCTGATCAGCGCCTTTCCACTTAATGTTCTTGTTGAAACCCGCCGGATTGAGATATTCGATCTCGGGACTCAAATCCCACGGACGACCCGATTGCCATTGCAGAATCAAGCTAGTTTGCCATCCGCCGAACAGCTTTTTGGCAACGCCGTTGTTGAAGTTGAGCAATTTCTTGCCCGGCCCGAACGGCAATTGGTAAACCGAACCAACCGTGAAACGGTGCGGACGATCAGTGAGATAAAGGCCGCGTTGTTCGATGCCTTTCTGCACGTCGTTAAAGCCGAACTCTTCGATCTGTTTCGCCAACGTATAGGTCGTGATGATGTTCAGATCGTTGCGTGCGCGTTTCTCTAACGTCACTTGCAAAGAATCGTAATTCAACCGGCCATCGTTACGCGCCAGTTCGTTGAAAGCTCCGAATTGCGGATAAGGCCGCGAGAGTTCCCAACGCGAAAGCGTCGGGTTAGTAAAGCGCGCCGTACCACGGAACGGTTCCAATCCAAAAAACGGATTGGGTAGCAGTTCGTTACAGAATGTCGGATTGCCGCCTTCGAGCGGATTGCACTTTTGGCGCAAAGCCAAATCCGGCTCGTTAAACGGACGGTTCGTTTGCAGGCTCACCGTGCGGTTGCCGACGTAAGAAACTTCCAGCTTCGATTCCCACGGCATCTGATACTGAATGCCGAACGAGAACTGATGCACTTTCGGCAACTGGAATCCCTGGTTGACAAAGTTGGGGGCGCGACCGACAAAGGTGTTCAGTCCGTTGGCGGCTCCTGCCGGTACGGTAAAGCCTTGGGGGAAAGGATTCCCCACCGTGTTTGCCAACGGATTACGCCCGCTATTGTTGGAACTCACAATGTCAGTCGTAATCTGGAAGCCATTGAATTGCAGATAATCGTTGCTCGGATTCACAAAATACAAGCCCCAACCTCCGCGCAACACGATTTTGTCTTTGAGCAGATATGCTGCACCGATACGCGGTTGAAAGTTGTTCCAATCGGTAGTCGAGGCATTGCGTGCTGAACCACTCGTGCCGGCAAACAGCAATCCGCCTTTCACCTGCGGGAAGGTGGCGAAAGGTGAAGTGCCTGTGCGATTAATCAGCGCATTAATCGGACTGACCGAACTCGCGTCAAAACCACGATTGATGCGGTTATAACGTTCATTCGGCGGCGTATTAATATCCCAGCGCATACCGAGATTGAGCGTCAACTTGCGGTTGACCTTCCAGTCTTGTTGAACCCACGGAGCGTAATAAGCACCAAGCGTCGTCGGGAACAGGTTGTAATCAACCACACCTCCTGTGTAACCCAGCAAGAAAGCCGCGATGCTGTTGCCACTTTGCGCGTCGGCTTGATCCCAACGTTGTTGCGTGTAGCGGCGTTCAGCCGTTAGGCGCAGCGGATTGCCTTCGTTGCGCAAAATGTATTGCGTCCAGCGCATATCCACGCCGCCGCGAAACGTTTGCGAGCCGCGAATCCAAGTAAAGTTAGGATGCGAGGCAATCGTATTCGTCAGGTTGTTGCCGGGATAACGACCAACAGAACTGTAACCATCGCCCAATTGATAAACCCCAAAGGTCTTGGTGCCTGGCAACGCGTTAACCAATGCCGAACTAAAGCCCAACTGGGTTTGGTCGAAACCGAGGTTTTCATCGGACACGCCTTTTTCTTCAAAGCGGTTGAACGAAACGCGGAAGTTGAAGATAAGCGTCGGTGAAAAATTCGCCAGATGGTCGGCGACAAATGCATCGTTGAGGCGTTTGAACGGTAACTGACAGCATTCGCCTACTCGATCAATAACGCCGTTTTCATTGCGGTTTTCGCGCCGGTCGTTTTTGGCGAAACGCATATACATCCGGTGCTTCTCGTTGAACTGTTGGTCAACTTTCGCCGTCCAGTTATAGAAAGCGTCGGTGGCGATATTTGGCGACAGGAAGAAATTAGAGCGCGAATAAGCCTGACCCGGCGTCGTCACATTGGGTTTCGGGAAGTATCCCAAAATCTTTTGCGCCACCGGATTGAGACGGTTGGTGGGAATGATGTTCCCGGCAAACGGAGTGCGCGCAAAGTTATTCGTGTCATTCCCGGTCAACGGATCGTAAATAACAATCGGTCGGCCAGCCGCGTCGACCAGTTTGCTGAAATCACCGTTTAGAAATTCCGGCTGCGGCACCGACAACGTCAACGGCTGCGGCACGCCTTCGCGGTAACCTTCGTAATTGAACATGAAGAAGGACTTGTCTTTGCCGTTATAAATTTTCGGCACATAGATCGGCCCATGCAGTAGGAACCCGTATTGATCGAGATAATGCAAAGCCTTGGGCTGGTTGCGCGCTTTCAAGCGATAGTCAGCGGCATCCAGTTGCTCGCGGCGCAGAAATTCATACACCGAACCGTGCAATTGATTCGTACCCGAACGTAGGCTCACGTTGATGATGCCGCCCGACGTTTTGCCGTACTGAGCGTCATACGTGTTGGTCATGATTTTGAAATCCTGCACTGAATCTACCGGCGGAACATAGGCGATGTTGTTGCCACCGGCTTGCCCGTTGTTCGGAGCGCCATCGAGCAGGAATTCGTTGCCGTTCTGTTGGCTGCCGTTAATCGTCCATTGCGCAATCGCACCGTTGTCGAAGGGGCGTTGCCAAATCGAAGCGCCGTTGAAGTTCACGCCCGGAGCCAATACGCCGAGCATAAACGGATTGCGCGAGTTGAGCGGCAGTTCCATTACTTTTTGCTGGTCAATCGTGCCGCCACGATCAGCCGAAGCGGTTTCAATCACAGCGGCATCGCCGGTAATCGTAACCTGATCGCTGACGTTGCCCGCTTCGAGCGTGACATCTATGGTCGCCTGCTGCGTGCCGGATAATTCGATATTTTCGCGCGTTGATTTTTTGAAGCCCGTGACCTCAACCGAGATGGAATAAAAGCCTGGTTTCAAAAACGGTACGCGATAGTTGCCTTCACTGCTGCTGGTCGCAGTGGTGATTTCATTGGTGCCGGTGTTTTTAACCTGCACTTGCGCGTTGGGAACGGCGGCTTTGTTGGCGTCAGTGACACGCCCCGTGAGCGTAGCGCGAAAGTCCTGCGCCAGCGCCATCACGCTGCTCACCGACAGCACACAAGCCAGCCATAACAGCCGACGGGTAAACCTCATCATTGATAAACCTCCGATAAAGGGCTTTGCAGCCTGGGTTGATTGAATTGGTGGATGCGAGAGAGAACGTTTGCGGCTGCGGTTTTTGAATAACCGCAAGGAGCGACGTTGTTGTTACTGCTATCACGTCGCGTTGTTGAGTATCTTAATTTGTTGTTTGTGAATGTCCCAGAAAAGCGGGCGGAGTATGTCCCGCCCTTCCCTCAAGCGTCAAGTTGGTTTTGCCAACTTTCGAGTTGACAGCACGAGTTTGCCTCCCGGCAAAATACGTAACCGCACGCCCCGCCATTCAACCTCATTACCGAAAAAGCCCTTCAGCCAAACTGTGAATGCCAACCCATCGCGCAACGGCACGAGCCAAAACCATTTCAGCAAAGTGCGATCACCCAAGGCGACGAAGCCTGCGACAAAGGCCGCCAGCATTCGCAACGCCAACGTGACGAACCACACGCGCCACGTCCAAGGACTAAATCCATTCGACAACAATGCCAGGCTCGCAGTCACTGTGCCGTAAGTCACAATCAATCCGACGTAACCCGCCGGACGCGAGACGCGAATGGCGCGCATCCAGCGCAGTTGATGATTGAGCATCTCGCGCAACGTCGCCGCATTAGCGACGTGGTCTACGACGCATTCGGAAAGGATAACCTGCAAATTAGCTTGCAGGCTGTGGGGCAGGTTCTCAACCTGCCCCACAGCCTGTGCGAGCTCGGAGATGTGGGGCAGGTTGGGAACCTGCCCCACATCTCCGGTAGCCACGCGATAGCCGAGTTCGTAATCGTCCGCCAAGTGATCGGCCAGCGCGGCGAATCCGCCAATGCTCTCAAGCGTAGCGCGCCGCATCACGATGGTTGCGCCCAACGCGAACTTCACGCCTTGCAACGTCCGCGCCATGCAAACTTCCGGCGCAAACAACGAAGCGAAGCCGAGATTTTCCAATACATCGCCGAAGGTCTTCGCGCCAACGCCACGATAGAGGCACGTGACCATTCCGACGTGCGGGTCTTGCAACGGCTTCACTACGCGGCGCAGGTAATCGGGCGTCACGCGAATGTCTGAATCGGCGATGAGCAATACGTCGTGTTTCGCAGCAGGCAAGGCGTTCATCAGGTTTGAGACTTTGCCGTTGTGTCCATGCCTCGCCTCATTCACCACCAAGGCGATGTCGCAATTTGAAAACTCAACCCGCAACCTCTCTACGATTTTTATCACGGGGTCTTGCGGGTCTTGTACGGCAAAGACGATTTGATAAGTCGGATAATCAAGCCGGCAAAAACTGGCGAGCGTGGCGTAAGCATCAACCTCTGCGCCGCGCAACGGTTTGAGCAACGTCACGGGCGGAGCGAAAGCAGGCAAGGCGATTTGCCGCCTGGCATCTATCTGCCAAGCCAACGCCGCCGCACACGCCAACAGGTAATAAACACAGGCTGCCAGCGCGCATCCGGTTAAGCCATATTCGATGAATGAAGCGGTCAAATCGAAGGTGTGCATCGTGATTGAAACGCATTGTCACGGTTCGCCTCAAAGAGTCCAATGCCAACGTCATAGAAAAATTCTGCTGGCGCTGTAGTTGCCCTACCCAGCATCAAGACCTTGTGGCAGTATGCGCCGAATTCAAAAAGACCGACGTTCTGTCGCGTCTTCGCCTTACGTCACAAGTAACGTGAAAAACCGATTAGCTTTTGCTGGATAGAATTCCAGGGCGGCGTAGCTTCCTTATAGTCGCGCCGCACGAACTTCAACCCATCACAGATTACAGGAGTTTGCTTTATGTGTTTCAGGATTCCCCCGATTGTCAGCGTGTTTGCGACAATCTTTTTGTTGGCCTCTTTGCTGTCAGCTGCGGCGTTCGCGCAATCCATCGCGGGCGGCGGCACGATTCAAGGCATCGTGAAAGATGCGAGTGGCAGTGCGCTGCCCGGCGCGAAAGTCGCCATCCGCCATTTAGGCACCGGCGTAGAGACGAACGCCATCGCCAACAGCGAAGGTGCTTTCATCACACCTACGTTGCCGATTGGACGTTATCGCATTCGCGTCGAAACCGCTGGCATGAAAGCGTGGCAAGGCGAGATGACCGTCGAGACCGGACGTACGCTCGAAATCAATCCTACGCTGGCGGTCGGCGACGTGAGCGAAACCGTCATCATCGAAGGCAACCTCGCGCCGCTCGTCAATACGACTGACCCGACCGTGGGCAGCACGCTCGATGCGATGCGCATCAAGGAACTCCCGATCAATGGACGCAACATCAACGCCCTGCTCGAAGACACAGTGCCCGGCCTCGAAGCCAGCTTCGATGTGAACGGCGGCGTGCGCGCGGCGGGCTTGATGGGTTACTCGACTGATTACGTGCAAGACGGCGCATCTTCGAATAATCGTGAGTTCGGCGGCTCAGGCATCATGCAAGGGTTGGAGTCCATCGGCGAAGTGCGCGTTGAAACTTCGACTTCTTCGGCGAAATACAATCGTCCGACTTCGGTGGTAGTCACGACCAAAGGCGGGCAGAACAAGTTGCGCTTCACGGCTTTTGAGACGCATCGCAACAACGGCTTTGGCGTCGCTCGCGCTCGCCAAGACGTGTTGTTCACCGGAGCGGAATACAAAGTGCCTACGCTGTTGCGCAACGAGTTCGGCTGGTCAGCGAGCGGGCCGGTTTATCTTCCTAATCCGGCCAAATGGGGCGGACTGTATAAGGGCAAGAATCGCACCTTCTGGTTTTTCTCGCGCGAGAGTTTGCGGCTGAAACAAGGCATCACGCGCGATTTCACGGTGCCGACCGAAGCGTGGCGGCGCGGCGATTTCAGCGGACTGGTAGACAGCTTGAATCGCCCCATCACGATTTATGACCCGGCGACTACGCGCATCGTGACGCAAAACAACCGCCAGGTTTCGGTGCGCGATCCCTTCCCGAACAACATCATTCCGCTTAATCGTATGAGTCCGTTGGCGAAAGCGATCTTTGCGATTACGCCGTTGCCGAACGACCCGAACATCAATCCGTTGGTTGCCACCAATTACCGCACGCCGGTTGCCACCAGCGGATTTTCAAATCGTAACGACAACCAGAACACCATACGCATTGATCATCGTTTCAGCGAAAAAGATAACGGCTTCCTCAAAATCAACGGCGGCAAAAATCGCGGAAACTTTCTCGGCACGGCTGCCACCAACGGAGCGCCCACGCTCAACAACGAAGCGAACGTGACTTATCTGCCGATGGAAGGCATCACGGGCGCGATGAGCTGGACGCACTTGTTTTCGAGCAAGTTTTTTATGGAAACGATTTTTAACCGCACGTGGCAAAGCACTCGCACTTTGACAGGGCCGACCACCGAAGATTTCTCGCAAAAGCTGGGCTTGCCCAATCCGCTGGGCGAACTCGGCTTTCCCAATATCACCAGCACCGGGTTTATGAATTACATCGAAGGCGACAATCGGCGCGCGCTTTACACGATTGTCACCAACGCCGAGCAAAATTTTTCGTGGTTGAAAGCCAGCCACAAGATCGAATTCGGCTGGCGATTCAACAACCAGCGGCAACACCTGCAACCCGATCAAGGCGCGATTTCAGGTACGGCGGCGTTCAACAGTTTGGCGACCGCCTTGCACAGTCCGACGTTGGGTTCGGCGGCGGCTCCGGCGGCGGTTCCGCAAACCGGTTTCGACGCTGCGAATTTCTTTTTAGGCGCAGCGGCGAGTTACACGGTCGGACTCAAACGCAATTTCATGAAACTAAATGAGCGTTACTTCGGCTTGTATGCTCAAGACAGTTGGCGCGTCACCAATCGGTTGACGCTCAATGGCGGCGCGCGTTGGGATATGTTTCCGGCCTTCAGTGAAAAACACGACGCGATCAATGCCTTTGATTTGAAGAGCCGTTCGCTCTATTTCCCCAACCCGATTTCGTCTTACATTCAAAACGGTACGACGACGCAAAACATCGTGAATGCCTTCACCAACGTCGGCGTGAAATTCGCTAGCGCCGAAGAGATCGGACGCGACCCCAACATTTATATCAGCCAGTTGCGCGACATCGGCCCGCGCGGCGGATTCGCTTATCGCCTCTTTGACGGCAACAAGCAGATGGTGATTCGCGGCGGTTACGGGTTGTATATCTCGAACACGCCGATGCGGACTTTGTTAGTGCCTTTCTTCGGTCTGGCTCCGTTCCGTGCGAATTTCACTTACAGCCCGAACACGGCAGCGCAAAGCCCTGACACGATTCCGAATTACCTGTTGCGCACGCCGCAAACGATCTTCGCCGGAGCCAACAGCGCCAATGTCGTAGACGCCACGAATCCCATCGGTATTGCGCGCGGCACAGCCGTCGCGGGCATGGCCGAAGACCAACGCAACCTGCGCATACACGACTGGAACCTCACGATTGAGAAGCAACTGAGTTCTTCGACCGTGATTCGTTTCACTTACGGCGGCAAGCACGGCGTGAACTCAGACCAGCAGTTCAACATCAATCCGCAGGCGAACGATTACATCTGGTTTAAGACGCAACAGCGCGCGACGCCGACCGGCGCTTTCGCCAACGTAGCGCGCCGTGTGCTCGATCAAAACGCTTATACCAACATCATCGTTTATCAGAAGACGGGGTTCATCAACACTTCGATCTGGACGGCTGAAATCGAGCGCCGCTTCAGCAAGGGGATGAGCTTCCAGGCTTTTTATACGATGACGAACGCCTTGCGAATGGCGGGCAACGCCTTCCGCGACGACACGGGAACGGTTCCGCAAGTCTTCTTGCCTGAGTCGAACGTGCCGCAGGATTCTGAAGCGTTAAATCGTTTTTTGTTCTATGACCGCGACACGGGCATTCCGAAACATCGCATTCGCGCGAACTGGAATTACGATTTGCCGTTCGGCAAAGGCAAGTGGCTGGGCAAAGGCGCTAACGATTTTCTCGATGGCGTCATCGGCGGCTGGAAGATGGTCGGCAAAGTCGCGTTCCTGAATTTGTGGTACGCGCGGCCCACCGGTCAGTGGGGCGAGTTCGGCACGTTTGAACAGTATGGCAAGAAATACAAAATCACCGATTGCCGACCGACACCGGCGGCGGCGACGCAAAAATCGCAGGAACGTTGCACCGACGGTTATCTGTGGTTTAACGGTTACATCCCGCAACGCTTGATCAACAGCACCAATGCGGCAGGCTTGCGCAACGGCGTATTCGGCTTGCCCGCCGATTACAAACCCGCGCAAAAGCCGCTTAACCCGTCGCCGTTTTTCGGACAACCGCAAAGCACTGATACGACGATCTCGAATGATTACGACACGAACGTCGAATACATTCCGCTGGCGTTTCGGCTCGACGCCGCAACGGGTCAACTCGTATCGCAGGCGTCCAACTGTGTTTATACGCCCGCGAGCGGTTCGACGGCTGCGATCAATCGTTCGAACTGCCAGCGCGTTGCCAGAGACACGGGCTTGCATCCGTGGCGCAACCAGTATCATCTGGGGCCGTTCAATTCGAGCCTCGACGTGTCAATGATGAAGTTCTTCCGCATCAAGGAAAAACTTTTGCTGCGCGTCAACCTCGACATCTTCAACGTGCTGAACCTGCAAGGGCTGAACGCACCCAGCGCCGAAGGCATCGTGAGTCTGGGCAATTCTTATCGCGCGAACGGCATTGCTCCGCGTCAGGTGCAAGGTACGTTGCGGCTTGAATGGTAAGGCGGTGCGCCAGCGTCCCGCTGGCAGTCGGATTGCGAGCATCTTGCTCGCAATCCGACCTCAGACCTATCGTGACTTTTGTTGGGGGCGAGCAAGATGCTCGCAATCCGACTGCCAGCGGGACGCTGGCGCACCAACTATGAAAATTCGCTTTCTGCTTTCACTAAGTTGGCTTTGCTTATGCGCTTCGTTCGTCAGCGCGCAAAGCAAAACCGAAAACGTCATCCTCGTCACGCTCGACGGCGCGCGTTGCGAAGAAGTCTTCGGCGGACTCGATCTCGCCATCCTCAAATCAAAAACGCGCGGCGACCGCAAGGTAGAAGACTCGGCGTTATACAAACAGTTTTACGCCGCTACGCCCGAAGAGCGACGGATGAAACTGATGCCGTTCTTTTGGGGTACGTTGATGAAAGAACATGGCTCCATCGCGGGCAATCGCGCGTTGGGCAGCGCGGCGATGACTACGAATAAGATGTTCTTCTCTTATCCGGGCTATTCTGAAATTCTCACCGGGCAAGCTCACGACGATGTCATCAACAGCAACGACCGCAAGCGCAATCAATTCCCTTCGGTGTTGGAATTTCTCAAAGCCAAGCTCAAGCTCAATGACAAACAAGTCGCAGGATTCGCGTCGTGGGACGTGATGAACTGGATTGCCGAAAGCAAAGAAGGCAGCATTACGTTGAATGCGGGCTATGAGATTTATGATTCGCCTGATCCAACGATTCGCGTGATGAACAAAACCCAAAGCGACGCGCCTACGCCGTGGGACAGCGTGCGCCACGACCATTACACCTTCGAATTCGCAATGACACACCTGCGGCGTCATCAGCCGCGCGTTCTTTTTCTATCACTTGGCGAAACGGACGACTGGGCGCACGGCGGCAATTACGAACAAACGCTGAAAGCCTTGCAGCGCAATGACAATCAGTTCAAAGCGTTGTGGGATTACGTGCAAAGCACGTCGCAATATCGCGGCAAGACTTCGATCATTTTTACCGTAGACCACGGACGCGGGCCTACGCCGCTGAACTGGACGGATCACGGCGAGAAAGTGCCCGAAGCGCAATACATCTGGATGGCGTTTGTCAGTCCTGATAGCAAGCTGCGCGGCGAGTGGAAAAACGCTGAGACGATTTATCAGAATCAAGTCGCGGCTACGTTAGCCAAGTGGCTCAAGTTTGATTACAGCGAACAGAACGCCAACGCGGGCAAACCGATTGCGCAAGTGTTCGCGGGTAAGTGACAATCGCGTTCGCCATCACTTTTTTGAAATCGCTGAATACGCGGAAAAGCGCAGAAAGCGCGGAAAATTTATGACGGAAAAACTTCCGCGTCTTTCTGCGATTCCTCTCCGCGAATTCCGCGATTTTTCTTTTTGCATCAGAATTAAGAACGATCACTATGACCAAACCCAATAACGACGCAACACTTTCACGCCGCGAATTGATTTTCAAAGCAGGCGCAGGTTTCAGCGGACTCGCGCTGTCTTCCATGCTCGCCGAAGACAACTTGCTCGCCGCGACACCAGCGGGCGACAAAGACACGAGTCCGTTGGCAGTCAAAGCGCCGCATTTCGCCGCCAAAGCGAAGTCGGTCATCTTCCTGTTTATGTACGGCGGGCCAAGCCAGGTAGACCTTTTCGACCCGAAGCCGATGCTCACCAAGATGCACGGCAAGCCTTTGCCAGCGTCTGCATCGGGGGAAAAGCTCGAACTCTTCAACAAAAACGGCAACCTGATGGCGTCGCCTTACGAGTTCAAAAAGTACGGGCGCGGCGGCGTAGACATTTCCGAACTCTATTCCAATCTCGGCTCCGTCGCCGATGAACTCTGCGTCCTTCGTTCGTTGTATTGCCTGAGCAACAATCACTCGCCCGCGATCTTTCAGATGAATAGCGGCAACATTCGTCCGGGCAATCCTTCGTTGGGTTCTTGGGTGACTTACGGCTTGGGGACTGAGAATAAAAACCTGCCCGCTTACGTGGTGATGTATGACTGGCGCGGCGGCCCGATTGGCGGAGCGCCCAACTGGTCGGCGGGTTTCATGCCTGCGGCATTTCAAGGTACGCCGTTCCGCCCCGGCAATACGCCTATCGTAGACCTCAATCCGCCCAAGTGGGTTGACCCGCATTTGCAACGCAACGAAATTGATTTCATTCAGGCGCTCAACCAAAACCATCTCGAACGCCACGCCAAAAACAGCGACCTGGATGCGCGCATCGCTTCGTATGAACTCGCCTTCCAGATGCAAACCCACGCGCCCGAAGCCGTAGACCTTGCAAAAGAAACTGACGCGACCAAAAAACTTTACGGCATCGGCGAAAAGCACACAGACTTTTTCGGCAAGCAATGCCTGACCGCGCGCCGTCTGGTCGAACGCGGCGTGCGCTTCATCCAGCTTTATCACGGCGGCGGACACCAGCAGGAATCGTGGGACGCGCATTACGGCCTCGACGAAAACCACCGGCTGCATTGCGCCGAAACCGATATTCCGATGACTGGGCTAATTAAGGATTTGAAAGCGCGCGGCATGCTGGAAGACACGCTCATCGTCTGGGGCGGCGAGTTCGGACGCATGCCCATGTCGCAATCCGGCGTAGGCCGCGATCACAACCATTACGGCTTCTCGATGTGGATGGCGGGCGGCGGCGTCAAAGGCGGCCAGATGCTGGGCGAGACGGATGAGTTCGGCGTGAAGGCTACGGTTGATCCCTATTCGGTTTACGACCTGCACGCTACGATCTTGCAAGCGCTGGGGATGGATCACCGCAAGCTGACTTACTATTACGGCGGACGCGATCAACGGCTGACAAACTTTGGAGGCGATCCGATTTTGAAGGTGTTTGGGTGAGGTGGAATAACCATGGACATCGAAGCCATTAGGGAACGAGTAGCGCGTGGCGATTATTTCGTTTTGAGCCATGCCTCGCTACATGCTTTGAAAGAAGGTTTTACGCCACGCGATATGGCGAAGGCCGTTTTGCAGGGCAAGATCATTTAAGAATATCCTGCTGATCAACGTGTATTGGTATGCGGCAGGGTTGAGCTAATGAAAAACGTTTCGGTTTATTTGCACGTTGTTTGTGAGTACGCCGATCCAATCTCTATTGAGTTCGTCACGGCCTATTTGCCGGACGAGCGACAATGGGAAAACCCGCCCTTCACGCGGCGGCGCAAAGGTAGGAAGTAATTTATGAACAACAGAACAGCACCAATTTGCGGCCAACATAAAACGTCGAAAGAATGGAAACCAACTACCATTGAGTACAGCGAGGATGGCATAACGGTGCGCGTTCTCGACATTGAAGCATGGGTTTGCCCAGTAGACGGAGATGCTGCCTTCACGCCAGCAACCGCACACGAGTTGCATCAAACGATACGAGAATCACTCGACTCAGCGAAGAAAGCTATGGCGCGAAAACTTGTTTCGCTGCCTTACGTTGTTTCCGTTGAATTGGGTACGCAGATTGAACCGGCAGCCTGATTCGCCGCAATAGAATCAACCACTGACGAACTTTGGAGGCGATCCGATTTTGAAGGTGTTTTCCTAAATCGGAGACAAGGTAAAGTATGGAACTTAGCGTCTTCCTCTTCAGGGTAATTTTCCTCGCTTTGCCGGGGATTATTACTATCTTACTTTTCCGAAAATTAAGAGGAAAACCAATTCAAAAAGATTGGGAAGACTTTATTGAAATATGGTTTTACTCAGTGCTTAGTTATGCGATATGCGGGCTAGTAATTGAGGTGTATAACTGGAAAACTGGTTCATCCCACAAGCTAAAAATCACAGATACCTTATTTGACGAAAAAGCCCCATTTTCTTGGAAACAAATAGCCGCCGCATCAGCTACATCGGTAATTTTAGCCGTCATAGCATCCTACTTAAGCGCAAACAGAGTCATCAACAAGCTGGGGCTAAAAATCAACGTCACGGATCGTTATGATGATGCCGATGTCTGGGAATGCTTCAACGAAATTAACAGGAATCGCTGGGTAATCGTTAGGGATAATAAGCTTAATCTTGCTTATTATGGATGGATTAAATTTTACTCTGACTCAGAAAAAGTCAGAGAGTTGGTACTAAATAGTGTAACAACATATAGCAATTCAACATGGGAGGTTTTGTACGAGAGTGAGACTCTTTATATTTCCAGAGAAAAATCTGATTTAACGATTGAACTCGCCAGCAGTACTAGTTCAACTACCGCTTTAACTTCAACTAATTCCACAACGACTGAAAAAGAGGAAATTGTCAATGTCAATCAAGAGCCAAGAAAATTCCAAGAACAATCAAACTGAACAAGTTACAAAACCTTACAAAACTGGGGGCAACCAAGCGCCACAGGAACCGAAACCTCAAATAGAGGCACGCCCGCAGCCTGCACCTCCAGTTAGTTCTGGGCAAGGAAACAGCCAAACGCAAGGTCAAAGTGACAAATAGCAACCTATGCCAGCCAATGACCTTTATCACGACACCGTAATTGAAGCGCTCGTCACCGACGGATGGGCGATTACCGATGACCCTTTGAAGTTGCGCTATAAAACCCGCGACTTGTATGTTGACCTTGCGGCTGAACGCAGTCCGATTGGAGCAGAGAAAGAAGGGCGGTTCATTGCGGTCGAAATCAAAAGCTTTCTGAACAACTCGCAAGTGGAAGCCTTACAAGAGGCTATCGGACAATTCACGATGTATCGCGCGATACTCAACGAAATAGAAAGCGAGCGAATTTTATATTTGGCTGTCCCGAAACATATTTATGAGGGCATTTTGACGGAACCTTTGGGGCGGCTAATGATTGAACGGTCTCAATTGCGCTTGATTGTGTTTTCCATCCAGGAAGAAAGGATTCTCAAATGGATAAATTAAATCGTTATCGTGAAACCATTCGACAAGTCCTTGAACTTTACGCGAGTTGGTCGAAGCGTAAGCCGGGTGTAAACGTCGCTACGGAATTAGTAGTTGACGCTGAACAGAATCATTTCGAGCTATTGGATATTGGCTGGGAAAGAGAATGTCGTGTTCATCACATCATCCTGCATCTAGACATCATCAACGGCAAAATCTGGATTCAGCATGACGGCACGAACCGCCCCGTCGCCGATGCTCTGCTCGAAGCGGGCGTGCCGCGCGAAGACATCGTGCTGGCATTTCATCCGCCGGAAGTGCGGCAATACACGGAATTCGCGGCGGCTTGAGGCGTCGAGAAAAAGGCCAAACTCTCACGACCGGACTTTCGTTTAGCAGGCTGGCAGCGGCAGACCCGTCGCTGCGGCAAAACCGCAACACGTGCAAAGGAGAAAATTTCAATGAGTGACCAACCGCAAACGCCCGGCAATGCGCCGCTGGCACAGCAGACGCCGCCCGGTGATTTATCAAGAGGTTAGCGGTCAACGGCAAACGGTCGCGGGCGGTTACGTGCAAACGGGTACGCGTGAGATTGGTTTTGAACTTGGTGCTTATGATCGCGAACTTCCACTGGTGATTGATCCGGTGATTCTTTACGCCAGCTTTCTCGGTGGCAGTGATACCGAGGTCGCTCAAGTTATGGCGCGCGATATAACAGGCAACCTCTATGTGGCAGGACGAACGATTTCGAATGATTTTCCGGTAACAGCGCAGGCGTTGCGGAAGACGGCAGCGCCGATTCAGGAGGATGTTTTTATTGCCAAACTCAATCCCGCAGGGAAGCACTTATTTACGCTACTTACTTAGGCAGTGAAACCGCGATTGATGAAGCCTACGGCCTGGCGGTTGACGCGGCTGGCAATGCTTATTTAACCGGAAGAACCTATGCAGGCAATTTCCCGCTTACCTCGAATGCCGCGCAAACTTCTTATGACGGTCCCTATCAAGCCTTTGTTTCCAAGCTAAACGCGACTGGTTCAGCCTTGCTTTATTCTACGTTGCTAGGCGGCAATAGCATTGATCAAGGGCGTGACATTGCTGTTGACTCAGCGGGCAACATCTATGTCACAGGTCAGACCTCTTCAACTGATTTCCCGACTACTGCCGGAGCTTTTCAGCGGACTTTAGGCTTGCCTGGCGGGAATGCATTTATCGTTAAATATACAGCGTCGGGCGCACTGGCTTATGCGAGCTATTACGGCACCATCCATATAGATTTCGGCGCTAAAAATGCGGTTGGTATTTATGCGACGACTGATGCGATGGGCAACGGTTATATTGGCGGAACGGAAAACGACAGCATCTTTCTACTCAAATTAAGTTCGAGCGGTTTGCAAAAACTCTATAGCTTCCCGCTAAACAATATTACTCGCGCTGTGGGCATGCTGCTCGATAACAACGGCAACCTTTATGTTACGGGTTACACGAGCGGTGGATGGACGGCTACTGCCGGAGCCGTTCAACTCACAAATAATTCTACGGATGCTTACGTCTTAAAGCTGAATGTGGCTGGCGCTTTAACTTATTTCACCTACTTGGGCGGCAGCTTAGGGGAATCCGGCGTCCGTCTAACCTTAGATATTGTTGGTAACATCTACGTGGTTGGCTGGACGATTTCATCGGATTTCCCCACGCGCAATTTCGACTTCGCCGCGTCCGCTGAGCGCGCGCGGAATCAATATGTTTACCTGATCGAGTCCGATTAAACCGCCTTGTGCGCCTGCGTAAGAAACCGTCGCGGGCGTTCCGCCAATGGTCGCCGTGACCGTAGCGAAGCCGCTGTTGAAACGGCGGCACGAAGCAGTCTTACAGGCGCTGGAAGCAAACGAAGCGTTGGGCAAGCACCTGAACAAAACCCTCAAGACGGCGCTCGACATTTCGCGCGAATTGCAACCGCTCGTGAACGTGTTGCGCGCGCGGCCCATTCGCCCGTGATTCTCGACTTTCGCCAACGCTTTCAAACACATCTGCGCGACGTCATCGCCGCCACCCTCAAACGCACCGCGCCCGCGTTGCGCAACCGCGAATTGCTGGCCGATGCCATCATCGCGCTGGTCGAAGGCGCAATGATTTATGAAACGCCCGAACGCCCGGCAGAAGGCGTTGTGACTTTGGCAATTCGGCAGCTGCTGCAACCCATCAGGTAATCAAGGGGTAACTTTTATTTTTTTCTCCCTCACGAATCCTCTACACTGCCGATATGCGAGCACAAGATATAATCGAGAAAAAACGCGACGGCAACGCACTCACGGCTGACGAAATCGCCTTTCTGATTCAGGGCTATACGCGCGACGAAATCCCCGATTATCAAATGGCGGCGTGGCTAATGGCTTCGTTTTTGAACGGAATGAACGCCGAAGAAACACAAACGCTCACACGCGAGATGCTGCATTCCGGCGAAGTCGTCACGCACGATCACATCGCGCTGCCCAAAGTAGACAAACATTCCACCGGCGGCGTAGGCGACAAGACTTCGCTCGTCATCGCGCCCGTCGTCGCCTGTTGCGGCGTCGCCGTACCGATGATTTCGGGCCGCGCCTTGGGGCATTCGGGCGGTACGCTCGACAAGCTCGAAGCCATCCACGGCTTTCGCACCAATCTTTCCCTGGCTGAATTCAAAGATGTATTGGCGCGTTGCGGCCTCGCTCTGATTGGGCAAACGCCAGAAATTGCTCCGGCTGATCGCAAGCTGTATGCGCTGCGTGATCTGACGGCAACAGTTCCCTTTCGCCCGTTCATCACGGCTTCGATTATGTCGAAGAAACTCGCTGAAGGCATTGATGGTTTGGTGCTTGATGTAAAGACCGGCAACGGCGCGTTCATGAAAACCGAAGCCGATGCGCGCGCGCTGGCTGAGATGCTGTGCGAGACGGGACGCCGCGTCGGCAAGCGCGTTACGGCGTTAATCACCGACATGAATCAGCCGCTCGGAA
Source organism: Acidobacteriota bacterium (assembly GCA_043718445.1). Classification (GTDB taxonomy): domain Bacteria; phylum Acidobacteriota; class Blastocatellia; order RBC074; family RBC074; genus JACPYM01. Next base: position 2,432 of record JAYSVR010000522.1, on the reverse strand, counting down.
GCTGGGTCGGCAATGCAGTTGAAACACAAGAAGCTATCGAATGTTTGCAAGGCCAGCTTGACGGAGGCTTTGCTGAACTGAGTTTAGAACTCGCCGCACAAATGTTAGTCGTCGCTGGCGTCGCCGAACTCGAAGCCGCACGCGCGCAAGTACGCGCAGCCATCACCTCAGGCCGCGCGCTCGAACGTTTCAAGCAATGCATCGAATTGCAAGGCGGCGATCCGCGCGTATGCGATGACCTAAAGCATCTGCCGCATTGCGCGCATCAAGTCACGATCAAAGCCTCGCAAGCGGGTTTCGTCAACCATATTCAAACTGACGAACTCGGACGCATTACGCAGGAATGGGGCGGCGGTCGCGTGCGACTCGAAGACAAGATTGATTACGGCGTAGGGCTTTTCATCCACGCCAAACTCGGCGATGAGATGGCTAAAGGCGATGCGTTGGTGACGGCTTATTTCAGCGACGAAACCAAGTGCGACGCCTTGAGCGCACGTTTGCAGAAAGCCTTTCAAGTGACTGAAGCCCAGCCCGCTGCCTTGCCGCTTATTAAGGCAACGCTTTGATTTCTCGCGTAACACTAAAAACGAAACACCGCACAAGAACAGCATCCTGTGCGGTGTTTGATTTTTAGCGCAGATTTTTTTTGCGAGCTATTTCTTTTTGTATTTATCCACCAGCGCCTGCATTTCTGCCGTCTTGCCCGGATAGCGAAAGTCGTAATACTGCTTGAGCTGGTCTTTGAACTGCGTGTTGGCCGCCGCCAATTTCGTGTCGCCTTCGGTTGCCGCCACCGCGCGCGCCAGATAATCAATCACTTCGTCCATCTTGACGAGCGCTTGATCCATCAAGGCCGACTTCTTTTCGGTTTGGTATTTTTGCGCGAGCGCCGTGTAATCTTCGTTCGCTAGCGTCACCAAAAAGTTCAGCGTCGTTACGTCTTGAGGGTCAAAGCCGAAAGCCTTTTCAAACAGATCTTTCGACTTGGCCTTTTCGTTCGTCGCGTAAAGCAACACGCCCTGCGCCTGATAGAGTTTCGGCAGCCACGCATTGCGATAGGTGTTCCAAAATTCCTTTTCGGTCTTTTCGGGTTTCTTGTCCTGTTCGAGAATCTCTAGCGCCTTGGTCAGGTAATCATTCGAGGCTTTGGCGTGCTTCCATTTCGCGCCCTGCTCTCCCTGCTTCTGAATTTGTAGCACACCGTTAAAGCCTAACGCGGCGGCGACGAATACGTCATCAGCGTGCGTGGCGATGTATTTCTCACCTTCGCTGAACGCCTCATCGAACTTACCGCCGTTCACATAACCGTCAATCAAAGCCGGTTTGACCATATCGGCTTCGCCCGGTTGATCGAAGGCCGCAATGAATTGTTGTGCGGCTTGCACTTTCGCTACGGGGTCTTTCTCGTTGAAGATTTGGTTCGAAAGATACTCGGCCACCTTCGGGCGATAAGCCGTGTTCTTTTTGAACTTCTTGATGAACTCGATGCCGAGCTTAGTCTTTTCGGCCACCGTCGTAGCCTTGTTCATCTTGTCAATGTGCTTGGCTTCGTCATCAGAAAGTTTAGATTGCGCGGCGGCCTCTTTAGGTTTGTCTTGCGCTGAAACCAATGCAGCAAAGTTCGGCATGGCACACAACGCGAACGCCAGCAGCGTCAGCATGAATCTCGATTTCATCAGTTGTCCTCTTAAATGATTTGGGTTGATGTGAACTTGCCCAGCCGGGCCTGCTCATAAAGTGGCGGCATTATAGCCACGGCTTTGAACGTGGCAAACGCGCGCTTTTGCAATCGCGCCTGCGGCAAAGTTGACAATAAACAAAAGCGGTTCGTATAGTCCGGCTATGCCTTATCCACTTGCACCGACTCCGAAAAATCGAATTCGCAGCACCACTATTCTTTCTGTCAGGCGCGGCGACCGCGTGGTCGTCGCGGGCGACGGACAAGTTACGCTCGGCGACACCGTGATGAAAGCCTCAGCGCGCAAGGTGCGGCGGCTTTATAACGAAAAAGTCATCGCCGGTTTTGCGGGCGCAACCGCCGATGCTTTCACGCTGTTTCAACGCTTTGAATCGAAACTCGAACAGTACCACGGCCAGCTTTATCGCTCCGCCGTCGAACTCGCGCGCGAATGGCGCACTGAAAAATACCTGCGCAACCTTGAGGCCATGCTCATCATTGCCGACAGCACGGCAACATTATTATTGTCGGGCAACGGCGACGTAATCGAACCCGACGACGGCATCGTTGCCATCGGTTCGGGCGGGCCTTACGCACTGGCCGCCGCACGCGCGCTCGTCAAACACACTGAAATGGTTCCGCGCGAAGTCGCCGAATCCGCCATGCACATCGCGGGCGACATCTGCATTTACAGCAATCACAATCTGATTATCGAAGAAATCTAATAAGTGCGGAGTGCGGAATGCGGAGTGCG
>JAYSVR010000521.1:0-3646 GCA_043718445.1 Acidobacteriota bacterium | reverse complement strand
TCCGAGTCCAGCGCGCCAATGAGGAATGGAACGCCTATTGGCAAAAGCTATGTCAAGCGCCTACTGAAAACTTCGTCCCGATTTAAATCGCACCCGCGGCTGTCCGCCCAGCAGCATCTTGCCGGCGACGGCGGCAGAAACGAACATCACCGAACCGACTGACAAATCAATGCCGGCGGTCAACAACACGAAGGTCATGCCTGTCGCCACGATGGCGGTCGAGGCTGATTGAATCAGGATGTTGGTCAGATTGTTCACCGCCAGAAAACGCGGCGACAGCAAGCTGAAGGCCGCCAGCACCGCCAGAAAGATTAGCGGCGCAGCGTGTCGCAAGGCGAGTTGCGTAAAGTTGTGAGCGGATTTTTCAGTCACAATTTTTCACCCGCAGTTTTTTCACCCGCAAACAGGGCCGCACTGAGAATGCGTTCGCGGCTAAACTCGGCGCGCTCAAAGCCAGCTGCGATAACGCCGCGTTGCATCACCAGCACGCGGTCGCAGACGCCGATCAATTCTTCAATCTCAGACGAAATGAACAGGATGCCCGCGCCCGTCGCAGCCAGTTGATTGATGATGCGATAGATTTCTGAACGCGCGCCGACATCTACGCCGCGTGTCGGTTCATCGAGCATCAGCACCGCAGGATTCCGCAACAGCCATTTGCCCAGCACAACTTTTTGCTGATTGCCGCCGCTCAACGTTTTGACCGGTTGGCGAAGCTGCCCACCGCCTCTGATCTGTACAGACGCCGCCATTTGCTTGACGGCTTCAGTCAAGCGCGGCTGGGCGATCAATGCGCCAGTCGTGAATTGCGGCAAGGCCGTGAGCGCGAGGTTGTCGCTGATGGCGGCATCCATCAGCAAGCCCTCTTCGCGGCGGTTCTCAGTCAGAAATGCGAGGCCATGTGCGATGCGTTCACGCGAAGTGAGCGCGCTGATCTCTGCACCGTTGATCTTGATGCTGCCGCGCGCGCAAGGCTCAAGGCCGAAAAGAATGCACGCCAGTTCAGTGCGCCCCGCGCCCATCAATCCGGCGATACCCAACACTTCGCCGCGTCGCAACTCGAAGCTGATCCCTTCGATTACGCCCGGCTGCGAAAGGTCTGAAACCTGCATCACCGCTGCGGGCGCGGGCTGCGCGTCGCGGGTCGGATAGAGTTGATCGAGGCTGCGCCCGACCATCAGCGTAATCAATCGCTCGGTCGTGAATTGATCTTTGCTGCCTGCCCCGACCACTTCGCCATCGCGCAGCACAATCATTTCGTCGCACAGCCGAAAGACATCAGGCAGCACATGCGAGATGTAAATCATCGCGAGGCTTTGCGCGCGCAACCGCTCAATCAAGTCAAATAATCTGTCGGTTTCGCGGCTGGTCAGCGAAGTCGTTGGCTCGTCAAAAATGATGAGTCGAGCGTTCTGGCCGAGCGCGCGCGCGATTTCAACCAGTTGCCGTTCGCCGGGCGAAAGGCTTTCGACCAGCGTGTCGGGCGCAACATCAAGGCTGACCGCGCTCAACAATTCCGCCGTCTTCGCGCGCATCAGCTTGCGATCAATGAACCCGAATTTGTTTTTTTGGAAAGCCGGGATGAAGAGATTTTCGGCAATGCTCAGATTGGTGAAAAGGTTTAGTTCCTGATGCACAAACGCTACGCCGTGGGCCGTCGCTTCGGCGGGAGTTTGGGGGCGGTAATCAGAACCATCAAAGCGCATGCTTCCGGCATCCGGCTGCGTGACGCCGCCGAGAATATTCATTAGCGTAGATTTGCCCGCGCCGTTTTCTCCGACCAGACCCAGCACGCTTCCGGCGGCGAGCGACAACTCGACGCCACGCAGCACCGATACGCCAAAATAGCTTTTCCCGATTTGTGAACACTCCAGCAAGGGCTTCATCGTTGTCTTGCTATTGCCCGCGCCGCCGCAATACATCCAACAAAGCGGCGAGCAGAATCACGCCGCCTTTGACCATCATGATCGTGAAATGCGAATGCCCGGCTAGATTCAACGTGTTATCAATCAGCGTCAGAAACAATACGCCGTAAATCGTCCAGACGATCTTGCCGCGTCCGCCGAACAAACTCGCGCCGCCGATGACTGCTGCGCCGATGACATCAAGCAACAAACGTTGTCCCAACACGGGCGAACCGGTTTCTAATCGTCCCGTATAAAGTATCGCCGCGACTGCCGCGCAAACGCCGCTGCACACATACGCCAGAGTCAACGTCCAGCCGACGGGCACGCCGGAAATTTCAGCCGCGCGCACATTGTGTCCGCACGCATAGAGCCAACGTCCCGCGAGGCTGCGACTGAGCAGCACGTGCGCCGCGATTACGAGCAAGGCTGTGACGAGCAAAGCGTATGGGACGAACCAGAGCGAGCCTTTGCCAATCGCATTGAACGCGGGCGGCAAGTTATAAATCGTTTTGGATTTCGTCAGCCAAATGGCGAGTCCGCTGAAAAACATCATCGTCGTCAACGTCACGATGAAAGGCGGCATGCCCAGTCGCGTAATCGCTGCGCCATTCAACCAGCCGATCAAAGCTCCGGTGAATAACATCGCGGCCAGTCCAACCGGTACAGCCCACGCGCTGCCGCCAGGCATCGTAGCCAAGAGGCCCTGATCGCCGCTCATTATCAGTGCGCCCGTCACGCTGGTCAGCGCCATCACCGAAGTCGCCGACAGATCAATGCCGCCCGTAATCAGCACTATCGTTTGTCCCGTCGCCAGAATCAGCAGCGGCAGCAGGTTAGAAAAAATGTTGCTGAGGTTGTTTGACGAAGTGAGGCCGGGCGTAAACGGAATCGCCGCGAGAAACCAGAGCAGGCACAAAAGCAGAACTTGGTATTCCGCCGATAGCAATTGGCTGGCGCGTTGTAGCCAGTCATTCTTTGCGATGGATTCGGTGGGCAATGAGGCCATCTATTTCTTCACCTGTGCGCCCCACATCTTCGCGGACATTTCACTGAGGTTCCCCTGATGAATGACAAAGCCCGCATCACGTATGACTTCTGCCACCGGCTTTCCGGCTTTCAGATCAAGCACCGCTTGCACGGCGGCTTCGCTCTCGAAGTAAACGTTCTGCACGCCGTCCGCGTCGAGATAGCCGTCTTTCAGCATTTGATAAGCCGTTGCGTCGCCGTCAAAACCGCCCATCAGGACGTGGCCGTCCTCGCCGATCTTTTTGTACTTGCCTGCGTTCTTGAGCGCCGAAATGATTGAAGGAAACAGAAAGTCCGACGACGTAAAAATGAAGTTGATGTCGGGATGCGCCTGCAAGGCGTTCGTCGTGCCGGCCAATGCCTTCTCCTGATTCCATTCGGTGGGTACGCGGGCGACGACTTCGATGATGTCGCTGTAGCCTTTCACGGCTTCTTCAAATCCATCGCGGCGACCGATGGCATTGATGTCGCCCAGATCGCCCATCACCAACAGGGCTTTATATTTCTTGCCGGATTTTTTCGCCTGCTCGCACATATATTCGACGGTCGCTTTGGTGATGCCCACATTGTCAGCAACGACCGCGACCGATTTCGCGTCGGTCTTATCGGCAGGCCGGTTATAAAGCACGATGGGAATGTTCGCCGCATTCGCCGCCTTAATCATCGGGATGATCGTCTTGGCGTCTTTGGGTACGGCGATGATGCCGTCTACG
>JAYSVR010000053.1:0-8152 GCA_043718445.1 Acidobacteriota bacterium | reverse complement strand
GCCAGGATCGGAAGATAGCAACGGTAGTCCAGTTCGAATGTGCCGCAGTAGTCACCGGGGCCTGACCCATTTTTAGCCGCTTATCCCTGACCTTGTTCAGCGCGAATCTTGGCCCAACGCGCTTTGGCTTTGACCGCTAATTTCCTCTTGGTCTCTTCAGAAAATACGCGTTTCTTTTTGCCCTTTTTCGCGGGCTTATCCGCCGCTACGGCAGGCGCAGCAGCTTTCGTGCCTTTTTTATTCCCTGATCCGGGCGGGCGACCACGGCGACGTACACCAGCGGCGGCGGCGACCACAGCGGCAGGCGCAGCAGCTTTCGTGCTTCCTCCGAACGCGCTCACCAATGCGTTTTTCTTCTGTACCAACTCGCTGATTTGCGCGTCAATACCCGCAATCAGTCCTTGAATCATACTGTCCACATCCATTGAACCAGCAGCCTTTTTCGGCATGTTTATTCTCCTTTGTGATTTACCGACGATTGAATTGATTTCGTAGCCTGAAGACAAGCTACTGAGTTACCACTACGCTTTTATATTGAAATGCTTAGGGCGGATAACTTGTTGCGCGCATTGTATGCGATAAACCGGCAAAAATGCCAAACGATTTCCCCTTTCAATCAACTTTTATTACTTCGCCTTAAAGTTATTCAAAGAAAAATACGTTGCTGAATTCTCTCGCGGCAATGCTATGCCGCCTCAGCTTGAGCCATCTGCGGTAAGCCTGTATGCTCCCCGCGCTTTCCTAATTCATCGCAATGCAAGAGAGGTTTTTCTGTGAGTTATCTGGTGATCGCCCGCAAATATCGCCCGCAACATTTTGCCGATTTGACGGGACAGGAACACATTACGCGCACGCTGAGTTATGCGCTCGAGCAGGCGCGTTTGCATCACGCTTATCTTTTTTCCGGGGTACGCGGCACGGGCAAAACCACTTCGGCACGCATTCTGGCAAAAGGGCTGAATTGCCATAAGGGCATTACCAGTCAGCCCTGTTTGCAATGTCCTTCCTGTTTAGAAATTGCGGCAGGGAATTCGCTTGATGTGCTGGAAATTGACGCGGCTTCCAACACCGGCGTAGACAATGTGCGCGATGTCATCATCAATAACTTAGCCATCGCACCCGCGCGTGACCGGCATAAGATATTCGTTATTGACGAAGTTCATATGCTTTCCAATAACGCCTTTAATGCCTTGCTCAAAACGGTGGAAGAGCCTCCGTCGCACGTCGTCTTTATTATGGCGACGACGGAATTGCACAAAGTACCTGACACGATTCTTTCGCGCTGCCAGCAATTCGAGTTCCGGCATATTCCTACCGATAAAATTTATCAGCGACTGCGCACGATTGCCGACGCCGAAAATATCAATATTCCTGACGAAGCCTTGCGCGAAATCGCGCGCTCAGGTGCAGGCAGCTTGCGCGATGCGCAATCGGCCTTCGATCAGGTCATCGCTTTTTCGGGCGGAACAATTGCGCTTGAAGACGTTACGGCTTCGTTAGGATTGGTGAGTGCCAAGACGCTGGGCGATTTTACCGAAGCCATTGCCACGCAAAACACTGCGCAGTTATTGGCGCTGGTCGAAGAAATTACCGCACGGGGATATGACTTACGGAATTTCTCGCGCGAACTGATGGCGTATTTTCGCCACTTGCTGTTGATTAAGTCGGGCATTACCAGCGCCGAAATTCTCGGCGTCGCTGACGTAGAAATAGCTCGGCTGCAAAAACTCGCAGAGCATTTTTCAGAAGAAGATTTAGTCCGTAGCTTTCATCTGTTAGCCGCTACTGAAAAAGAAATTAAAGATGCCGCCCAGCCGCGCTTCGCTTTGGAACTCGGTCTCACCAAACTTGCGCACGCTACGCGGCTGCAATCATTGGCGGAGTTGATTGAGAAACTTTCGGCGTTGGAAGCACGCTTAAACGGCGACGGCGGATCGCATACGCCTTCGCTAACTAAACCGCGTGTGAGCAGCTTTAACGCAACGCCTTTTGCTGCGCCTGCCACAGTCAGCAAGCCCAAAGTGCAAACGCAGGACGAGCTGATGGCTGCGTTGGACATGCCCACCGTACCGCAGTTGCCCAAAATGTCTTTGAAGACGCCTGGGGTGTTGAGCAAGCCCGTTGCGCCACCTGCTGAACCAGCCAAGCCGATAGTGACAACTGCCGCGCAAGCATTGGCAGCGCCGCCGGACTGGGCCAGTCGTAGCGACGAACCGCCGGATTTTCCCGAAATGGATTTTTCTAGTGATGTACCTGCTAACGACTGGGACGAACCGCCATCCGCCGCGCGTCCGGCGGCGCGTAAGCCCACGGCTGCGCGTCCCAGTGTGACGAGTGGCGAAGAGGTACAGGCTATTTGCCACGAACTCGAAACACGCAAGCAACACTTGCTGGTCACGGCGCTCGAAGATGCGCAAGCTACTTATGAATCAGGTCTGTTACGCATCACGATGGCGAGCGATGACGTATGGGCGAAACGTTTGCGCGAAGCGACGACGACCTTTCGTGACGTGGGCGTTCACTTGTTCGGTCAGCCGTTGCGCGTTGAGTTGACCTTTAACAGTCAGGTCGGTTCGTTGATTAACGAAGCGGCGCAAACACGGACAACGGCGCACGAACAAGCTAAACAAAACCCGGCAGTACGCCTGCTGCTTGATAAATTCAAAGGCGAAATTCTCAACGTACGCGCGCAAACGGCGAGCGGCAAGGCATAGCCGCGCGTTCGTGCTATCATCCCCAAACGCAATTCATTTCTTATTCAACAAGGAGCAAACCATGAAATTTCCCGGTGGCATGAATATCCAGCAACTCATGAAAGACGCGCAAAAAGCGCAAGAACAGATGGCGAAAGAGATGGACGACATGCGTGTCGAAGCCAGTGCGGGCGGCGGCATTATTTCGGTTCAGATGACGGGCGCGAAAGAATTATTGGCGATCAAGATTGATCCAGAGGCCGTCAGTGATGTCGAAATGCTGCAAGACCTGATCGTCGCCGCCGTCAACGAAGCCGGTCGCAAAGTAGACGAAGTCATGAATTCCAAAATGGGCAACATGCTCGGCGGCATGAAAATCCCCGGTTTAATGTAAATGCAGATTGCAGGTTTCAGGTTGCTGATTAAACGCAATCTGAAATCCGCAATCTGAAATCTGCAATTTTATATGCTTGATTACGCAGAACCTGTTACGCGCCTCATAGACGAATTCAAACGGCTGCCCGGCGTAGGCCACAAGTCGGCGCAGCGGCTGGCCTTTCATTTGTTGCGCGTGCCGACCGAAGACGCCGAGCGTTTGGTCGAAGCCATCCGCGAAGTGAAAGAGAAGATCATTTTTTGCGACACCTGCAATAACCTGACCGACGTGAATCCCTGTCGTTATTGCGCCAGCCCTACGCGCGACCGCACGATAATTTGCGTAATCGAGGAACCTTATAACCTCGTCGCCATCGAAAAGACGCGCGAATATAACGGGCAATATCATGTCTTGCACGGCTCACTTTCACCCATTCGCGGCATCGGCCCGGAAGAACTGAAAATCAAAAACCTGATCGAACGGCTGCGTCCGCGCGAAGACGGTACGGAAGTGCTGGAAATTATTTTAGCTACGAACCCCAACACCGAAGGCGAAGCGACGGCGAATTATTTAGGTCGCTTGTTAAAGCCGCTCGGCGTGCGGGTGACGCGCATTGCGATGGGCTTGCCCGTCGGCAGCGATCTCGAATACGCCGACGAAGTCACCATGCACAAAGCCCTCACCAATCGTCACGAAATCTGATGCTTATTGAAGACCGCAAAGAACAGGATTATCTGGCGGAATACTTAAAGCTGCGCGAGATCAACGATGGCTTTCGTACGCGCGGCAAAGATGCGCTGTGGACGCAAGTTGAAACTCAGTGTGCGGCGCTCAACCGCGAGTTATCAACCACGAATAACCGGCTTGACGGCGAACTGATTCGCACGGGTCGCCAACCCTGGCAATTCGATCTCAAGACCGAAGCCGGAGCTTCCACGATGATTGGCGAACGCTTCGGTATTCGTTATCGCGGACAAACCCTGCTTATCGAAATCGGCTGGCCGCACGAACCGCAACACGGCTTTATTCCCGGCGGCGCATTGGCCCGCGCGCGCATCAGCTTCAGCCCGAATGTAATGATTGATCCGTTGGTTAAAGCTGAGTTGGCGCTGTGGCGCGAAGGCACCGAACTCAGTTGGTACGAAGTAGCTTACAAACAAAAAGGCGCGCTTTTCACAGAAGCTCGTCTGCGTTCATATTTAGAAATGGTGATAAAGCTATGAAGCTAGCGATGAGAGGTTGGTTGAAGCTGTTCATTCTCAGTGCGGCGGTAGCATCTTTGAGTTACGCGCAGGATTTTCCGAAAGCCTTGATTGACGGCACGGGGCCGGGCTGGCGCGAATTAGGCGAAGCGGATTTCGCAGGCGTCAATGGCAATCCTGACACGTGGACATGGAAGGATGGCTTATTGACTTCGACCGGCAAGCCGATTGGTGTGATGCGTACGAAGCAAAAATTCACCAACGTCGAATTCGTCATTCAATGGCGGCACCTGCGCGCAGCCGGCAATTCCGGCGTATTCGTTTGGGTTCCCGATGAAGCCCTCACCGACCTCAAGCCTAACAACCTGCCTAAGTGGGGCATCGAAGTGCAAATGCTCGATCACGGTTATCGGGAACAATATGAAAAGTCCGGCGGCAAAAAGGGCGACTGGTTCACGACCAACGGCGACATCTTTGCGGTAGGGAACTCGAAGTTGAAACCTTTTCCGCCGCTTTCGCCCAACGGCGCGCGCAGCTTTCCGCGCAAGAATCTCAGCAAGGGCGTCAACGAATGGAATCACTATTACGTGCGCGCCATCAATGGCGAAGTGCGGTTGTGGGTCAACGGCGAAGAAGTCTCAGGCGGCAGCGGCGCAGCGCCCAGCACGGGTTATTTGTGTTTGGAAGCAGAAGGCTCGCCGATTGAATTCAAACACTTTCGCGTGCGCGAATTGCCGTAACTCAGGCGGCTTTTTTTCTTTCGATGTTGACCAGAGGTGGAGCTTCTTCGAGTTGTAACGTGGCGTGATCAAGGCCGAATTTTTGAAGTAACAACTCGCGGGCTTCGCGCAAAACGCGCTGGTTTTCGGTTGCATCGCACAGGACAAGATGCGCCGTGATGATGTGGCGCTGTGAGGTGAGTGTCCAAATGTGCAGGTCGTGTATGGCTTGCACGCCCGCAATTTCACGCAACGCGGCTTCGACCGCAGCCAGATTGATGTGCGACGGTGTAGCCTCAAGCAAGACGTTGACCGATTCGATCACCAGCCGCCACGCGCTAAAAATAATCAGCAAACTGATGATGACGCTGAACACGGCGTCAGCCCACAGCCAGCCGCGCCATACGATCAGCAAGCCGGCGGCAATCGCTGCGACCGAACCGAGCAAATCGCCCAGCACATGCAAATACGCGCCGCGTACATTCAGGCTGTGATGATGGTCGTGCGAAAGCAACTTCGCCGAAATCAGATTGACGACGAGTCCGCCGCAGGCAATCCAGACCAGCGCCCAGCCTTGCACGGATTCGGGTTCGCGCATGCGGTGAAAGGCTTCAAAGCAAATTAGCAGCGAGAGAACGATGAGAGCTGCGCCATTGGCTAAGGCCGCGAGGATTTCGAGCCGATAAAATCCGTAGGTCTTATTCGGCGTAGCGGGCCGCGACGCAAACCGCATGGCAAAAAACGACAAAGCCAACGCGGCTACGTCGGTGAACATGTGTCCCGCGTCTGAGAGCAAGGCCAAGCTGTTCGACCAATATCCGCCGCCGACTTCGGCCAGCATGTAGCCGAACGTCAACCACAGCACGACCAGCAAACGCCGCTGCGAAGCGCCGTGAGTGTGATCGCGATGATGGTTGTGATGGTCGTGTTCGCTCATCGTAAAGCTATGCTGTCAGTTCGTAATACCGCTCGCCCACGCAGCCGCGACAGAGCGTGCGGCCTGCTTGATAAACTTCGCGGCTATCGTTGATGCCTTCGCCGCAGGCTTCGCACGCGACGCGGCTTTTAGGATGTCCGGGCAAGTCAGATTCGGGCAGTGTGACTTTGACCTGTTGAAAGTGAAAAAGCTGATCGTCAGCGAGGGATTTATACGCCGTGAGTTGCTGTTCTTTTTTCGTAGGCAAATAGCCGAAATGAATTTTGGCGAGTTCGCGTGCGGCTTCAAGCGCAATGACGCGAACGGCTGCGCCGCTTTCCGTATTCAAAAACGTAGCCGCCAGCTTGCCGAAGTCTCGAAACTTGAGCGTACGTTTGCCCAACCGACAGCCTGTCACCGTGTTGATCGCGTCTGCCGCGCAACGATCAATCTCGACATATACGATCAACCGTTTGCCGACTGTGGGGTTTTCGAGACCGATCAAACGACAACCGAGCATCGCCATCCGCACGCCCAGCAACTGCCCGGGACACATATGCCCGTGGTTGCGTTCGGCTTCGATGAGATATTCGTTGAGAGTCAGCATGATTATTCGTAAAGCAAATACGGCTTGCGTTGTTCAGCAAAACTTCGTTCATCCGCTTGCCACGAAGCGGCGATGTCCGAGACGTTCACGCCGCTTTCAATCTGTTCGCGCAAGCGCAACGTACCCGCAATCACATCGAATGAGACGCGGCCAAAGGCGTATTCATAAGCCTTTTCCTGCCAGCCGAATCCAGATGGATAAAGGTCACGCATCAGTTTGATAAACGCGATGCCGGTGATGACCGGCTTGAATGACTCACGATCTGTCACGTGCAACTGAACGCCGTGACAAATTTCGCTCACATGCTTTTGAAACGTAGGCTGAAAGCTGTGAGGCCGAAAATATACGCCGGGCAATGACAAGCCGTTGAGCGCCGCCGCCAATTCGTAAGCATCTGCCGCAGGCACCCCGACAATCTCGAAAGGCCGCGTCGTGCCGCGCCCTTCGCTTAATGTAGTGCCTTCGACATAAACCATGCCCGGATAAACGATAGCCGTGTCAGGAGTAGGAATGTTCGGCGAAGGCATCACCCACGGCGCGTCGGTTTCGTCCATCCAATAGCTGCGCCGCCAGCCTTGCATCGGCACTACGGTCAAGTCGCAGCCGATGCCGAAAGCTTCATTGAACATCTGTGCCAGTTCGCCGACGGTCATGCCGTGGCGCATCGGAATCGGATACATCCCGACAAACGACTCGTGGCCTTTTTCCAACAAGTCGCCTTCGATGCCGAGTCCGTTGATCGGATTGGGGCGGTCGAGAATGACTACGCGCTTGCCTGCTTCTTTCGCGGCTTGCATCGCCAGCGCCATCGTATAAATAAACGTATAAACCCGCGTGCCTACGTCAGGCACATCGAAAACCAATACATCTAAGTCAGCCAGCATCTCCACCGAAGGCTTGCGCGTTTCGCCGTAAAGCGAATAAGCCATCACGCCCGTGCGCGCATCGCGGAAGCTCTGCCATTCGATCATGTTGTCCTGCGTCTCGCCGCGAATGCCGTGCTGCGGCCCGAATAACGCCGTTAGATTGATTTGATCGTGTTCGTGAAAAAGGTCGGCAGCGTGGCGAAAGGCGTGGTTTACCGTAGCAGGATTACAGATCAAACCTACGCGCGCGTTGCGCAAAAGGCTGACTTGTTCGGTCAGCAAAACTTCTATACCGAGCTTGATGGGATGAAGTGTCATAAAAGATTTAGCGATTGACCGTCCAGACCAGCAGCAAGAATCCGCCGACCAGCGCCAAAAAGATGACCAGGGCGATGCCGATGCCGACGCCCAGCATGGTCGAACTTTTAGGGGCACTCTTTTGGCTCGACTGGCTCGGCGCTTCAGTGGTTTGAATGTCGCGCCATTTTTCGCTCATAGACTCAACCGTAGGCGCATAAGCGTCTGTTTCAGGTGGTTTGGCAGGATATTGGAAGGGGCGGTTTTGTTCATTCATCGCGGCGTGAGTATCTGTAACCGCATTCGTCACTGTCAAACTCTGGAACCGTAAAATCAGGCGGTTCTGTTAGCCCTGAAGCTTTTCCGAAAAAAAGTTTTTTCTCTTGGGAACTTTCCCTAACGAGCGGCGTGAGAGAGCGCAATTACGGTGACGGACTCCCAAGTATTGTGAGGGTACGAAGGAGAAACCTCAGATC
>JAYSVR010000520.1:0-11440 GCA_043718445.1 Acidobacteriota bacterium | reverse complement strand
CGCTGTCAGACACCGTAGACAACCTGCAAAACCTGGTCGCCAAACTCTCTGACCCGCGCACGCCGACCAAGCGGGTACGCGAACGCGCCAACCTCACGCATCTGGTCGAACGCGCGCTGAATCGCACTGCCCAACAAGCCGCCGGACAATATCAAGTGACGGCGAAACTCACGCCCAACGTCACCGCGACGGCGGACGGCAAAGCCATCGAACGCGTCGTCGAAAACCTCATCATCAACGCCCTCGAAGCCATGCCCAACGGCGGACAGTTGTTCGTCTTGACCAACGTCGAAAACCAAAACGCGATTATTTCTGTGACTGACACCGGACGCGGCATGACCGAAGAGTTCAAACGTACGCGCCTGTTTCAGCCTTTCGCTACGACCAAAAAGAAAGGCATTGGCCTCGGCTTGTATTCCTGCCGCGAAATCATCGAACAACACGGCGGACGCATCGAAGTCACCAGCGAAGTCAACGTCGGCACCGAGTTCCGCGTCGTATTGCCGCTGATGGGTGTTGAAGCAGGGGGCTGAGGCTGCTCACTCGCTGATTACGCAAACCTAAAACAGTGAGACGGTCACGGTTTGACGGACACGAAACGATTTTCAGGTGTGTGCGAGGTGTAGAGGAGGTTACGAACCTGCCCTACACCTCGCGCGCCTGAGAGGTCGTACGCAAATGCAAATCGCTATAATCAATCGTATGTGAGCGACATCACGTACCTGCCGTTGCCACAAGGCGGTTGGGCGTATCTGGTAGACCACCTATCGCCTGCCAACATCGCGGCCTCCTGAAACATTCACATCGCGTCGCTTAAAATTCGGTGACATGTATAATCGCCCGCGTCACACAACACTCGTTACCGAAAGAGGTAAAGCTAGGATGAGTAATTACACCGCGTCGCGGAGTATTTCGCGAAAAGGCATAACATCACTTTCAACCGTATATGTTGTTTCCCCCAACTTTGAGATAGCCAGACCGGCAATGACACGATATTTACGCCACGTGAGGCCTTTCTATGCGAGGTGCATTCGGGTCGTATTCAGCGTCGCAACATGTTCATGCGTACTTGCGGCAGCGAGCCTTCTCGCAGGGGTGTCCTCTATGCGCGTCTGCGCACAGCAACCTGCTCCGGCAAAACCGGTCGTAGTGCAACCGGGCGCGCCGGGGAAACGGACGCGGGTGCTGCCTTCGACGACGAAGGGCAAGCTGCCGCCCGTTGCCACGGCGGATGTGCAGTTCATGCAAGGGATGATCGTGCATCACGCGCAGGCGGTTGAGATGACTGCGCTCATCGAATCGCACACCGACAACAAAGATGTGAGATCGCTGGGCGCGCGCATCAGCCACACGCAAGCCGAAGAGATAAGGTTCATGAAACGCTGGCTGGTGTCGCGCGGGCAGCCTGTTGCTGACGCTACGCATAGCATGCACGCGCATCACAAAAATATGGCGGGCGACCTGATGCCGGGGATGCTTACCTCAGAACAGATGGAAGCGCTCAGGCAAGCGAAAGGCGATGAGTTCGATCGTCTGTTTTTGACCGGAATGATTCAGCACCACGGGGGCGCGTTGGATATGGTGAAAGAGTTGCACGACACCGCAGGCGCAGCGCAAGAGGCTGAATTGTTCAACTTCGCCACTGACGTAGACAGCGGCCAGCGCGCCGAAATCAGAATCATGCAAAATATGTTGGAACGTATCACTTCAAAGGAAAAATGATGAATCAAATAAACCCCAAGACTTTCCGTACCTTCGTAATCTCACTGCTTTTGTCGCTGTGTTTTGTCGGCGAGTTACTCGCTCAAGAACCACCAAAAGCTGCCGAACCGAAAAAAACGGAAGAAGACCCGTTCGCGCTTGAGCAAGCAGCGCCGCTTCCGGCTGGCATGACCGGCTCGGATGTCAACGACCCGCGCTTCAAACTGAAACCGGGCTTGTATGATGCGGAAGCCGTCGCGAAGGGCATGAAGCACGTCTTGTTACTCAAAAAACCGGAGGCGTTTCAACTCGGTTCGGATGATGCTGATAATCCTAAGGTGCAAAAGACGTTGGGCGTGCTTGGCATGGGTGATACCTCAAAGATGCCTAAGCCGTTTCAATTAGTGATGGCGCAACTGGCGTTTGCTAACTCTGACTTGGCGTTCCAAAGAAAATACCTGTTTCAGGGGAATTTTTATGGCGTCAGCATCTATGACATCTCGAACCCCGCGAAAGCCAAGTTAGTAACTTCGATGGTTTGTCCGGGTGGACAAGGGGATGTGTCGGTTTATAAGAACCTGATGTTTATGTCGGTCGAGATGCCCAATGGCCGCACGGATTGCGGCGTGCAGGGATTCGCCCCTACGCCTCTGCCCGCCGCCGGAAAAGCGCAAGGCCCGCCTTTGCCTGCGCCCAACAAAGAGCGGTTTCGCGGCGTAAGGATATTCGACATCTCGAACATCAAAAGCCCCCGCCAAGTCGCCGCCGTGCAAACCTGTCGCGGCTCGCACACGCATACCTTAGTCGTAGACCCGAAGGATAAGAACAACGTTTATATTTATGTGTCGGGCACCTCGTTCGTGCGTCAAGGTGAAGAGTTGCCCGGCTGTTCAGACGCAGCGCCGGATAAAGACCCGAATACCTCGCTGTTTCGCATCGAGGTAATCAAAGTCCCGGTGGCTGCGCCGCAAAGTGCCAAGGTGGTGTCGAGTCCGCGCGTGTTTATGGATTCTCGTACCGGCGTACTCAACGCTTTGAACAACGGCGGTTCGCACGGCAAGGACGGCGCGCTGGAAAAACCTTCTGACAGCAATCAGTGCCACGATATTACGGTTTATCCGGCGTTGGGCTTGGCCGCCGGAGCCTGCTCCGGCAACGGCATCGTGCTGGACATCAAAGACCCGGTGAATCCGAAGCGTTTGGACGCCGTCAACGATCCGAATTATGCCTATTGGCACTCGGCTTCGTTCTCGAACGATGGATCGAAAGTCGTATTCACCGACGAATGGGGCGGAGGCCTCGGTGCGCGTTGCCGTCCCAACGACCCGAACAAATGGGGCGCTGACGCGATATTTAACTTGAAAGATAACAAGCTGACTTTTGCGAACTATTACAAGTTACCCGCCGCGCAGGGCGACTCAGAAAATTGCGTAGCGCACAATGGTTCGCTTATTCCGGTTCCGGGGCGCGACCTAAAAATACAAGCGTGGTATCAAGGCGGCCTCTCAGTGATGGACTTCACCGACGCTGACAAGCCGGTTGAGGTGGGCTATTTCGACCGTGGGCCGATTGATCCCAAGATGCTTATCTTAGGTGGCTCGTGGTCGGCTTATTGGTTCAACGGCCATATTTATTCTTCTGAAATCGCGCGCGGGTTGGATATTCTTGAGTTAAGCCCCAGCGAGTTACTAACTCAAAATGAAATTGATGCGGCGAAAACGGTGCAAGTAACTGAACTCAATGTGCAAAGCCAGCAAAAGTTGGTATGGCCTAACAAGTTAGTCGTCGCCAAAGCCTATCTCGATCAGTTAGAACGCGCGCAAGCCTTGCCTGCCGATCAAGTCACAGCGATGCGCAGCGCAATTCAAACCGCAGAACGTTCGCGGCTGACCAGAGGTCGCGCCAAATTGCAGAGCTTCGCGCGGTCACTGGAAGAAAGCGCGCCTAACGCCAAGAGTGCAGCGGACACAAAACGGATGCAGGCGCTGGCGGAAATCCTGCAACGCCCCGCAAAGTGAGGCGTTGGGAGAATTTGCTGCGTGAGTCATACCGCAGTCAGCGCGTTGCGGAAATTCATGACGGCGATGGGCGGAAAATTAAAATTGCCGAAAAATCAGCTAGGCCATATGTCTATAATCTGAGGTTTGCATAAATGTCTTTGCTCACAAACTATCTGAAGCGTATACGAGAAATTCGTGGAATGGGGATGGCTACAAACGAAACGAGCTATTACACCCCTTTAGAAAATCTGCTTTATCAAATTGGTTCAAATCTGCTTCCACGGATAACCGTTACATCACAACTCAGCTCGCGCAGCGCCGCTCTTATCCCTCGCACTTCTGGAACTCGCAGCATGCCGGACTTCGGTTTTTTCAGGGAAGAAAACCAAGACCTTCGAGGTCTCGTTGAAGCAAAGGGCGCAGATGAAGATGTATTTCGCATTGCCGAACGCCCGCAAATTGCCAAGTACCTGCAAGTCGTCCCTGCTGTAATCATCACGAACTATCGGGATTTCTTGCTTGTGACACGAGATTCTTCGGGTTCAGTATTCCACGGCCCTTCCTATTCACTTGCCTCTAGTGCAGATGCTTTTTGGAATACGCCGATTGCTGCGCTGGCGAAAGAACACGAGCAGGGGCTTCGTGATTACTTGGAGAACGTACTTCAGCATTCAAGCCCGATTATCTCAGCCGACGAACTGGCCTTTGTGCTTGCTCGCTACGCGGCTGAAGCCCGAAAACGAATTGAGGCGCAACCCGCCGCTACACTAGACCCCTTAAGAAATGCCATGACTCAGGCTCTAGGCATTAGCTTTCCCGGCGAAAAGGGAGAAGCGTTTTTTAGGTCATCTTTGGTTCAAACACTGTTCTACGGCCTTTTCTCAGCGTGGATTCTTTGGGCTGAACGAGAACGCTCGCTCAACGCAGAGTTTGAATGGGAAAGCGCGAGTAACTATTTGAATGTTTCTGTTGTTGGTGCTTTGTTTGAAGCCATAGCGACTAACAGAAAGTTGCGCTCACTCAATCTCGCGGACACTGTACGCTGGGCTGAAGATGCGTTAAATCGCGTAGATCGGCAAGCGTTCTTTAGCCGTTTCGACCAAGACCACGCTATTCAATACTTCTACGAGCCTTTTCTTGAAGCCTACGATCCTGAACTGAAAGAGCAGTTAGGGGTTTGGTATACGCCGCCTGAAATCGTTCGTTACCAAATCAAAAAAATTGACCAACTACTTCAAGATGAGCTTGGCTTAGCTGACGGGCTGGCGGACGAAAGCGTTATCCTGCTTGATCCTTGCACCGGAACTGGTTCGTACATTCTGGAAGCTGCCCGCGTCATCAATGAACGGCTAAAAGAAGACGAGCCAAACTTAGCCGCAGCCCGAACGAAGATCGCTGTTCAGACGAGGCTCTTCGGTTTCGAGATAATGCCTGCTCCTTTCGTCATTGCACATTTGCAGATGGGCCGATTCACCGCATCTTGCGGCTCAGAATTGGCAGAAGATGAGAGGGCTCCCATTTATCTCACGAATGCTCTAACCAACTGGTCAACTCCCGGAGTGCCACAACAGAGTACTTTCCCTGAGCTTGCTGCCGAACGAGAGGCCGCCGAACGTGTCAAACGCGAAGAAAAGATACTGGTAATCGTTGGCAATCCTCCCTATTGGCGCTATGCGACGATGGCGATTGGCGAAGAGGCCGAATTGATTGCGCCATACAAAGAGGGTCTATATCGAAGATTTCGTGTTCGCAAAACTACGATTGATGATCTCTATATTCGTTTTTATCGGCTGGCAGAATGGCGCATTGCCGAGCAGGAAACTCACCGTGGAATAGTTTCGTTTATTTCCAACTGGTCTTGGCTGGCTGGTTCTTCTTTCCCCGTGATGCGCGAGCACTTGATACAGAACTTTGACACCATCCGCATAGACAACCTGGGCGGAGCCATCAGGGGCAGAGACCGGAGCATCGGTGAAAGTGATGAAAGCGTCTTTTTAACGGAATGGTCACCAGGGATTAAGCTGGGAGTTGCTATCTCATTTTTGACGGTCAACGGGAATGGAGAAAAAAATCAAGAAGCGTCGGTTTTTTATAGACGGATTTTAGGCACGGCAGAAAACAAGCGCGCAGCATTGATGCACTCTATCGAAGATAGCGACACAACTATTCCGTATACGCAACTCGCACCTACGATTGAAAGGAAGTGGGTGCTACGCCCTGCCGGTGAAGCCGGGGCGTACGACAATTGGACTAGCCTTGACCGCTTATTGCCATTTCGAGAGAGCGGCGTGAATGAAAATCGTGGCGGCTCACTTATCAGTATTGATCGAGAGCCACTTGAAGCTCTTCAAACTGCTTATACAAATAAGCGCATTAGCCATGACAAGTTCGCGCATAAATCAGAACGGTCTGCGTTGCTGATGAGTAAATACGCGCGCTATGACGCCGAAAAAGTGCGAACAGCGCTGAACCAAGGAAACCATCCTGAGCCATTGCGCATTATGAGATTCGCTTGGAAAGCGATGGATGACCGATGGTTACTTTGGGGCGAAGAAAAATTGCTCAATGAGAAACGAAAAGACCTTTTAGCTCTGGTTGACTCTGAGGATGTTAGGCCTGCTAACCGAAACGTTTTCCTGGTTACCAGTGAAAATGCTCGCGTAGTTTTCGCTCCGCCAGGTGTAACAAGTTACATCGGAGACTTACATTATCAAGACCCGTGGGCTCAACTTTTTCCGCTTCGTTTCCGAACAAATGGTCGAGGGTTCATTCAATCAATCACCAGGCCCAATCTCGACGATCAGATTCTTCAATCTCTGTGTCAAAGCTGGAGCGTTTCTCAAACTTCAGAACCAAGAGCAAATGCAACTGACGAAGAGTTAGCCGTTGGAGAAGCTGTTTTCTATCACGTTCTTGCCACGATGCACACGCCTGCTTACCGAGAAACGAACATGGATGCGCTTACGAATAACTGGGCGCATATTCCAATCCCAACATCACGAGAGTTGTTACTTAACAGCGCCGAGTTAGGCAGGCGACTGGCTGAGCTCTTGCGCACTGATTTAGCCCCAGCCGGTGTTGTGAAAGGTGCTCCAACTTGGCTAAAACGCATTGCTCAACCAGCGCGAGTAGACGGCCACCAGCTACGAGACCCAGATGATTTTAGAGTCACAGTAAATTATCGAGGCAGCGGCAATGTCTTAAAACGGCCTTTCACATCGCAGGAAACCGAAGGCTCTATTTTTGAAGCAACTGAGGAAACGAATAACGTGTTTCTGAATGCAGACGCATTTTGGTCAAATGTGCCTGATGAAGTTTGGGAATACCAAATAGGAGGGTTTCCTGTTCTGCGTAAATGGCTCGAAGATAGGAAATTTGGAAAATTAGGTCGCCCATTATTACTTGATGAAGTGCGCAACTTCGGCAATATGGCTCGACGAATTGCAGCGATCATTGCTCTTGATACTGATCTCGACGAGTGTCACGAAAGCATAGTGTCTTCCGAACTCATCCCTTAAACTGATGAAAGCTATCGTCTATGAAGCCTTTGGCGCACTACCACAACTAAAGAATGTCTCCGTTCCAACGCCCGAAGCACACGGCGTCATCGTCAAGGTCATGGCTACGGGCGTTTGCCGGAGCGACTGGCACGATTGGGACGGACACGACGCGGATGCAGGCGCTGGCGGAAATCCTGCAACACCCGGCAAAGTGAGCCATGTTCGCGGCTACGGTTAGAACGCATTCGCACGATGCCGAAGACGAATTGGAGCTTCTAATTTTACCTAACGTTTTTGCAGAGCCGCGAGCGCGGCTCTGCAAAAACGTATCGAGCAGACCTGAGGCGTGACTTACTTAATTTTCTTCACTCTGGCTACTTCACGGCCTGCGTTCTGAACTAACAGGTGCGTAACAATCCCTTTTTCATCTTTGACGAACGTGTAAGTGATGTTTCGATTGGCATTCACAAAGTAGCTGGTTTCACTTTCCGGTAGCAACTCTTGCTTATCTTCTTGCTTATCTGGGCTGGCGCTTTGCTGAAACAGCAATTTGTCGCCTTCATGCGAGATGGTCAAGGTGATAACAGGATTAGGTTGATATTGCCCGACGTAAGCGTCGAAGATTTTGGGGTCAACCTTGGCAAAGTTACGCGGCGGATTGAGTTCTGGGAGGTAAGCCTCCGCAACGCCCCGCACGATCGCGCTGGTATCGGCCAGATCGGCATTCGACAGCACGATGACAGTCAGTTTGTCGTCAACGAAGCGCGAAAGCGTGGCGCGAAAGCCGGGAAGCGAACCGCCGTGACTAACTCGCTGGTGGCCTGCCAAAGGATTAAGTTCCCAGCCGAAGCCGTAAGGATACGATGCGCCGCTGTTCAGCTTGACCGGCGTCCACATCTGTTCGCGGGTCGCCGCATTAAGTATTTGGTCGGAATAAAGCGCCGCGTCCCATTTCGCCAAATCAAGCACAGTCGAGAGAAAGGCGCCGCTGGGACGCAAGGCAAAGTAGATGTCGGCGTTGCGCAATTTATTGTCTCGCAAGACGTATCCGCCAGCCCGGTTCTGCACGATCTCTGTGGTCGTAGTGGTACGGGTGGCATTCATGCCGAGCGGCAGAAACACACGCTCGTTCAGGTAATCTCCCCACGGTTTACCCGTCACTTTGCGGATGATCTCAGCCAGCGTGAAGTAACCGACATTGCAATACTCCCATTTCTCGCCGGGCGCGAAACGAAGCGGCAAGGGATAAGCGGTCTTGATTACGTCGGCATCATTTTGGAGTTTATACGGATCGAAGCCTGGTGCTTCGCGGACGATTCCCGAGGTATGCGTGAGCAGATGACGAACGGTAATCTCTTTCCAGGTGTCGGGCGTCGCTTCAAGAAACTTGCTGAGTTTGTCATCGAGGTTCAGCTTGCCTTCCTCAATCAGCAGCATGATTCCGGTGGCGATCAGTTGCTTGCTAACCGATCCGATTTTGTAAACAGTTTCCGGTCGGGCAGCAACATTGAGTTCAACATTTGCCAGGCCGTAGCCCTCTGCCTTGATGATCTTCCCGTCCTTGATGACCGCAATAGAAAGGCCGGGGATTCGTTGCCGCTGCATTTCGGCTTTCACGTAGTCGTCAACCTGGTCAGCCCGCGCTGCGACTGCGGCGGTGAGCAATAACACCAGCGCGAAAAGGGAGGTAAGTTGGATGTGTCGTTTCATGGTTCAAGCTCCGGTTTGAGAAAAGATGGACTTCAATGGAAAGACGTATGTCGCGGCCTTCCATTAACAACCTTGTTATTTTTGTTTCGGATAGCAGCAACCCCACGCGCCGCACGCCTTATTGTGGCGCAGGGAATGTTGAACGTTCAACGTGAACTCGCCAACAACCCCTTGCTAGAAATCGGTTATCTCGGTTCCATCGGACGCAAGTTCGAATGGTTGCGCGTTTTCAACGAAAGCATTCCGGGTACGGTGGGCGCATCCAAATGGTAGACGGCAGCGATAGGTCGCATTACAACGGCTTGAGCGTCAAACTTGAAAAGCGTATGTCAGAGGGCTTGAGTTTCGTGTCGGGTTATACGTGGCCTAAATCCATGCGTATGGAGCATTGCAACTATTGGTACATTCGAAGTTGGCTCATATACTTTCGCTATGGGTTCGCAACCTGCTGAAGACATCACCCGCCTCTTGCGCGAACTGACGGGCGGCAATCGTGCCGCGCTCGATCAACTGCTGCCGTTGCTTTACGAATTGCTGACGGGGCGGCGGCCTTATGCTTTGTCGGGACAAGCGTGGCACGAAATCTCGCGCGCTGTTTGCGAGACTATGCCTGCGCCACCCAGCCAGGTCGTATGGAACACCAGCGGCGCGCTGATGGTGAACGGCGCAAGCGCCAGCGTCGAAACGATCAGCAACGCGCGCAAGCATACGCCGACCAGCTTGGGCGCGATGCTCGCGGGTTCGCTCGACAACGTAGTGATGAAAGCCCTGCGACCCGCAGGAACGTTACGCGACGGCTGCCGAACTCAGCGCAGACCTCGCGCGCTGGTTGCACGGCGATGAAGTCCGCGCCGTAGACCCACTCGCCACCGCACGCCTTTCAGCAAAGAAAAACACCGACGAGCTCGACGAACCCGCCGTGCAATGCCTCGCCGTGCTGCCTTTCAAACTGTTGAGTGCGCCGACTGAAAATTATGCCGACGAAGAATTTCTGCGCATTGGTTTGGCTGATTCGCTGATCGCGTTTGAGCCGTTTGGATCGCATCACCGTACGTCCGACGAGTTCCGTCTTGCGCTTTCAAAGCGCCGCCGACCCAATCGCTGCCGGACGCGAACTCAACGTGCAACTCGTGCTGGACGGCTTGATTCGCCGCGCTGGCACACGGATGCGCGTCTCCGTTCAATTGTTGGATGTGAACGCAGGCACGACGCACATTCTGGCGACGGCGCAAATTGAGACGGCGGTGCGCGCGGCGCTCAAACAGGCGCACGCTTACGTTGCGCACGATTGGCTGTGCGACCCTACGGGCTTTGCGTTGGTGGTGAATCAGGGCCAGCGGCAAGTCGGCGTGATGGGTGACGAAATCAAATTCTCGAAAGGCTTGCAATTGCGCATCGCCGCGCCAATGACAGGCACAATCAGACTATTGCGCAATGGCGAGCTTCTGCAACCCGTCAACGCGGCTGATTGCGTTTATCCGTTGACCGAACCGGGAACCTATCGCGCCGAAGTGTGGCTCACGCTGGATGGCGAATTGCGTCCGTGGATTTATGCGAATCCGATACGTGTGCTGACGGCTACGCGATGATCTTGTTGGCGACGACGCCTGCCACGTCGGTCAGCCTGAAGTTGCGTCCGCTGTATTGATAGGTCAGCCGTTCATGGTCGAGCCCTAACAGGTGCAAGACCGTCGCGTGGAAGTCGTTGATGTGCATGCGGTCTTCGACGGCGTAGTAACCGAAGTCGTCGGTGGCGCCGTAGATATAACCCTTCTTGACGCCGGCCCCGGCCATCCACATCGTGTAGCCGTAGGGGTTGTGGTCGCGGCCGTCGCCGGCTTCGGCGATCGGGGTGCGACCGAATTCGCCGCCCCAGATGACGAGGGTCTCGTCGAGTAGCCCGCGCGACTTCAGGTCAGTGAGTAAGCCGGCAATGGGCCGGTCCACCTGCTGGGCGGTGCGCGTATGCAGCCGGATCAGTTCGTTATGCGCGTCCCACCCCACTTCGTTGCCTGGCCCATATTCGTGGCTGATCTGGATGAAGCGGACGTTGCGTTCCGCGAGGCGGCGAGCCATCAGGCATTGCCAGCCAAAGTCGGCCGTCTCGGGCTCGTCCATGCCATAGAGTTGACGGGTGGCGGCGCTTTCCTTGGTGATATCGAAGGCTTCGGGCGCCACGGTCTGCATGCGAAAGGCTAACTCGAAACTCTGGATGCGCGCCTCCAGTTCAGGGTCGCTTTGATGGCGCGCGGCGCTCGAGCGATTCATCTTCTGGATCATGTCGAGTTCATAGCGTTGCTGCTCGGGGGTCAGCCCTTGATTCTGTAAGTGCTCAATCGGCTCCGAGATCTTATCGATCGGCACGCCTCCCAAGCCGACCGCCGTGCCTTGATAGGCCGCCGGAAGAAAGCCGCTACTCCATTTCTTTGAGCCGCCATGCGACAGGCCAGGCTTCAGCGTGATGTAAGCCGGCAGGTTCTGATTCTCCGTGCCGAGTCCATAGACCACCCACGAACCCATGCTGGGGCG
>JAYSVR010000519.1:0-3675 GCA_043718445.1 Acidobacteriota bacterium | reverse complement strand
GCCCCGCGCAACCGGATGAAATTCTCGCCGCGATGGGAGCCAATGCGGGCAGCCTCGGCGCGGTCGGTGTGACAAAGCAAAAAATCCTCGCTGACCTGGCTTTGCAAAATCGAGCCAACATGACGACGGGCGCGAACGAAGACGATCATCACTTGCGCGGCGTGAATCTTGCGCGCGACATCAAAGTCACCCAATGGGTTGATCTGCGCACGGTGGCCGAAGGCGAAGGCTGTCCGAATTGCGATGGCACTTTACACATCGGCAAAGCGCTCGAAGTCGGCCACATCTTCAAGCTGGGGTTGAAATACAGCAAAGCGTTGAACGCGACGGTGTTGAACTCTGACGGCAAACCTACGCCGCTCGTGATGGGCAGTTACGGCATTGGCGTCGAACGCATCCTCGCCGCCGCCATCGAATTGCATCACGACGAAGCCGGGATTAAATTCCCCATCACCATCGCACCGTTTCAAATCGTAGTAACGCCGCTCAACGTCAAAGACGCCGAACTCAAAGCCGCCGGCGAAAGCATTTATGGCGACTTGCTCAAGGCGGGCGTAGACGTACTTTACGACGACCGCGACGAACGCCCCGGCGTGAAATTGAATGACGCCGATTTAGTCGGCTTCCCTTTTCAAATTCGCATCGGCGCGAAAAAGTTCAAGGAAGGCTTGTGTGAATTTTATGATCGCACAACGCGGCAATCGGAAGACGTAGCGTTGAATGAAGTCGTAACGATTGCGGCGGCGCGCGTTCAACAAGCAATGCAATCGCTCAATTGTGAAAAGTGAGGATTAGTCTTATGACACCTGAACACTATCGCATCACCAACAACCGCCGCGAATTTTTACGCGACGCCTTTTGCGGATTCGGCGGCATGGCTTTTGGCGCAATGCTCGCCGCGCAGGAAGCGCGCGCGCAATCGCATAATCCACTCGCGCCGAAAAAGCCGCACCTGCCCGCCAAAGCGAAATCCGTTATCTTCCTTTTCCTGAGCGGCGGGCCGAGCCATATGGATTCGTTCGACCCGAAACCGTTGCTTAACAAGTTGCACGGGCAAAAGCGTCCGGCCAGTTTTGGCGAAGCGAAATATCAGTTCGTCTCACCGAACGCGACGTTGTTGGGTTCGCAGCGAAAGTTTCAACGCTTCGGCAAAAGCGGCATTGAGGTCAGTGACCTGTTCCCGCATCTGGCGCAGCGCATTGACGACGTAGCCGTGATTCGCTCGGTGCATAGCGATATGGTCGTGCATTCCGCCGCGCAATATCAGCTTTTCACCGGGCGCGTAGTCCCCGGCTTTCCGAGCATGGGCGCCTGGACGATTTACGGCTTGGGCGCTGAATCGCAATCGCTGCCTGCTTATGTCGTGCTGCCCGATCCGCACGGCGCGCAGGAAGGCGGCATGCCGATGTATTCCAACGGCTTCCTGCCTGCGGTTTATCAGCCGACGATGTTTCGTCCCGGTGATCGTCCGGTGTTGAATCTTGATTTGCCCAAAGGCGTCACGCTCGACCAACGACGCAAGACGCTGGGCCTGCTCAAGCAACTCAATCAGATGGATATGCAGCCCGACGATGCTGAGTTTTCAGCGCGGCTCAACGCTTATGACTTGGCTTTCAAGATGCAAACCGAAGCGCCCGCGATTTTCGATCTGTCGAACGAACCGCAAGAGACGCTTGATCTTTACGGCATCGGCAAACCGGCGACGGATGATTACGGACGACGCTGCTTGATGGCGCGGCGACTGGTTGAGAAAGGCGTACGCTTTGTTTGTCCCGTCTCAGGCGGAGGCACGGGCAACTTGCAATGGGACGCGCACAGCGACCTCGAAGAAAACCACTTGCGCATGGCTGCGCAAAGCGATCAACCGATGGCGGCGCTCTTGACCGATTTGAAACGGCGCGGCTTGTTAGATTCGACCTTAGTCTTGATCGGCGGCGAGTTCGGACGTTCACCCGAATCGGAAGGCAGCAAAGGCCGCGATCATCACAACCTCGGCTATACGATGTTGATGGCGGGCGGCGGCGTGCAAGGCGGCATTGTACACGGCGCGACTGACGACATCGGACTGCGCGCGATTGAGAAGCCGGTTCACTTGCGCGACCTGCACGCTACGATTTTGCATCAATTGGGACTTGATCAAGAGTTACTCACTTACCTGCATTTAGGGCGTGACGAACGGCTGACCGAAACGCTTGGCACTGTCGTGACGGACATCATCTGATATAGGACGGCTGATAATGCCAATTATGATTTATTTGAATTGCTATTCCTAGTACACGAGAAACTAAGTTTCCTTGCATTTTCACTCTCAGCATAGGCAAGCTGGGAGCATGAAAAAAGAACACGTTAAGCTCACCGATGAAGAGCGCGCCACGTTAAGGGCGTTGCTCGCCAAAGGCTCTTTGAAAGCCAGGACGTTCAAGCGTGCTACGGGCTTGTTAGAACTGGATCGCGAACACAGTTTACAAGTCGTCGCCCAGACGTTGGGGGTCAACTACAATACGGTCGCGATGTGGCGCGAGAAATACGCGGTCGGTGGTTTGGACGCGGCCTTGTATGATGCGCCGCGCACCGGTCGCCCCATTGAAATTGATGGGATCGCGCGGGCCAAAATCACCGCGCTTGCGTGTACCACTGCGCCGGAAGGACACACGCGTTGGAAGTTGAGTATGCTCGCTGACAAAGCGGTCGAGTTGGAATACTGCGAACACATTTCCGATACGCATGTCGGTACGCTGTTAAAAAAAACGAACTCCAACCGCACCTGAGAAAAACCTGGTGCATCGTCAAATTCAATGCCCTCTTTCTGGCGCGAATGGAAGAGTTGCTGGCGCTCTACGCAGAGCCTTACGACCCGGAAACCCCTACCATTTGCTACGATGAACGGCCTTGCTTCCTGATTGGCGATGCGATTGCGCCTTTGCCGATGGTCACGGGCAAGGTGGCGAAAGAGCATTACGCTTATGAAAAGAACGGCTCCTGTTCGTTACTGGCTGCCATTGAGCCGTTGACAGGAAAACGACTCGCGTTGGTGCGTGGACAACGCACGAAAAAAGAGTACGCGGAGTTTTGCCAGGAACTCGTGAAGGCTTGGCCGGAGGCGAAAAAGATTCGACTCGTGCAAGACAATTTGAACACTCACAACGCAAGTTCTTTTTTATGAACATTTGCCAGCGGAAGAGGCGTTTGCGCTGTCGCAAAAAATCGAATTTCACTATACGCCGAAGTCGGCGAGTTGGTTGAACATGATCGAAATTGAATTCTCTGCGCTGGCACGCGAATGCCTGCATCGGCGCATTCCCTCGCAGGAAATGCTGGAACGCGAAGTCCTGGCATTAGTCAAAGAGCGTGCCGATCAACAAATCAAAATCAACTGGCAATTCTCCATCAAAACGGCGCGAGAAAAATTGAACTCACGTTATTCACAAGTAAACGCGGGAAACGAAAAGTACAAGAAAACTTAGTTTCTCGGGTACTAGTTACTTACTGAAACTGGTATCTTCGAGAAAAAATGAAAGGCTTACTATGCAAAGTCGAGGGCAACTAACTGAAATCAAGTATCAGGCTATTAAGAACGTAACTGCTCACGGTTTTGAGTTATCACGAGGTATTGAGGTAGTGCAGCACGGGCTGTCCCATTAGTTCAACGAGGGAGTCGAATAGGTTTTTGCCGTG
>JAYSVR010000518.1:0-11485 GCA_043718445.1 Acidobacteriota bacterium | reverse complement strand
CGCTCGCGGCGCGTGCATTGAGTTGCGGCAGATATTTGACGGCGAATACCGACAAGGTTAGCACCGCCAACGCGGCGGCAGTGCGCAAAAATGTGTTTGGACTATTCATATTCATACCCTTTCGAACTGTCATGAAATAAAGCTGGCCTGCTTAATTGCCAGTGGCGCAAGCACGTCGTCTGAAACAGGAAATCGCCTGAATCCATCAACGCACTCGTTTGGTTCTTAATCTGAAAAAGTTCGCTTCTTATTCGTTATGGCTCGCCTGCCCCACTGTCGTTATGACTTTGCCAGTGAGATGGAGCGGCGCGCGCGTCCCCTAAAAACAATCGCTGAATCAGTGTGAGAAAGCCTTGATGCCAAAGGCTTCAGCGGGAGAAATGTAACACCGAAGCGCAGGCGTAAACAACCGCCCTGAGTATTGACGATTATTGCGCCGGGACTTGATAAAGGGTGAGGTTGGCATAACGGTGTTCGGTGTCTTCAAACACCTTGGTAAAGTTTTGCTGAAAGACCGACTCATCAAAAAACTCTTTGATCAGGCTGTTGCCTCGCAAATCGTTGTCAATGCCGACATAAGCAATTTTGTTTTGGTGAAGCAGGCGAATGAGCGCGGCGCGGTCGCGTTCCTTAAACATCTGTTTGAATATCGCTTCTCGTCCGCCCACGTTGTAACCCGCCGTCCAGGCAAACAGCGTGTAGCCCAAAAATGTTTTGCGTCCCGTAAAGAGAATCGGATGAGCGAGAAAAGTGTGGGTCAGAAACACATCGGAAGGTTGCGTATGCGCAAAGAGCCAATTGGTTAAACGGTCGTTTTTATAGGGAATCGTAATAGTCGCATCGTTCTGAAGCGGAAACACATCGAGGATTGCGCCAAAGCTCATCACCAGCGCCAGCGCAACCGCCAACCCTGTGCGCAAGAAGCTGCCCTGACCGATGCGCCAGAGCGCGTAAGCCGCATAAACAGTGGCAAAGATATTCCAGATATTTAATAACTTGTGATTATTAAAAGCATCGGTGCTGAGTTGCAGCAGGAAAACGACGAGTACCAAACTTGAGACGGCCAGAAAAAATCGCCGGTGCGCGCCAGTAAGAAACCATAACGCAACAATAACTAGCAGCCACTTGAAACCAAAAGTCCAGGCAAGGTATTTCACCACTAACCAAAAGGTAGGATTAGGAATAATGTAACCCCAATGAAACAACGAGTGTCCCGTTGGCGCTAGATTGCCTGCTCTCAGTAATAGCACTTGTGGCAGCCCGACTAACATTGCCGCCCCCATTAAATATAACAAGTAACTTCGATAAGGGAATAACAGCCAAAGGCTGCCCAGCAAAATAAACGCCGAAACAAAAACTGCGCTATTCCAATAAGGCAAAAGTCCAATCAACGCGCCCGAAAAGAGTAGGGTTTTAAGCTCACTCCAAAAATCCACAAAAGCTGAAAGCTCTTCACTTTGTGATGTAGCGACAGGCTGAATTTCATCATTCGCGGTCAAGGGGACGACCGCCGCTGCTTTAGATTTTTTGTGTTGATAGAGGTCTATTAAAAATATAAGCACAACCAAAAGAATGCCGATGCCGCTAATGAGGTGTCGTTGGTTAGCAAATATACCGACTGTCAGTGCGCCCCAATCCTCTCCCCGATACGGATAACCTGAGTTCACGAACTGAGTTGTTTTCGAGATAGAATGAAAGGCTCCGCTCAAACTGGTTTGCGACCACAAGAAAGCCCACAAGAATGGAAGATAAGAAAGCGAACTCGAAGTGAAAAAGAAAAGCACGGCGGCGATGCGGCTGACCGCTCTTGAAGCAAACAGCAATTCAGTCAAGGTCATGACGAGAATCAGCAAGGCCAGCATCGAAAGCAAGCTGAGTGAATTGATGCTTGTTACCAAAGGCAAGCCGAGAAAAGCGAGGTTGGCACCCTGAAACCAAAACAGAAAATGATAGCGTAACGACTCGCCAGGAAAGAAAGGATGCTCCGAAGGGAAGTTATGTCCCAATAAAAAACTTTGCGACACTGAAAGGTTGGCACCGAAATCGCTCCAACTCTTAAATCCGAATTGAAAGTCTCCGCCAGGGAACCTCAATGTCACCCACATCAGCCAAAAGCTAAAGGCAAAACAAAACGCCAGGCAGAACCAATCCCACTTATCTTTTCCTACCGGCCCCGCCGGACACTGAACGATGCTGTCGTGATAGCTCGAAGGCGAAGGGCTGGGCATTTTAATGGTAGCTAAAATCAACACGCCCAGGAAAATGACATTGCCCATCATCAATGGTTGTGCTGTTTGGGCAAACGCCAGCGCGCCGAAATAAGTAATGATGCTGCTGAGCAATAACCCCACCAAAAAGGATGTGGCAAAGCGGTGTTGAATTGACTTGAAACGATAGAAATAGCGGCAGAGGCAATCGCCGAAATAAACCATGCCCGCCAAATAAACTATTGCCAGCATCGGAACTCCATTTTAATTGGTAACACAAAAACGAAACAGGGTAAGGTAAGGTCGCTGCCAGTATAGCGAAGCGCGGAAAAAGGGAAAACATTGCCGTGTAGCGTAGACTTCAGCCTGCGAACGTAGCGTGGACTTCAGTCCAATACCAGTGAATGAAATAGCCTGAATTCAAAGCCTTCAGCAAAATCGCGGAATACGCAGAAAAGCGCGAAAAGGCGCGGAAGGGCTTGGGGCTGCGATCAGACCTGAACCTATGAATCAATTCTTCCAGAAAAGTTTCCG
Source organism: Acidobacteriota bacterium (assembly GCA_043718445.1). Classification (GTDB taxonomy): domain Bacteria; phylum Acidobacteriota; class Blastocatellia; order RBC074; family RBC074; genus JACPYM01. The sequence continues at coordinate 8,744 of JAYSVR010000518.1, read as the reverse complement.
CGCCTTTCCGCGCCTTTCCGCGCCTTTCCGCGCTTTTCTGCGTATTCCGCGATTTTGCTGGAAGATTCCCAAGCCCTAACAATTCATTCACTGGTATTGGACTTCAGTCTGCGCTCTGGTCACTGACAGAAGCCCGCGACACTTTTATACCTGACTCTCTTGTCAGGTATAGGCTCGGCTGCTAGTATCCGCCCTTCTCACACGAACCGTTGAACGAGCAGGAACCAAATTTTGAAGATCACCGCACAGGAAGAATACGGATTGCGCTGCGTGTTGCAGCTTGCGCGGCAGGAAGCCGAACCCGGCGAGTTGCTGTTGGTGCGCGATATCGCCGAGCGCGAAGGCTTGTCGGTCGCTTACGTAGAAAAAATTCTTTGGATGTTGAGCCGCAGCGGCTTGGTCGAAAGCGTGCGCGGGCCGAAAGGCGGGTACAAGCTGGCGCGTCCGTCAGCCCTGATTTCATTGGGCGAAGTGATGCGTGTGCTGGGCGGCATTCAGACCGAAGACGAGTTGTGCGGACAGTTCACCGGCAACCATGACACTTGCGTACACCACAGCGATTGTGGCTTGCGTCCCGTCTGGGCGAGCATCACCGATATGGTCAACAGCGTATTCGATAAAGTCCCGCTGACCAGTTTGCTCAATGGCGGCCTGGACGTGAAATTCATTCAGATCAGTACGCCGCATCGCGCGAGCAGCCAGTTGGCTGCGACATCCCGTTAAAATTTTTTGCAGGTAAACCTGACAACTTAGTCATCTTTAAAGAGCAAGAGCCGGAGAAAAGTTTATGAGTACCGCAACTATCGAAGCGTTAGCCAATCAGGAATACAAATACGGTTTCGTCACCGACATCGAAGCGGAAACTATCCCGCGCGGTTTGAGCGAAGAAATCGTGCGCACGATTTCGGCTAAAAAGAACGAACCCGAATGGATGCTCGAATGGCGGCTCAAAGCCTATCGCCACTGGCTGACGATGGAAGAACCCGAATGGTCGAACGTGGTTTATCCCAAGCTGGATTATCAGGACATCATTTATTATTCCGCGCCCAAGCTGAAAGAAAAGAAAGCCAGCTTGGACGAAGTTGACCCTGAGTTACTCGATACGTTTGCGAAACTCGGCATCTCGTTGAACGAACAAAAGATGCTTGCTAACGTAGCCGTTGACGCCATCTTCGACAGCGTATCAGTGGCGACGACGTTCAAAGACAAGCTCTATAAAGCGGGCGTGATTTTCTGTTCGTTCTCTGAGGCGTTGCACGAACATCCTGAGTTAATCAAAAAATATATCGGTTCAGTCGTACCTTACACCGACAATTATTTTGCAGCGTTGAATGCGGCGGTTTTTTCCGACGGCTCGTTCTGCTTCATTCCCAAAGGCGTCAAATGCCCGATGGAGCTTTCGTCTTACTTCCGCATCAATAACTCAGAATCGGGACAATTTGAACGTACGTTAATCGTCGCCGAAGAAGGTTCGCACGTTTCATATCTTGAGGGATGCACCGCGCCGAAATTCGACAAGAACCAGTTGCACGCCGCCGTAGTCGAGTTAGTCGCGTTGGACAATGCCGAGATTAAATACTCGACGGTGCAAAATTGGTACGCGGGCGATGAGAACGGCAAGGGCGGAATTTTTAACTTCGTCACCAAGCGCGGCGCGTGTCGCGGCGTCAATTCCAAAATTTCGTGGACGCAGGTCGAAACCGGTTCGGCGATTACGTGGAAGTATCCAAGTTGTATCCTGCAAGGCGATAACTCAATCGGCGAATTTTATTCGGTCGCGTTGACTAACCATAAACAGCAAGCCGACACGGGTTCAAAGATGATTCACATCGGCAAGAACACGCGCAGCCGCATCATCTCGAAAGGCATTTCTGCCGGACGTTCTAACAACAGCTATCGCGGATTAGTTAAGGTGATGCCCAAAGCCGAGAACGCGCGCAATTATACGCAATGCGATTCGATGCTGATTGGCTCGCATTGCGGCGCGAATACGTTCCCTTACATCGAAGTCGGCAACAACACGGCAAAGATTGAACACGAAGCCTCTACGTCAAAGATCAGCGAAGAGCAGGTATTTTATTTCAACCAGCGCGGCATCGGCACCGAAGAAGCCGTCTCGATGATTATCAATGGCTTTTGCAAAGAGGTCTTTAACGAGTTGCCGATGGAATTCGCGGTGGAAGCGACGAAGCTGTTGGGGCTGAAGCTGGAAGGTAGTGTCGGGTAAATGATTGAAAGGCGGCATTGAATGAGTGAAATCGTGGATTCAGTGACACTGACAAACTACTTTGATTTACGGCTCAAAGAGCCGCAGGTTCGCTCTGTTAAAACGGAATGTGTGATTGACCCAAAGGTTATTTCGCTGATGCTGCCTGCCTCTTTGGTTGAAAAGTTAGGATTGCTGGTTGCGCATAAGCAAACGACCAGATTGCCCGATCTTTCGTGGCAAGAAGTTACAGTTACTTTTCCGGTGATGATTGAGCTGCAAGGCAGAAAGACAACTGAAGAAGCAATCATTTGGGGAGAGCAAGTACGCATTGGGCGCACCATTTTAGCGAAGACAGATTTGGTGATTGATAATGGACAACAGTCCGTAGCTCCCAATCCGGCGCACTTCGGTCAAGTAATCATCAAGGTTTAATCGTTTTTATGACGTTGGAACAGGTCAAACAACTTTTTCAAACTGACGCGCTCAAGGAACTGTGCCGACACTATGAAGTCGCACGGCTGGCGGTGTTTGGTTCGACGGCGCGCGACGAAGCGACGGCGGAAAGCGATCTTGATTTACTGGTCAGCTTTATTCAGCCCCAAGGTTTTTTCGACTTTTGCTCGTTTGAGTTAAAGCTCGAACAAGTGACACGACATAAAGTGGATTTGGTGACGGAAAATAGTTTAAGCCCGCGCTTCCGCAACGAGGTACTGCGCGACCTGAAGGATTTGTATGCGGCATGAACTGCTCTATCTCAAAGACGTAATCGAAGCGATTGAGCGCATCGAAAGGTATTTGGTGTCGGCAGGCCGCGAGACGTTTTTTGCGGAAACGATTTGGCAAGACGCCATCGTTCGCAATCTCGAAATCATTGGCGAAGCGACGAAACAGATTTCTGAAGCGACGCGACTGAGACGGCCACACGTACCGTGGCAAGCCATCGCGCGGATGCGTGATCGTTTGGCGCATCATTACTTTCGCGTTGATTTGGAAATTGTTTGGAAAACCGCAACACAAGAATTGCCCGTGTTAAAAGCGGCGGTTGCTGAATTACTGAAAGAACTCGAACCATAAATTTATGACTGACAAACTCACAGAAATCGAAGCATCGTTACCGCCTGTGCCGCAAGCCGCAGGCAATTATGTTCACGCCGTGCGCACGGGTAACTTAGTTTATCTGTCGGGCAAAGGGCCGATCTCTGACGCCAAAGGCAAGGTCGGCGCGGAGTTCACCAAAGAAGAAGGTTATCAATACGCCCGCGAAGTCGGATTAAATTTATTGTCAGCGTTGAAGGCCGAACTCGGTACGCTGGCGAAGGTCAAGCGCGTAGTCAAAGTGTTGGGGATGGTCAACGCTACGGCGGATTTCGGCGATCATCCGTTTGTGATTAACGGCTGTTCTGATTTGTTCGTCGAGACCTTTGGCGAAGCCGGACGCCACGCGCGTTCGGCAGTCGGCATGAGTTCGTTGCCGCATGGCATTCCGGTCGAAATTGAAGCGATTGTCGAAGTAACCGATTAGGAAGGAGTTTCTTGCCACAAAAAAGCACAAAAACCACAAAAAAATTTCTGAATATAGAATTTCCTTTTGTGTCTTCTGTGCGTTTTTGTGGCGAATGCCCTTAGCAGGAGAAGCAAACACAATGCTTGAGATCAAAAACTTACACGCCACGATTGATGGCAAAGAAATCCTGAGAGGGCTGACGCTCACCGTCAAAGCGGGCGAGATTCACGCGATTATGGGGCCGAACGGTTCCGGCAAGAGTACGCTGGCGAAAGTGCTGGCCGGGCATCCGTCTTATGAAGTAACGCAAGGCGAAGTTTTATTCGAAGGCAAAAACTTATTTGAGTTAGCCGCCGATGAACGCGCGCGCGCGGGAGTCTTTCTCGCGTTTCAATATCCAATTGAAATCCCCGGCGTGAGCAACGCCAATTTTTTGCGGATGGCTTATAACGAAAAAGCCAAGAGCGAAGGCCGCGAAGAACTCGATCCGCTCGAATTCGACGATCTCATCAAAGAGAAAATCAAAATCGTCGAGATGGACAAGAGCTTCATCAATCGTTCGGTCAACGAAGGGTTTTCGGGCGGCGAAAAGAAACGCAACGAAATCCTGCAAATGGCGGTGCTGGAACCCAAGCTCGCCGTGCTGGATGAAACCGATTCCGGCCTGGATATTGACGCGCTGCGCATTGTGGCGGGCGGCGTGAATAAGTTAGCTAACAAAAATAATGCGATTATTTTAGTTACTCACTATCAACGCTTGCTCGATTACATCGAACCCGATTTCGTTCACGTGCTTTATCAAGGGCAAATCGTGAAATCGGGCGGCAAGGAATTGGCGAAGAAGCTGGAAGACAAAGGCTACGATTGGATCAAGAGCGCGAAGGCGGCAGCGTAAGGAGTACCAATGCAAACTGTTACGGTCACGGAAGCGCAAGCTAATTTAGCTGGGCTTATTAGTCAGGCGGCTCTTTCGCACGAGCCAGTGCATATCGCCAGCGAATCAGCGCAAGCGGTTTTGCTGTCCGAGTCCGATTGGCGTGCGATGCAAGAGACACTGAATCTAGTGGCGATACCCGGCATGCGCGAATCCATTCGTGAAGGGTTGGCAACGCCGCTCGATGAATGCAGCAAAACGTTGGAGTGGTGATGTGGGATTTGGTTTTCACCAAGCAGGCGCAAAAGGATGCGCGCAATCTGGCGGCGGCAGGCTTGCGCGCCAAAGCCGAAGCCTTGCTCGAAATCCTGCGCGACAATCCGTTTCAGAATCCGCCGCCTTACGAAAAGCTGATGGGTGATTTAGCGGGTTCTTATTCGCGCCGCATCAACATTCAACCTCGGCTGGTTTATCAGATTCACGAAGACGAACAAATCGTCAAAGTCATTCGAATGTGGTCGCATTACGAATAGGCGACGAAGCAGTTATGACAAAAGCAGCTAAAGAGAAGGATAAACAATTTTCAGCATATCGAACGCTCGCGCAACAGCGCGAAGCGCACGACGCCGCGTGGCTGGTGAATCTGCGTGCGAAAGCCGCCGAGCGGTTTGAGGCGTTGGATTTCCCTACGACGCGCGACGAAGCGTGGAAGTACACGAGCGTCGCGCCCATCGTGAAAGCGCAGTTGCAACAGCCGCTCGCGCTCGATCTCGCGGGCGTTACGGCGGAAACGCTTGCACCGTTTACTTACAACGAAGCGAGGCAAAGCCAACTCGTATTCATCAACGGATTCTTTGCCGAAACGCTTTCCAACCTGAGCGCGTTGCCTGCGGGCGTCATCGTCAGCAATCTGGCGAACGTTCCGACCGAAGCAGCTAACCTCGTGCGCAAGCATTTGGCGACGCAAGCCGATCATCTTGATCACACGTTCACGGCGCTCAACACGGCGAATCTCAACGACGGCGCGTTTGTTTTCATCCCGCGCGGCAAGGCGGTTGAAGCGCCAATTCACCTGTTGTTTGTTTCGACTGAAAACACGCTGTCGCATCCGCGCGTGCTGATCGTGGCTGACGAAGGCTCTGTCTCAACGGTGATTGAAAGTTACGTTTCGTTGCACGAAACGGCTTCGTTCTCTAACGCCGTGACCGAAGTCGTCACACTGTCAGGCGCGGTGGTGGATCATTACCGCTTGCAACTCGAAAGCGAACGCGCTTTTCACGTCGGCACTACGCAAGTTGCGCAGGAACGCGGCAGCCGCTATGCGTCTTACGTCGTTTCGCTGGGCGCGGCCATTACGCGGCATGACCTGAACATCAAGCTCAACGACGAACGCACCGAAACCGAGATGGACGGGCTTTATGTCGTGACGGGCAATCAGCATTGCGATCATCATTCGACGATTGATCACGCCTTTCCGAACTGTGTGAGCAAGCAACTTTATAAAGGCATTCTCGACGATGGCGCGCGGGCTGTGTTCAACGGCGTGGTTTACGTACGCGAAGGCGCAATCCAAACCGACGCGAAACAACTCAACAAGAACCTGCTGCTCTCGCCCAACGCCCACGTAGACACCAAGCCGCAACTCGAAATCTTTGCCGACGACGTGAAATGTGCGCACGGCGCTACGGTAGGGCAGTTAGAAGACGAAGAATTGTTTTATCTCGCCACGCGCGGCATTTCGCCCGAACGCGCGCGGGCGTTGCTGACTTATGGTTTCGCCGAAGACGTTATCAGCAAAATCAAAATCGCTTCGGTGCATAAGGCTTTGGATCAAGCAGTGCTGGAAAAACTACATCAAAACTTGGAGGTAGACTGAAATGGTTATTACTCGCTTACTTAACTTTCGCGGCTCCAAAGGCCGTGATGACTTACAAACGCTCTTCGATAGCGGTGCTAGCGTTTCCTGCATTGATCCGGCTGTCGCGGAAAAGCTGGAAATCGTCACGCCGTTGCCTGACCCATTTAACGTAGAAACTGCGGCAAAGGGGCATTTCATCAAGGTTGATCAGCGCGTGACGTTAGACTTTCATCTGAATGACCTGCGGCTTTCTGATGAATTCATCTTGATTCCCGGTTTAGCAGAAGACGTCATCATTGGTGCTTCCACCATGCAAAAGTGGAAGATCAAACTTGATTTTGAACACGACGAAGTTGTCACCGACCCACGCGCTCATCGCCTGATTTTGATGTAACTGAAAATAACTATATGCAAGCTGCTTCATTATGTGCCCAGTGTTTCAACGTTAATAAAATCCGCGCCGATTTCCCTATCCTGCAACGTCAGATCAATGGCAAGCCGCTGATCTATTTCGACAACGCGGCGACTTCGCAAAAACCGCAGATCGTGATTGATGCGATGGCGCGTTATTACAGCGAGACGAATTCCAATGTGCATCGTGGCGTACACACGCTCAGCCAATTGGCGACGCGCGATTACGAAGGCGCGCGCGCGATCATCCGCCGCTTTCTGAATGCCGCCGATGACAAAGAGATTATTTATACGAGCGGCACGACCGCAGGCATCAATCTCGTAGCGCAAACTTACGGGCGCAAGTTCATCAAGGCGGGCGACGAGATCATCATTTCTACGATTGAGCATCACGCCAACATCGTTCCGTGGCAGATGCTGTGCGAAGAGATCGGCGCGGTCTTGCGCGTCATTCCCTGCAACGACGCGGGCGAGTTGTTGATGGATGAATACGAAAAATTGCTCAACCCGCGCACCAAACTCGTCGCGGTCAATCACGTCGCCAACGCGCTCGGCACGATCAATCCGGTCGAACGCATTATCGAACTCGCCCACGCGCACGATGCCGTCGCGTTGATTGACGGCGCGCAATCGGCTCCGCATTTCAAGGTGGATGTGCGCGCGATGGATTGCGATTTCTTTGTTTTCTCAGGCCACAAGGTTTGCGGCCCGACGGGCATCGGCGTGCTGTATGGCAAGCAACACCTGCTCGAATCAATGCCGCCGTGGCAAGGCGGCGGCGACATGATTCGTGTGGTGACGCTTGAGAAAACGACCTACAACGATTTGCCTTACAAGCTCGAAGCGGGTACGCCGAACATCGAAGGCGCGATTGGCTTGGGCGTAGCGATTGAATACCTCGAACAGATCGGCCTCGACGCGATTGCGGCGTATGAACAGGAATTGCTTGATTACGCGACCAAACTCATCGGCGCGCTGCCCGGCGTAAAAATCATCGGCACCGCGCAAGCAAAGGCGAGTGTGTTGTCGTTTGTACTCAGAGGCACGCTGGATGACATTCATCCGCACGACATCGGCACGATTCTCGATCAGGACGGCATCGCCATTCGCGCCGGACACCATTGCGCCCAACCCGTCATGCAACGCTTCAATGTGCCTGCTACTGCTCGCGCTTCGTTCGCCTTTTACAACACGAAAGCCGAAATTGACGCGCTGGCCGAAGGTATTCAAAAAGTAACTCAAATTTTTAGTTAGTGGCTAGTGGTTAGCGGCTAGTTCAGGCCGCTAGTCACTAACCACTAGCTGCTAGCCACTAGCTTATGTCTGAGATAAACGCCCTCTATCAAGAAGTCATCCTCGATCACAACAAGAAGCCGCGCAATTTCAAGGTGCTGGAAACGGCTACGACCTCGCAGGAAGGCCACAATCCGTTGTGCGGCGACCGGCTGACGCTCTATCTCGAATGCGACGGCGACACCGTTAAAGACATCGCCTTTCAAGGTTCGGGCTGCGCGATCTCAAAGGCTTCGGCTTCGATGATGACGGCGGCGGTGAAAGGGAAATCGAAGGCCGAAGCCGACACGATGTTCACGGAATTTCATCAAATGGTGAAAGGCGAACTCGACCCCGAAACGCAGGAAAATCATTTGGGACGGCTGAAGATTTTTGCGGGCGTCCGCGAATTTCCGGCGCGGGTGAAATGCGCCAGCCTGTCGTGGCATACGTTGCATGCGGCGTTGGAAGGGCAGGCCGAAGCCGTTTCGACGGAATAGCCCTTCTTTATAGCCAGTTGCAGATGCGCGCGTCGTGTCCGTAGCCCGACCGTTAGCGAGGGCTACCTTGGCAATGGGCTAATCATCACCAACGGGCGCAATGCCGAGGTAGCCCT
>JAYSVR010000517.1:0-35887 GCA_043718445.1 Acidobacteriota bacterium | reverse complement strand
CGGAAGGCGAACCTGAATATCAAGTCATGGTGCGCCGTTGGATTGAAGAGCGGTTACAGCAAACGGCAACCTCTCACGTTTAACTTTCACTGACCCCTATGAAAAACCTTGAACCAAGACGACACGAACTGATTTCCTGCTTACGCATTTTGCTCTTGCTCGCATTAGCCTTGCCGATGTTGGCTGATCGTGTGACGACTACAACAACAACGGCGCAGCGTCCGCCCAATATCGTATTCATCATGGCTGATGATTTAGGCTGGGGAGATTTGGGGAGTTACGGCAACACCAAAATCCGTACGCCGTATCTCGACCGGATGGCGCGCGAGGGGATGCGATTTACGCAATTTTATTCGGGCAGCCCGGTGTGTGCGCCTTCGCGGTGTGCGTTGATGACGGGCAAGCACGGCGGGCATGCCTACATACGCGACAACAAAGAGTTCAAGCCGGAAGGACAGGAACCGATTCCCGCCAGTGAAGTGACGATCCCTGAGTTGCTCAAGGCGAAAGGTTACGCGACGGGCGCATTCGGCAAGTGGGGCTTGGGGTTCGTTGATTCAACCGGCAGCCCGAATGCGCAGGGCTTTGATTTGTTTTATGGCTACAACTGTCAGCGCGAAGCCCACAACTTTTATCCCGATCATCTGTGGCGCAACCGCGAACGCGTCACACTCGAAGGCAACGCGCGCGGCATTACCGGCAAGCACTATTCGCACGATTTGATCGAAGCCGAAATGCTGCAATTCATTCGCGTGAATAAAGACAAGCCGTTTTTCGCTTACGTGCCGTTCACGATTCCGCATCTCGCGTTGCAAGTGCCGGAAGATTCGTTGCGCGAATATGACGGCGCGTTCCCTGAGGATCCGCCCTCGGCGGCGCAAGGCAGTTACGTCGCCTGCGCGAAGCCGCGCGCGACTTATGCGGCGATGGTTACGCGCATGGATCGCAGCGTAGGCCGCATCTTCGCGTTGTTGAAAGAACTCAAACTCGACGACAACACGCTGGTCGTTTTCACCAGCGACAACGGCGGAGCGTTCGGTACGGTGACAAAGGACTTTGAATTTCAGCCGGGACGATTGGCGGGGTTGGATTACGTGTTCTTCGGTTCGACGGGCAAGTTTCGCGCGTTCAAAGGCAGCGTATACGAAGGCGGCATTCGTGTTCCCTTCCTCGCGCGCTGGCCGGGCAAGATCAAAGCTAGCAGCGTCAACGAATTGCCTGCGGTGAATTATGACGTGTTGGCGACACTGTGTGACGTGGCGGGCGTCAAAGCGCCTGCGACCGATGGCGTGAGTTTGTTGCCTGCGTTGACGGGCAAGGGCAAGCAGCAACGCCATGAGTTTTTGTTTTGGGATTTTGGCGGATACGGCGGACAGCAAGCCGTGCGGCTGGGCGACTGGAAAGGCTTGCGGCGCAATTTGCACCGCAGCGTTTCGGCGCTTGAGCTTTACGATTTAAAAAACGACGTGAGCGAAACGCGCGACGTAGCGGCGCAACATCCAGACCTCGTCAAACGTATCGAAGCGATTATGACGCGCGAACATCAGCCTTCGGCGTTGTTTCCGTTGCGCGCTTTAGATAGCGAGAAAAAGTAGCTTAAAGGGCCAGCCCGCGCTTCCAAAAAAATTGCGTGTTGCTGAATCGCTTCAGCAACACGCAGTCAAAAGAATAGGCAATGAAAGGAGTCAACTCGACAGAAAAAACTTAAGCACTCGCGGGCAAACTCATCGAACCAAAGCTTGGGCCGAGGCTTTGCACGAAGCGTTCAGCCTGGTCGCGCAATTCATCAGATAACGCCGCCCAGCGTTCGGCATTGTGGGTGTGCAAATAATCAAGCGCATGGCGCAACGGTTCGAGCAGCGCATTGCCGTCCAAACGATTGAGCAGCGCCTTGACCAGTTGCTGGTGGCCGAGCGCGGCGGCGCGTTGCAGGTAATAAAGTTCCAGGTCGTGCCAATCGGCAGAACGCGACTCGCGTCCGAGCCTGACGGCGCGCTGCCAGAATTCACGCGCGTCGAATACGTGCCCTTCGGCCAGCGCCGACAAGAAGCGCGGCAAATAGGTCAACGCGAGTTGGTGTTGCGCGGCGGCATCGTGCGGAGCCAATGACAGCGCGCGTTCAAAGCTCTTCCCTGCTTCTGTGTGACGCGCCATGTCTGACAGCACCAGGCCGCGACTGAACCATGCGAAAAAATCCTGCGGTGCGAGTTCGAGCGCAATGTCGTAACTGTTGATCGCTTCGGCAGGCCGCAACATTTCGCGCAACAGGCTGCCGTAACTGATCCAGTGATCGGCGTTGGTCGGTTGCAACTGCGTGACGGTTTCCCAACATTCCAGCGCGATTTCAGGCTGATGCGCGCGCATCAACGCCTCAGCGTATTCACACCACAACACAGGCTCTTCGGCATTGAGCGCCGCCGCGCGCGCGTAACTCGCACAAGCCTGGTCGTAATCCAACAACTGAAAGTAAGCACGGCCTTGATAAAACTGCGCTTCAAAATAATTCGGAATCTGTGCCAGCGCGTGATTCAGGCTTTGCAACGCGGCTTCGCATTCGCCGAGTTGTAACTGCGCGCGACCGAGTCCGAGCCAGGCTTCGGCGTCTTGCGCGCGGGCGGCGACGGCACGTTGAAAGGCTTGCGCAGCTTCGCGCCAACGGTGCAAAGACAACAGCGCCGTACCGCGCAAACGCCACACCGCATGGTTATTCGGCATTGAAAGCAAAGCCTGCTCAGCGCAATCCAACGCGGAATCGAATTGTCCGGTGCTGAAATAAGCCTGCGCGTGATCGTGCCAACTTTCAGCGGCTTCCTTTTCAACCGGTCTTTGAGCGCGGCGCGTTTTACATTGCGGCTCCTGATTCGCCATCACCCAGTTGAGCGGTTGCGATTCAACCACTGCCGGATTGGCAAAAGCTGTGAGTGGCAAGGGCGAGGTTTTATGCACCGCCTGAAAAAGCTGCCACAAAGGCGGCAACGCTCCGCTCTTGCGCGGCGCGACGATTGGTTGTTGCGACGTTTCCTCTGATTCAGGCTCGACCGCGTATAGCTCAAACGTTATCGCAGGATTGGTAAAGGCATTGGCCGCGACCGCTTGGTCGAAGTGAAGTGCATGCCGCAATTGAGTGACAGCAGAACTGAAGGCTCCTTGCCGGGGATTACTGAAAACGGTTTCAGGCATTGTGACCTCCTTGCATTCAACGAATTACCTTGGGGTTTCGTGAACGCAACGAAAAGTGAAGCAGGCGAGTAACGCAAGGCGCTTGCGCTACGTGAACAGTAGGTGTGTTTACTGCTGGTGTGTGTGCCGCAAGGTGGGTGAGTTTGCGAATAATTACACTTGTAGGACAACGGCTGACAACGGTTTGCGTGAGTCACAGAGAGAGTTAGGAAAGCACGTAGAGTTACGTGTAAGCCGTTTAGCGTACGTCTAAGAAAAACCGCTTCAACGCGGCGGATGAGAGTCCCAGCCAATGGCCGAAGCGCAGCGCATACATCAACAACGCCGTACGCACCAAACCATGTTTTTGCCAGCGACGCGGCGAAACCGTGACGCGCTGCGATAACAAAGCGACACGGCCTCGCTGTTTGAGCGATTGAAAGAATTCGAGGTCTTCCATAATCGGGACGAGCGGAAAACCACCAATGGCCTCAAACACCTCGCGGCGTACCCAAATGGCCTGATCGCCCGTCGCATTCCAGCCCCACCGCGTACGCCAATTGATGCCGCGCGCATAAACTTTCAATGCTCGTGAAACGTGAGGTGGAAAGCCAAAGGCAAAACATCCGCCCACACAGCGTTTATGGTTCGAGGCGTCGCGCAAGGCCGTTTGGATGGCTGCGATAAAGTCGTGCGGCAAACGTACGTCGGCGTGCAGGAACAGCAACACTTCGCCGTGCGCGACGGCTGCACCCGCGTTCATCTGCGCGGCGCGTTGCGCTTGTCCGAACTCAATCACGCGCACCCCATCAAAGCTGCGCGCGAAAGCCACGGTTGCATCACGGCTGCCGCCATCCACCACAATGATTTCGCAGGTTTGGGTAAACGGCACTAACGCGGTTAAGGCATCAGCAATCTGCGCTGCCTCATTGAGTAAGGGAATAATTACACTGTAGCTGTGACGTGTTGCTTCATGCTCCATATCGTGAATAATGCCGCAGGGCGAGATTGAAAGTGTAAGTTTTGAACCAGTCAACTTGTGAGCAGACCAAGTCACAAGCACCCTCTTAGGCAGCAACGGGTCAGGCAAGCGACTATCTGTCTTTGTTGAACGAGAGGATAAAGTTCTAACAGCGGATTCAAGGCTTTCACCCACCACATTCAGAGTACCGCCACTGAACCATTTATTTTTCACTGGCGCTTGAAATGCCATAAGCAAATCGAACCAACCCCGCAATTTCGATTTGTTGATGCAGTCGGTCTGTTAGCCCCGGACCAACGGCTACGCTTTTCAACAATTCGTACTGACACAAAAGCTACGAGCAAACTTAATTTTTAGCGGCGACCGTAAACAAGACCACGCGAGGTGCCTCTCGCGCTCCGGCCAAGCGGGCGACGCAACGTCAACAACCATCCTTTGTTTACAGGTGATCGAAACGATTCAGGTGGATTGAGTGAGTAAACATCGGCCACGCATTCTCATAACTGATTTAACTGTAATTAGAGGCGCTACCTTGAGTTCGTTAAGCCAGTAACAACACCCCCACTGCCTTAGCCCGCAGTGGTTCATGCAATCAGAGTCCAGCTAACTCACCCTAACATTTGCTGGTTCAGGCCAGTAATCAGGAGATATGTCATGACACCTCAAAGACAAACTTTCGTTACCCAAATCACCACGCAAACCCGCAAAGTTACGGGTTCAAAAACTGCGAGTATCGCACTTACCATCTTGTTCTTAACCTTGACGGCAATGGTTTGGAACTGGCAATCGGCCAAGGCTGGCGCAGGGAACATTATCAGTTTCGTCAAGCCAACTAGCGCTTCCGTTCTTTCTACTACGGCGGTGCCACCCGCCCCAGTAAAACCAACCACGAACTTTGGCGCAACTGTCGCGCCCTCTGCACAAGGGAATGGCAGAGTCACAGTGACCCAGATCACGCCTAACCCTAGTTGCCTTGCTGGCACACAACAAAACGCTGGAACCTTTAACTGGGAGGTTGTCCAGGGTGGTACCTATGGCATGACGATCACGGGTGTGACTGAATGCTCCGGGCCATCAATCAAAGTGTTCATCCAAAGCACTCCTACTGGCAATTTCTGTCTCATCGCTAATCTGATCAGCGATCCTCTGACCAGCCCGCGCATTTACGCCGTTAGCCAGTTCACAATGCCTAACCCGGCCTGCTTAACGTATCCGATCAGCTACAAATGCGATGCCAACCAAGATTGCGACAATGCCAATACCTTCGATGCACGTGGCCCCAACGGCGAAGACAAGGTACACCTCCGTGCCAACAACTTTAGTAATGGGTGCGCCACTTATGGAGAAGATAAGGACTGCATCACCGTTACGCCGACGCCACCCCCGATATGCTCTGTACTCCAAATCACCTGCCCAACCGACATCTCGCAAAGCAACGATCTGGGCGCTTGCGGCGCTGTCGTAAGTTACGCAGTTCCCACCGCGACGGGCGGATGCCCGCCGGTCTCGGTCGTATGTGTTCCGAATACTGGCTCGAACTTCCCGGTAGGCACGACCTCTGTCACTTGCACGGCCACTGACTCTCAGGCAACGCCAACGGTCGTCACTTGTAGCTTTAACGTAACGGTCACTGACAGCGAAAGGCCGACGATTGCTTGTCCGACGGTCGAACCTGCCTGCAACACCGCAGGACAATGCGGAGCCATAGTGACTTATGCCACGCCCACGGTCAGCGACAATTGTGCCGGCGTAGGCGCTCCGACTTGTAGCCCTGCTTCCGGTACGTTTTTCACGCGCGGCGTGACGGAAGTCACCTGCAAAGTGAAGGACGCCATCGGCAACGAAGCCGTTTGCAGTTTCAACGTAACGGTCAACGATTGCGAAGACCCGCAATTGGTTTGTCCGACGCAACCCGTCGTGGCTTGCAACACACCAGGCCAATGCGATGCGGCGGTGAATTTCACGGTCAGCGCTTCTGACAATTGCCCAGGCGTGACCTATAGCTGCACTCGCGCGTCGGGTGCGAGCTTCCCCGTCGGTACGACACCTGTCACTTGTACTGCCACTGACGCTTCGGGACGCACGGCGACTTGCACTTTCAATGTGACAGTAAACGATTGCGAAGCCCCGAAACTCACTTGCCCAGCGCAACCCATCGTCGTGTGCAATACGCCGGGCCAGTGCGCGGCAAACGTCAACGTACCGGTAAGCGCCACCGACAATTGCCCTGGCGTGGCACTTAATTGCACTCGTGATTTGAGCGCCCCCTTCCCCATCGGTACGACCTCGGTCAGTTGCACGGCCACGGATGCGGCGGGCTTAACTGCTACCTGCAACTTTGCCGTCACGGTCAACGATTGCACCACCGGTTCGGTCAGCGGCAAGAAGTTCTATGACGCGAACGCCAACGGACAGGACGATGACGGACAAGTCGTGGCTGGCTGGAAGGTAACGCTCACTGGGCCAGTAAACCTGACGCAATTCACCAACGGCAGCGGAGCTTACAGCTTCACCAATCTGCCGTCGGGAAGTTACACCGTGACCGAAGTCATGGCGGGCGCTTCGTGGGTGGCAACGACACCGACCTCGTATAGCTTCACGGTCAGTTGCAACAATGCCTCGAATAATTACACGCGTAATTTCGGCAACTACTGCAAGACTCCGAGCGGAGGCAAGACCATCGGATTCTGGGGCAACAAGAATGGGCAGGCGCTGATTACTGCTGCCGATCTGGCCGCGTTGTCTGCGTTGAATCTGGTAAATGCGAATGGGACGCCGTTCGATCCGACTTCGGCGGCGCAATTGAATACCTGGTTGCAGGCTGCCACCGCCGTCAACATGTCTTACATGCTTTCGGCGCAACTGGCAGCCATGACGCTGAACCTGCGCAAAAACTTTGTGATGGGCAACGCGCTCGACCTGTGTTCCGGCCTGACGGTCGGCAATCTGGTCAACGCCGCCAACGCCGCGCTCGGAGCCGATGGATACACGCCCTCAGGCGACCCGAACCGTGCGCCCCAGGAAGCGTTGAAAAATTGCATTGATGCGTTGAACAACAACGGACCGGTCGTATCAGCTACGCCCTGCCCGTTCACTTCGCCGTATTGAAGCAGTTATTGATACAGCGTCAAACAAGCGACTCATCAAGGCCATCCTTTCTTTTGAAGGGATGGCCTTTTTTTCTGGTGCGTCTGACAAGCCCTGGCGAGAGATTACTGATTGCTTGCCTCATGCCGACTGCGTATAATCCGCCGCGTTCTTGAATCCCTTACTCCACGCTTACCCCATAACTTTACTGAAGAACAAAATGCGACGACATTTTGCCTTCTCCCCCGCCGAAAGTAGCGATCTTAAAGAGTGCTGAACTTTCGGACTGAGTGATTGCTGGATGAAAACAAATGTTTTGACGCGCCTGCGTAACCGGCGCACCGAACGTCCCCTCTTGCGGCAACAGTTGCGCGCCCAGATTCGTACATTGATGCAAACTGCTGCCGTCGAAGCTCATTGTTTTGAACTGACGCGCTTCCCGATTCGTTTATCGAAACTGCCCCAAGCCTTTCACGGACTCAAACTCGCGCAGCTTTCCGACATACACCACAGCCCGTTTCTGAGCGAAGCCGAAATTGTACAAGCCGTAAGTTTCACGAACGCCTTGCAACCAGATTTGATTGCGTTGACGGGCGATTACATTTCGCATTCGCCCGATTACATCGCGGGCGCAGCGCGCGCGCTCGGCGCATTGCGCGCTCCGCTCGGAGTCTTCGCCATTCTCGGCAATCACGATCACTGGACGGACGGCGACAAGATGGCCGAAGCCTTGCGCACCGTCGGCATTACCGTACTCATCAACGAACACATCACGCTCACGCGCGGCGACGCTTCGATCAAGTTGCTCGGCATTGACGACATCGCGGTCAAACGCGACGACCTCGCCGCCGCGCTGGTGGGAACTTCGCCGGACGAAACGCGCATCCTGCTCTCGCACAACCCCGCCATCATCCGCGAAGCCGCCCGCGCCAAAATTGATCTCGTGCTGTCAGGGCATACGCACGGCGGACAAATCAACTGGCGACTGCTTACCGGCAGGCCCGAACGCCGCCGCTGGCTGCAACGCCGCAGCCGTCGTTTATTGCGCGGTTATGCGGCGGTGGACGATACGCAAATTTATGTGAATCGCGGTTTGGGGACGGTGGTCGTGCCGCTGCGTTATGGCTGTCCGCCGGAGATTACGTTGATGGAATTGCAGGCTGGATAATCATCCGATGACGGAAGAAGAAAAACTCGTTGAAAAATTGCAGAAGATCGAAGCGTTATTTGCTCGGGCCGGAACGGCTGGCGAGAAGATGGCGGCTGAACTCGCGCGCGAGCGAATTACGGATCGGCTGCATCAGATTGAACGCGAAGACCCTGCGATTGAATTCCGGTTTACGCTGACCGATCAATGGTCACGCAAGCTTTTCATGGCACTGTTAAGGCGATATGGAATCCATCCTTACCGGTATCGGGGACAGCGCAGAACCACTGTTATGGCGAGAATCTCGCAGCGGTTTGAAAAAGAAATCCTCTGGCCGGAATTCACGGCTCTTCAGGAAACCCTTAACGAATACTTCGATCAATTCACTGAGCGTATTATCTTCGAAGCCTTGAAAGGCGACTCGAAAGATGCCGAAGAGCGTGACGAACAACCTTTGATTGGCGTGGGCTAAATCTTTAACCACTAAACACCCTCACCTTTTGCGACAGCCAATTCGCTAGTGCTATTGTCTCGCCAGTCACCAATCTCTATCGCAATCAACCAGGAGCAAACTTATGCAAAAGCCTCGTATCTTTCTGCTGGCCGCGTTGGCCTTTGCTGCATTCGGCCTGACGGTCGTAGCGCAAAAAATGCAATATCCCCAAACCCGCAAAGTAGACCACGTTGACGATTATCAAGGCGTCAAAGTTGCCGACCCTTATCGTTGGCTCGAAGACGACAATTCCGCCGAGACCGCCGCGTGGGTCGAAGCGCAAAACAAAGTCACCTTCGCGCACCTCAATCAGATTCCCTATCGCGCGAAACTCAAGTCGCGGCTCGAACAGCTTTTCAACTATCCCAAGATCGGCGCTCCGTTTCGCAAGGGAGAGTTGTACTTTTTCAGCAAGAACAACGGCTTGCAAAACCAGAGCGTGCTTTACGTGCAAAAGGGTTTAACCGGTACGCCCGACGTGCTGATTGACCCCAACCAGTGGTCAGCCGATGGCACGGTGCGGTTGGGTACGTTTGCGCTCTCGAAAGACGCGAAATACGCCATCGTGGGCATCTCGAAAAGCGGTTCGGATTGGCAGGAATATCAGGTGATGGAAGTTGCCACCAAAAAAATGCTGACTGACAAGGTCGAATGGGTGAAAAGCTCTGGCGCGGCCTGGGTCGGCAATGGGTTCTTCTACAGCCGTTACCCCGCACCTGAAAAGGGACACGAACTTTCGGCGAAGAACGAAAACCATCAAGTCTGGTTTCACAAGGTCGGCACGGCGCAGGAAGCCGACGAATTGGTTTACGAAGACAAAGCCAACCCGCAACGCTTCCATCAGGTTCGCACCACCGAAGACGAACGCTTTGCCATTCTCAACATGTCAGATCGCGGCAAAGGCAAGGATGGCAACGCGCTTTTCTTCCGCGATTTGTCGAAGGGCGAAAAGACCTTTACGCCGCTGGTCGGCGAAATCACGAATGATTCGTTCGGCGTGATTGATAACCTCGACAGCAAGTTTCTGATCGAGACGAATAAGAATGCACCGAACGGCAAAGTCGCGCTTTACGATCCGGCAACGAAAAACTGGTCTGACGTATTGCCGGAAAAACCTGAGCCGCTGCAAAACGCAGGCACGGCGGGCGGCAAGTTGTTTGCGACTTATCTGAAAGATGTGACGACGAAGGCTTATGTTTACAGCCTCGCGGGCAAGCTCGAGAACGAAGTCACCATGCCCGGTGTCGGTACGGCGGGCGGATTCGGCGGCAACAACGATGACAAGTTCGTGTTCTATTCGTTCCAGTCGCTGAACTATCCGCAGACGACTTTTAAGTATGACATCGCCACGAAAAAGTCATCGCTGCATCGCACCGTAGACATTCCCGGTTTCAAAGCCACCGACTTTGAAACCAAACAGGTTTTCTATAACAGCAAAGACGGCACGCGCGTACCGATGTTTTTGGTTTACAAGAAAGGGCTGAAACTCGACGGCACGAATCCGACGCTGCTCTATGCCTACGGCGGCTTCAACATCACGACCTCGCCGACGTTCAGCGCGTTGCGCATTGCGTTGCTTGAGAACGGATTCGTTTACGCTTCGGCCAACATTCGCGGCGGCGGTGAATACGGCGAAAAATGGCACGAGGCGGGTATGAAGCTCAAGAAGCAAAACGTATTCGACGATTTCATCGCGGCGGCGGAATGGTTGATTGCGAACAAATACACGTCATCGAAAAAGCTTGCCATTCAAGGCGGCTCGAACGGCGGATTGCTGGTTGGCGCGGTCTTGAATCAACGCCCTGAACTTTTCGGCGCGGCGCTGCCTGCCGTAGGCGTGATGGACATGCTGCGCTTCCACAAATTCACCATCGGCTGGAACTGGATTGCCGATTACGGTTCGAGCGACAACGCGGCGGAATTCAAGGCACTCTATGCCTATTCGCCGCTACACAATTTGAAAGAGACGAAATACCCCGCGACGATGGTGACTACAGCCGATCACGACGACCGCGTAGTGCCTGCGCACTCGTTCAAATACGCTGCAACCTTGCAGGAAAAACAGCGCGGCGAAGCGCCCGTGCTGATTCGCATCGAAACCAAATCAGGCCACGGCGCGAGCAGTACGGCGAAACAGATCGAAGGCACGGCGGATCAATACGCCTTCCTGATGCACCACCTCGGCGTCGCGCCAAAGCTGGATAACGTCGCGCAGAAATAATTCAAGTGCGGCGAAGCCTATGGAGTGCGGTGGCCTGACACCGCTTTGTTATTCACATTGGGCGACAAGCTCAATGAAGACAGCCGAAGCTTTCGTCGTCCTCCATTCGTTCTCAAACAAAATGTGTGTAACAAAGCGGTGTCAGGCCACCGCACTCCATAGGCTTCGCCGATTCAAAATCATGAAAAAGATTATTTCGTTTTTCGCTTTGACGTTTTTTATGTTTTCGCTCACCGCCTTTGCGCAATCCGCCGACCCCATTCTCGGACGTTGGGACGCGACCGTACAAACGCCGACGGGCGGCAGTTATCCTTCGTGGTTCGAGATTCGGCTGCGCAAGGAAGGCGAGCTGATGGCGAGTTTCGTAGGCCGCTTTGGCAGCATGCGTTACGCAACCAAAGCTGAATACCAAAACGGACAACTGATGATTGCGATTCCGAAGCAATACGAAGCAGCACCCGCCGAACTCGTCTTCACCGGCAAACTCGAAGGCGACAAATTGAGCGGGACTACGACGGACGAAACCGGCAAGACCGTGTCGTGGTCGGCCGTACGCGCGCCAGCCTTGTTGACAGCCAAAGCGCCCGCGTGGGGCAAGACGATTCAATTGATGAACGGCAAAGACCTGCACGGCTGGAAGCTGCGCAGCAACCAACACGGCAACTGTTGGAGCATCAACGACGGCATGTTAGTCAATGGTGCGCCTTGCACCGACCTCCTCAGCGAACAGAAATTCACCGACTTCAAATTGCACGTCGAGTTTCAAGTTCCCGCCAAAGGCAACAGCGGCGTTTATTTGCGCGGACGTTACGAAGTGCAAATCAGCGACCTCGCGGGACTCGTGACTGACAGCTTGCGCATGGGTTCGGTTTACGGTTGGCACAAGCCACAAGTGAACGCAGCAAAAGGCCCCAACGAATGGCAGACGATGGACATCACCTTGATCGGACGCAAAGTCACCGTCGCGCTCAACGGCCAAACCATCATTGATAACGAAACCATCCCCGGCATCACGGGCGGCGCGCTCGACAGCGACGAAGCCGCGCCCGGCCCGATCATGCTGCAAGGCGATCATACGAAGGTGATGTATCGCAAGGTGGAGCTTACGCCCGCGAAGTAGAGAGGTAATCCATGGAAGCAATCAGGGCTTACGAAGAAATCGTCAATTTCATTGCGGCAGGCACTACGCCGGAAAGCGTAGCCGCGTTCCGTCCTTCAGACATAGCACAAACACGCGTCGAAGATTTAGTGTTTCGCTCAAAAACGACTGGCCTGACACCCGAAGAACAGTCCGAGTTGAATCATTACGTCGAGATTGAACATTTGATGCGGATGGCGAAAGCGCGCGCTCACCAACTTTTGCAAGCATGACACCTTATATCAGCGAAGAATTACGGCGCACGGTCATGGCGCGCGCTGATTATATTTGCGAATACTGCCTGCTAACGGCGGATGACGTGTATTTTCGCCATCAGATGGATCACATTATCAGCGTCAAACACAGCGGGCCAACTGAAGCAGACAACCTGGCTTGTGCCTGCTTTCTTTGCAATAACAGCAAAGGCTCTGACCTCGGTTCGATTTATTGGCCTACGCGCCAACTCACCCGCTTTTACCATCCGCGCATTGACCGTTGGGCAGAACACTTTCAACTCGACGGTGCAATGATTCAGCCTTTAACCGACATTGGTGAAGTCACGGCACTAATCCTCATTTTCAACGCCGAAGACCGCTTGGCCGAACGCCGCATCTTGTTGGGTAATGGCAAATATCCTTCGGCGGCGGCGATGCAGTTGATGGCTCAAGAAAAACTATGATTACCGACTCGATTTTCGACGAGCTGCATCAAGCTGGTGAACCATTCGTCGCGCAGTTCAAGACCTCACCAAATGCGTTGCGTGCCGGGGTTTTTACGTTGCGTTTACAAATGATGCCCCGCGATAGACAGCGCGCAGGAACTATTTCAGAATGCCGCCGTAACAAGAAAATACTTATCAGGAACTGAAACCTCGTTGCATTCGACTGCACTCACGCAGCGTATCAAATAGCATCGCAACCAGTTTGGCAGCAGCAAGTTTAGTTTTCCACACCAAGAAACTCCCCCACGGGATGAGGTAAAAACGATGAAATCCCAGGCAATCCGCGCATTCGTTTTATTGGCTCTCATAGCCATCGCCCATCAAATCAAACCATTCACCACCACAAACGTGATCGCCTTCGCGGGCGCGAGCTTAGGTTCACTGACCGAGTTGTTGCCGGAAAGCGCGCTTAGAAAGGCATCGGTGCTGGCTGCGGTCGTAAGCCGTGCGTGGCAAACGAATGACGCGCTGGCGTTGCCCGCTGCGAACGTGCTGGCGGTAAACAAGGCGACGAATGCGCCTGCGAAACGGCGCGCGAAGATCACACCTGCGCTGCCGGTTCACGTTGCCGCTGTTTCTGAAAGCGAAGCCGAAGAAGCTGAGTTCGCCCACGAACCCGTCATCAGTTGGCAACCTGACGTGGCGGAAGAAACGCCTGCCATTGAGAAGATGGAATTGCCGCATTCGATAGAAATGCCGCAAGCAGCGGCTCCCGCGTGGTCAACCATAACGCCTACGCCGAAGCGCGATGCGTGCGAGCTTCCCACCGAAACCAAACCGATGCCAAACTCGATGAATGAAGGTGAGACGGAACCGTCTATGACACCGCAGCGGTCTGGGCGACCGGTGCGTCCGGCAGAAATTGAGCCGCTTGAAATCCAGCCGGTAACTTTTCCGCGCAAGTCCAGCCGCTTGCCTGTGCTGAACGCGGCGCAAAAGAATGCGTCGAAATGTTAAATCGGTTAAGCCGAAGCGCTCAGCCCAAGCATTTGCCGACTAAGGCAATTTAGGAGTTGATTCTTCACAGGCAACTGACTATATTGCGCCCGCCTTTCCTGAGATGGTTTGCCATTCAAGCGCAAACAATTCATTCCGAGTTTCAACAATTCGTTGTGCAGGCAAAGGGCAAAACAGACACGGTGCGAGGTCGTTGATAGGTGAGAGGGTTCGGTTTTTGCCTGTGAACTTGCTATCTAAGTGGCAAGTTAAGCTGTGCCATCCAAATCCCTTCGGTAAACAGATCGTTTAAGTAAGTCAGGAACCCGTTTTCACTACGCGGTTCTTTCCTACGCTTCCCCTGCCGAGACAAACTGCCAACTAATCTATGGCAGATAACCCGTTCGGTCATCGTTAGCATTCCCTACCGTTCAAACTTGTTTGCGGCGCGCTCGTGCGGCATTCAATCGTTTAATTTTCGTACTCCTAAAAGAGAAACCGACCAAAGAGAAACTGACATGCCACTGAATCGTGCAATACTGGAAGGCCGTTACAAGGAATTGGCCAGCCAGTTCGTCCAACTGGGCGCGATGTTGCGAGAAGCGGCAGAGGCGATGGAAAACACCGGGCGGCCCTTGTCACTCACGCTGAGCGAAGAGTTACAAAGTACCCGGCGCGACTTCGAAGAGTTTTGCGGCGTGATCGTCAAATCAGCCCGCGAACTGTCGCTGCCTTCCATCCCTCCGCTCGAAGACATCGGCGACCTGCTCACGCTCGAACCCGCCGTGCTGGCCGTGTGCCACGCCGTCGAAGAGGCCGAGCGTCGCGCCGAAGAAGAACGCCAACGCAAGCTCGAAGAAGAACGCCGCGCCGAAGAAGCGCGCCAGGCTGCTACGCGCCGCGCCGCTGAGATTCGCCAACCGGTGATCAACATGCTCAACCGCGTGCTGGCGATGGCGCACAAGACGCGCGCTGATTTCGCGCCGATTGTCGAATGCCACGCGCGCGCTACGCAGTTGCACCAAACCATTGCGGGCTTCAGCGGACCGCTCGCCCACAACGAAGAACAATTGCTCAGTGAAGCGCAGACGCCGTTCAAGGCGTTGCTGCATCTGGCCGAAGACTGGAACAGCCTTGATGGCGACGACTGGGATAACATGCGCGAAGAAGTCGCAGGTTATTTCGGCAAAGAGCTAGCCGCCCAAGCCGCGCGCGGCCAACTGATGTTCAACGAAAGTGCCAATGCTCCCAGCGGGGGCAGCGGGGCAGCCAACCTGTCATCCAGTATTCAACCTAACCTTCAGGCTAATCAGTTAAAGGCGGACGCGCGCCCTTTTGAATCACCGCTTGTTTCTGCCAGTGAACAAGCGGAAGTCCCTGATAATGCTGGCAGCACTGCGCCTACGGTTAAGTCGGGCAATTCCGGCCCGCTCGCCCCGACTTTCGATTGGGCTTCGCTTTCTGAACGCCTCAACAACAGCGGGCAACTGACAGAAGAACCTGCGCCCGCCGAACCGGCGATCATTACGGCTCCTGCTGACAGCAGGGTCGCCGACAATGCCAGTTGGTTTGAAAAGCTGCACGCTTCGTTAGGAGCGCCAGCGGAAGAAGCCGCTGGGCCCGTCATAGAAAAACCGGCTCAATCAACACCCGCGCCGCTAGCCGCCACCGCAGCCGCCAAGTTGCACGAAGCCAAAGCCGAACTCCGCGAACAGCAAGGCGAAGAAAACGGTTCGACCATCACACAGGCTGCGCTCTCGCATTGGTCGAAACTGCTCGAAGGACTCGGCGGACAGTCAGAGGCTGCTGCGCCAGCGAATGCACCAGCGCCGCCGGTCAACACCGCGCCTGCGTTTGTCGCGCCGCCCGTGCCGCCGCCTGCTCCGCCCGCTGCTGAAAACTTTAATCACAGCCCGAAAAACGGATCGCTGACAGGAAGACTGTCAGAACGCGCTGCGGCAGTTACGCCCGAAACGTCTCTGGCAGACTTGTTCACCGAGTTAGCCGCAGACTCGCCCGCCCCTTCAGCCCCCCCCTCAGCCGAAGCCTCATTGGAAGGGATGGACACCGAAGCCCTGTTGGCGGCACTGCGGCAACGGCCTTTGCACGAATTGAGCGCAACGGGAAATCTGGCTGACAACTTTATGGATACGCCTTCGCAACCGAGAAGGCGGCAAACTTCCGGCTATCAGCAAAGCCCTGACGTGACGGTTTCGGCTTCGATCAAACTCGAACTCGACAAGACCGAAACACTGCCGCCGCTTGAAGCCATCCTCAACAACAATGGCAATGGCAACGGCAACGGGGCTGCGCCAGCAGCCGCAGCCATTCCGCAACCGCCGGTGTTTGTCATACCGCCGCCACCGCCCGCGCCGCCGCCGCCGATGAAATCGCAGCCGCCCGCTACGGCAAAGCTCGCAGTACGGCCTGAGAATGAGTTCGTAGAGGATTACCAAACCGTACCGCAAGGTTTTGAAGATGAGGACGAGAGCGAACAGTCGCGCTATTACCTGACGCTCGAAGAAAAGCATGCGCCGTTTTATTTCGCCGCCGATGCGACGCAACCGCTTTACAGCTTTCAGGCCGATGTGACGGCCTCGCAAATTGCGCAGGCCATCGAGAACGGAGCCGCGCCCGAACGCCGCAACGCACTGCGCGATTTGATGTGGCGCTTGCTGTTTGAAGAACATTTCGGCCTCGCGTTTTTCATGGCGCGTTCGCTCGAACGCCAGACGCCGGAGGAACGCAGTTGTTTGCCGTCGAGTTTGATTCGCGCGGCGGTGCTGGGCCGCGTCATTCGTTATCAGGAAGGCGAAGTCGCGCATCAGTTGCGCAACGATTTGAAATTTTGCACGCCCAACTGGTTCAACACGCCGCATCGTGATTGGAATCGCGTCATCACGTTGATGCTCGCCGCCGCCTCCGGTCGCGCCGCCTTGCTGGCTCCCGCGACCCGCGCGCCGCGCACGCTGGCGCAACTGCCCGAATGCGAAGGGCTGAAGACCTTACACACCTATTGCCAAACCATCGCGCGGCATTGCCATAACGCGGAACCGCTCGACCCCAGTTTGAACAAACCCAATCAGGATCAAACCACTTGGCAAGCCGAGTTCATGGCGTTGCGCCGCGAAGTCGAACTCTGGTGGAAACAAGCGCCCTTCCGCGAAATGGATTTCGCGCCCGCGACTTATGTGTGGCGCAACTGGTGCGAACCCGACGGCTCGTTGCGTTCGCTGTTGCCGGTGCTGTTGTCTGAAACCTGCGACATTCCGGCGGTGCGCCGCCAGATCAAACATTGGACGGACGAACGCCAGATTCGCCGGGCCATCAATCACACCGACCGCGAACTCATCGGACGTTCGATGGGACAACGCGACATTGATGGCGATTCGTTCAAACAGATACTGGACGCCGCGCGCGAAGCCGTAGACCTCGCACGCCGTTGGACGGCGCTGGCCGAAACCCGTCCTGGCAGCGCCAGCAGCGGGCAAGCCAACCAGTTTGAACCGCTGCGCCAGGCGCTGTTGCCGATGCACGCGCAGGTGCTGGAAGAACTCGACATCGTAGCGCGTTCACAGGCTTCGGTGGCGACGCTCGCCGCACTCAATTTCTGCCGCGTGATGGTGCGCGGTGTCGCCGAATTGCTCGCGCCCGAAAGTTCGGTCAGCGAGGCCGAACCGAAAGTGCGGCACATGCTTTATGCGCCGCTGCTCACGACCCAGGTTCCCGTCAACTGGCGCTGGAAGCCTGAGATCACCGATCCAGCCGTCATTCAACAATTGCTGCTGCGCTCAATGGCGCAAGGGCTGCCGAACGATTGGCGGCGCGCGTTTGCCGAACGCTCCGACGCGCGCGACCACGAGACGACCGGTTACATCATTCAATTCATTGAGAACGATCCGAACAAACGTCCGCTCGCCGACGAAATGGTGCGCGAACGCGACCAGCAACTCGTCAATTGCCGCGCCGTCTTGCGGCAGGAAATCGAAGAAACCCGCAAGCTCATCACGGCTGCGCTCGATTACGGTTACGTACCGGAAAAAGACTTTCTGCGCGTCGCCGCGCTCATTGACGGAATGGATATCCCCAAGATGTTGCGCTTCGGCACGGCGCATCAGCAGTTGCACAACATCCGCGAAGCCCTGCACCTCAAGCGCGACGCTTCGATGCACGCGGTGCTTGAGAAGATGAAGCTCGCCAACATCGGGCCGGAGCATTACTACTACCAGCAAATCAAACGCGTACTCGAACGCGGCGATCTCGTCACCGCCGAAGATTATCTGGCGATGGTGCTGGATAATCAGGAACTGCCCGAAGGCGAAGAAACGCGCGACAACCTGACCGGCTTCTATCCTGAAAAAGTGCGCGAGTTGAGCGAATACCTGAAACAGGTTCCGCTTTACGCGATCATTCAGCGCGCGCGTGCCGGAGCAGACCTGTGCGGCTTGCGGCTGAAAGATTTCGATCTCGAATCGGTGGCGGGCGCGATTTCGGCGTGGTTCAACTCGCGCCGCATGCAAACCATCAGCGAAGAAGAGATCAACCAGATTCTGCCCTTCCTCGGATTCACGAAAAAAGAACTCGAGATCAATACCGACAACGGCAATATGTGGCTCAATCTCACGATTGATACGCTTTATGGACGCGACCGTTCGCCTGTGCCCGCTTACGGTTCTGAGGCCAAAGGCCACTATCGCATTCTGTGTGTCTGGAACCGTCCGGGCGAAGAAGAGTTACTGCAAATCATCGGCGACACCGCGCTGGGGCATCCGGTCATCGTGTTTTATTTCGGCCAGATGAATGACGAAATGCGTCCGGCGCTGGCGCGTCTGTGCCGTGACCGTCGCCAAACCATTGTCGTACTCGACGATGTCTTGATGCTTTATCTTTACGGCCAGCGCGCGCCACGGCTGCATACATTGTTTGAATGCACGCTGCCTTTTACCTGGACTGAACCTTACACCGCGACCAGCGTGCCGCCCGAAATGTTTTATGGCCGCATACAGGAACGTAAGTCCATCATGAGTCCGACTGGCTCAGGCTTCGTCTATGGCGGGCGTCGCCTCGGCAAGACCGCACTGTTACGCGATGTCGAACGCAACTTCCACGATGCCGAAAAAGGCCGGATGGCGATCTTCCTCGATCTCGAAGGCGAGAACATCGGCACGCAACGCAGCCTCGATGATTTGTGGCTGCTGTTAGGCGAAGAGTTCAAACGGCTCAAGGTCGTGAGCGGCGCTTATGACAACGCTGTCACGTTGCTCGACCAAGTTTGCGACTGGCTCGAAGGCAATCAACAACGCCGCATTCTCGTCATGCTCGATCAAGCCGACCGCTTTCTCGAAGCCGACGAAAAAGAACAGTTCGTGCGCGCTTCACGCTTGCGCGGCCTGATGGAAAAAACCAATCGCCGCTTCAAAGTCGTGTTTGCCGGCGTACACAACATTCCGCGCATGACGCGCGTCGCCGATCATCCGCTCGCGCAATTCGGTACGCCGATCAGCATCGGCCCGCTGCTCGGCCACGAAGCGCACGAGGCGCGCAAGCTGATCGAAGAACCAATTCGCGCGCTGGGCTATATCTTTGAATCGTCCGACTTGATTCGCCGCATCTTGTGGCGCACCAATTATTTTCCGAGCCTGATTCAGCATTATTGCAATCACCTGCTCAAATATCTGAGCAATCCCAGTCGCCCGAATATGAACGCCGGGCCGCCTTATTTCATCACGTCTGAAGATGTGGATGAAGCCTATCGCAGCCAAGACTTACGCGCCGCGATTCGCGCCGGATTGTTGCTGACCTTACAAGTGGATGAACGTTACGGCGTGATTGCTTACGCTATGGCCGACGGCGTGATGCACAACGGCGAAGAAGCCCTGACCGATGGCTTCCCGGTTTCGTGGGTCGCCGCGCAAGCTCTGTATTGGTGGGCCGACGGCTTTCAATCGGTGCTGGCCGAAAACACGCTGCCCGTCATTTTGGATGAAATGGTCGGCTTGGGAATTTTGCGCGCGACCGAAAAAGGTTACACGTTGCGCAGCAAAGGCGTCGCCGTGTTGCTCGGCAACGAAGACCAAATCGCCGCCGAATTGCAACGCACGCGCAAAGCGCCGCAAAAATATAACCCCACCACGTTTCGCGCGGCGCGCACCGGTTCGCCGCGTCGCAGTCCGCTCACCGCGCAGGAAATGCACGAACTGCGCAGCCGCCAAAATGGCATCTCGGTGATTTTCGGTACGGAAGGCGCGGGGCTTGAGAGCCTGCGCGAATTCCTCGACGTCGCCACACCGCGCGGCCTGTTCGTCAACGTCGAAGGCGAAAAGCAATCCGGCTTCAGCAAACAACTCAACGAAGCCATCGCGCGTCAGCAAAGCGGTACGACGTTGCTTTATGTTCCGCCGACCTGCGAATGGGACGATCACTGGATCGAAGAAGCCCATCAGTCGTTGAATAGCTTGACCGCGCAAAACTCACACGTGCGGCTAGCCTTCGTCGCCGATCCGACCAAAGCCTGGCAATTGGTCAATCAACAGTCCACCGCGTTTGAGTTATTGCCTGGCAAAAATAGCGTCACTTACAGCTTGAAGCCCTGGCACGACGATGCGCTCAGGCAATGGCTGGATGACCGCGATTTCAATATTGACGAAACCGGACGCGAGCGCGTCACCGCCGTCACCGGCAACTGGCCGATGCTGCTCGAATACTTTTATCAACGCAGCCAGGTAGACAGCTTTCACTGGATGGAACACTTGCGCGCGACGGCCAAAGACCTCAAAGACAAACACGTAGCGCAAGAACTCGCGCGTTCGCTGGGACTCACGCAAGCTGCGTTGCTGGGCGATGAACTCATCGCCAAACGCATTCTGCTCGCCTTAGAGAACCACGGCGAACAAAGCATCGAAGAACTCTATCGCCGCCTCAACCAGACGACGAACGAGTTCCCTGAAGCTACGATCAAACGCGTGCTGTGGTGGGCTGAACTGCTCTCGCTCGCCAACCGCGTCGGTCCGCGCTGGCGCGTTGACCACCTCGTCGGGCGCGTACTCAAAGCCGTCGGCGGCTAAACAAATTTTCGCGGACAAAAAAATTCGGGCAGAGGAATAGTGTTGAGGTTTGTTGGCGATGGGTTAGGTCGTCATACCCGTTCGCTTATCCGTCGCCAGTTTCGCTTCGGCCCAGCGCGCCAGCCTGACGAAGGGCAAGCCCATCAGGAAGTAAATCGCAGCGGTGATCAGACCGACGCCGATGTAATCGTAATAAGTCGAAGCCAGTTGCCCATAAACTTTGGTCAACTCAACCATCGTAATCACTGACACAATCGAAGAGTCCTTAAACAGCGCGATGAAATCATTTGTCACCGGCGGAATCACCAAGCGCACGGCTTGCGGCACGACGATGTGCCGTAAGGCTTGCCAGCGCGTCATGCCCAACGACAACGCGGCTTCCATCTGTCCGCGCGGAATCGCGTTGATGCCTGCGCGGTAGTTCTCTGCTTCGTAAGCGGCATAATTCAACCCTAGCCCTACGACCGCCGCGACCAATGGTGACAGGCGTATGCCGAGATTGGGCAAGCCATAAAAAATCAAATAGAGTTGAATCAACAGCGGCGTGCCGCGCATCACTTCGACGTAAGCACGCGCCAGCCACGCGAAGGGTTGCGGCGCGTAAAGATTCACGAGCGCCAGCGCCAAACCCAATACAACGGCTACGACCATTGAGAGCAGCGAGATCAACAGCGTCATCGGCGCGCCAATCAACAACAGCGGCGGCAGATAGCTCCACCAACGTCGCAAGCGTTCAGGCCAAGTCAATTGGCGCGTCTGGTTTTGCGTGAAATCCTGAAAGACCTGATTCGTCGCCGAATTGTCAGCCGCCTGCGCAGCCTTGACGCCCGTCAGCTGTTCAAAGTGTTGCGCGGTGGCCGCGTTCCAGATGCCCCACTTTTCATAAATGCGTTGCAACTCGCCGTTGCGCATCAACGCGAGCAGCGCGTCATTCACCTGTTGCAACAGCGCCGCGTCGCGCTTGCGCACCGCAATGCCGTATTCCATCTGCTCAATCGGCGCGCCTACGAGTTTTAGTTTGGGGTTGGGCGCGGAGTAATAAACGGCAATCGGTTCGTCCATCAGCACGGCTTGCGAGCGCCCGATGGCGAGGTCGTCATAAGCGTTGTTTTGATTTTCATACGAACGAACGTTGATGCCGCCCGCCTGTTCGAGAATGCGTTGCGCCAGCGAAGCCTTGAGCGTGCCTACGATTTTGCCCTTGAGATCGGCGAGCGTCTGGATGGAATTTTCTTCGACGCGCACGCTCAAGCGTTCGCCGCAGAGGTAATAAGCAATCGAGAAATTAACCTGCTCCTTGCGGTCTTCGGTAATCTCAATGCCGTTGACGGCGAGTTCGTAATTGCCGCGCTGCAAGCCCGGCACTAAGCCATCCCATTGATTTTGCACGAAGACCGACTTGCGTTTGAGTTGCGCGGCGAGCGCATTCATCAGGTCAATCTCAAAGCCAACTATCTCGCGCGGTTTTTTTGGATTAGGCAAAAGATACGGCGCGCCACCCTCGGCATCGCCGCCCCAGCGCAGGTCAGAAGATGATTGCGCCTTTGTTTGAAGGGGCGACAAGGCAAAAGGCAAAAGGCAAAAGGCAAAAGGCAAAAGTGAAGCAGGTCGCAAGCGACGGCGTCTGGCAAGCCCAATTCCAGCCAGTGAATTGCTGATTAAATCAAAAGGCAAAAGGCAAAAGGCAAAAGGCAAAAGTACCTGCAATCGCGCAGCCCCAAGACCTTGCAAGGCGAAAGCAAAAATAGAAAAGAAAAAGTTCCGCACTTTTGCCTTTTGCCTTTTGCCTTTTGCCTTTTGATTTGCAGGCCTTCTGCCTTTTGCCTTTTGATTTTCTGCCCTTTGGTCTTTCATCGCTTTTCGACTTACAGGAAGTTCTTCAAAAACATGCGCGTCCGTTCATCTTTGGGATCAGTGAAAATTACTTCCGCCTCGCCTGCTTCTACGATTTCTCCCTCCGAAAGCATGATGACCTGATCGGCGACTTCGCGCGCGAAACGCATCTCGTGCGTAACGACGACTTGCGTCATGCCTTCGTCGTCAAGCTGGCGCATGATGCCTAGCACTTCGCCCACCAGCGTTGGGTCGAGCGCCGAAGTCGGTTCGTCATACAGCATCACTTGCGGTTCCATCGCCAGCGCGCGGGCGATGGCTGCGCGCTGTTGCTGTCCGCCTGAAAGTTGCGAGGGGTAATAATCCATGCGGTCGCCGAGGCCGACTTTCTTGAGCAATTCGCGGGCAGTCTTTTCGGCGGCAGGTCGGCTTTGCTTTTTGACTACGATGGGCGCGAGCGTAGCGTTTTCGAGTACGGTCAAATGCGGGAACAGATTGAAGCTCTGAAACACCATCCCCGCCTGTTCGCGCAAGTTGCGCAGCCTGGTTGCGTGATCGTTCGGCAGTTTGCTCTCGTGCATTTCCAGCGTAATTGCGCCAACGCAAATGCGCCCTTCATCGAATTGCTCCAAGCCATTCAGACACCGCAACAACGTAGACTTCCCGCACCCCGACGGCCCGATCAATGCCGTGAGTTGCGAATGCTGGACGGCAAAGCTCACGCCTTTCAACGCAGCGTGCGCGCCATAACTTTTGTGCAGGTTTTCGACGGAAATAAGAGAGGTCATTGCGTATTAGGCCGCGTTGCCACGATTTGATTTCACAGCAAGGATTTTAGCGAATTGTTTTTTCATCGCGTTTCTACAGGTTGGTACTGCGGGGTTGTGTTGAACGGATGGCTAATGCCGCAAAGGATTCTCGGTGGATAGACCTTCTGCTTGCGCTACTTTTTCCAACGCGGAATCAGCCGTGAGAAAGGTAAAGCGGCTCCGCTCGACGCTTTTGCTGGCAAGCAAAGCGGCGGCTAACTGGACGGCGTCGTAAGCGCGCAAACCTTTATGAAACGTCAGCCGCATGGCCTCATCGTAAAGCGGCTGTTGCCAATTAATAACCCGATATATCCCAGCCTCATAATGGTCCATAAAGCCACGGCGCGCCTGATAGAAAATAAACTTCGAGATGTTACCCAGTTGGTATCTGCGTCCCAGCGCCGCTGTCAGTTCAATCGGCGTCAAATGTGAAATGATCACTTCGCACCGAATTAACTCTCCGCGCAACCAGTCACTCCCCGCTTCTTTCACGTAACGTTTGAGCAGCGCACTGGTGTCGGTATACCAGACTTTCATCGTGGCCCTCGATCTTCAATGACTGTTTCTGAAATCGACGGCCCGTTGTACTCAATCGGTTCCCACTCTTCCACAGGGATATTCGCCATGGAGTCAAGGTAGCGTTTCTGCTCCTCGGTCAATTCAGGGTCGGCCCAATACTCTTGCCGAAACTCTTCCAGCAAGTTAGCCCCCCAGATTGGCTGTAACTCCACGACCTGCAATTTATGTGCTTGAT
The DNA here is from genome assembly GCA_043718445.1 of Acidobacteriota bacterium. Taxonomy (GTDB): domain Bacteria; phylum Acidobacteriota; class Blastocatellia; order RBC074; family RBC074; genus JACPYM01. The sequence continues at coordinate 11,543 of JAYSVR010000517.1, read as the reverse complement.
TCGACATATGCCCTCCTTTCATAAAGGCGCGGCGAGCATAGCACAGAAGCCGCCGCTTCCACGGTTTCAATCGCAGCGCCGACGGCTGGCGAAGCTGCGCATTGCGCGGCGATGGCGAAACACTAAAGCGCGTTTCGTTTTCGTTTATGAACTGCGCGCAGGTAGGGCGGATTAGTAATCCGCCCTACCTGCGCGCTTATGTTTTCTTGCTCATTGCCGCTCTGATTGTTCGCGGAAATATGTGCGCCGTAACTTTGTGTGCAGGTTTTCGACAGAAATGAGTTGTTTCATCACGGCAGACTTGGCGGTGGCACGTTGGCTTGCAACCAATCAGCAGGCGTTAGGGTTGAGACGACGGCGGGGCCACGTTGCAAGAGTTCTTTATCCCAGGTGATCAATGTGTCGGCCTGCGCTTCGGTTAATGCGACGTAAACGGCGTCTGCGCCTTTCAACTTTTGCGCACCCGTAATGACAGCCGCACGCTGGGCCAGCGCCAAACTGAGCGGGACGAGTTGCAACCCCGGCCATTCTAGAATCTGGGTCACTAAAGCCGCTGCCAATGCGGCATTACCAGTTGGACGACTGATGGCGGCGCTGCATTCCGGCAAGATCAAAGTTGGGCAAAATACGGCAATGGCCTGGTTACGCACCTCTTGCAAAAAACGTAAGCTGGCAACGTGTTGCGGCTCGCTCGCAGTAGCGGCAGAGACATACACATTGGCGTCTATTACCAATTTTGTTGTGGGAGTTTTCATCGTCGCATTTCCGCTATCACTTCTGCTGCGCTTAGCTCGGCAGGCCATTCCCGCCCAATCGCGGCGGCGAGTTCGTGCCATTGCGCCAGCCACGCTTCTGTCTCAACTGGCATCTTTGCCGATTTGACGGCGTGTCCATTCGCGTCCTTGCGTAGCGAAACTAATAAGGCTACCGGCTCACCCGTGGTCTCTGCCAAAGTCACGGCTTGACCCAGCGATAAGCCCGTCAGCAAACCGCGTAGGTCTAGCCCCGCCTGATCTAACAACACTGCTTCGCTCATAAGTTACCTCACTTTCTGAACCGTTAATTTACGCGCTTCCCGCGCTCCTGCCAATCGCTTGCTGAATCAGTTCTCACTGTCGCTCCGATTGCTCGCGGTAATAGTCGCGGCGTGCTTCCATAAATAGTTCATCCAGTTCTTCGTCAGTGATTCCGCTTTCTTCAACCTCACGACGAAACGGAGCCAATATCTCATCAATAGTTGGCTCTTGGGCAGCCAAGCCTTTTTCAATCAATTCACAAGCATACTCATCAACACTCATGCCCGACGCACGAGCATTCGTCTCAAGCGCCTCAAGCGTTTCTATTGGCACCCCAGTGATTTTCAGCGTGGTTGTTTGCTGACTCATGACTCAGCTCCTAAACAGCATATCCGATGAACGCACTGTGCGTATGAAACGGCACCAAACTCGAAGACTACGTGACCTCACCTGCCTGCACACTGCTGTGCTAACTTGTAGATAGTGGTGATGAGCCGCTCTACATTAAAACCAGGGGTTGTCGTGTTGGCAGCTTTCTCGATGGCTAGGCGATATTGTTCGTAAGCACCGCACATGTTGCCTTGACCTTCCAATGCACGGCCGACGTAAAAAAAAGCCGCAGCCCTGCCCCCATCAAGTTGCAAGACATCACGGCAGGCTTGCTCCCCGCTGACGTAATCCTTGATGCTCTCAATAAGCAATACGCACTTGTTGATGCTTGGAGCAATCCATTTCGGATCAAGACGCCTCGCCTCTTCATAACAACTAAGCGCCGAATGATAATCTCTACGCCGCATATAAACGCGTGCCAAAGTATTCACCGCCAATGCCCAACTTGGATCGAGCCGCCGGGCTTGCTGAAATTCATTTTCGGCTCCACTCCAGTTTTTATCTTCGTAAGCGACACGCCCTTGAAAGTAATGCTTGCGAGCCTGATAAATCATTTCTGGCTTCAGTTGATTGAGCCAATCATACAGATTAGCTACTTCATTCAGTTCACTTGCGGGCGGGTTGTAACCATCAGAAGCAATTTGTTTAAGTACTTCCTCTCCCTGATTCTCAAGTATCAATACCAATTCACTGTGATAACTCACAAGGTCGCCTGCTTTGAACTCATTTTTCTTATATATGTCATAAGCGCCTTCACCATCCCGTGTGACGATTCGCCCTTGTTTAGCTGTTTCAAAAATCAAACGTTTTGGGCGCTCCAAATACCAGACTGCAAACCAACCTAGGAGCAGTAGTGCAACCGCCACGATTGCCACGCGCCAAGCTACTTGTGCACGCCGACGTTCGATCCGCACACGCTGTTCGACAGGAGGTATTGCACTCTCGACCCAAGTCTCATTAAACAGCCTCGCATACACCGGATTGCGCACAACCAAATTCCCTCGTCGGTCGCGTTTGATTAACCCGATCAGCTTGAGGTTTAGATGTGCGGGCGTGGTTTGATCAGACACGAGTTTGCCGCGTAGCACTTCTCGGTAAACTTCCAGCGTCGAACGTTTGTCATCTACTCGTTCGTTGAGAAAGCGCAACATCGTGTCGAAATGCGTATCTGATTTGACTTCATCGAGCGAGGCGAATTGCTCGCGGACGAAGGCGGCCACGGTATCAGGCGTCGCGCTCTGACACACCGCAGGCAAATCCAACAGCCGCGCCGTCAGGTAAGGATGCCCACCCGTCTCACGCATGACCGCGCGCACAATCGCTTCGCCTTGCACCACGTCCGCAGGACGAGTGGCACGATAGAGTGGCGTCAGGTCGTCGCGGTCAGGATCGAAATCGGGCAACTCAATAGTCTTGCCGATGTTGTAAGGAGTAGTGCGTTTCTCTTTGATAATTTCGTTGGGCGTAGCCACGCCGACCAGACAGAAGGCGATTTTTTGGTAAAGCGGGTCGGAGGCGCGGTCGTTATACATCGCGCGGATGGCGACGAAAAAATCGTCGGTGTATTTGAGCGCGAGCGTGCTGTCTATTTCGTCGAGGAAGATGATTACGGGTTTGTCGCCGGCCAACGGGGCAAGTTTGGCGATGACTTCTTCGCGGAAGAATTGAATGAGCTTTTGATTGGCGGTGATAGAGCGGCTGGCCTGCCACCAGGCTTCGACATCTACGTCTAGTTTCAACTGGTCGGCGATGCCGTCGAGCAAGCCCTGATACCATTCGCTCGCGTCGGTGGGCGAACCGAGATAACCGGCGACTTCGACTTCGGCGGTGTGATAGCCCTTTTGCCACAACCGCCAGCGCGTGCGTTTGATCAGACTGGTCTTGCCCACCTGCCGCGAACTCAGCACATTGCAATACTCGCCGCGTTCGAGCAGGCGCAGCAATTCGTCATCGCAGGGACGCACGATGTAAACGCCGGTGCGCGCGTTGACCGCGCCGCCCACGGTGAGTTGCAAGGGTTCAGCTTGTGTAATCATCACAAAACTCCGAAGAAACGCGCGTAAAGCTGATTGGCAGGCGTGACGCGACGGCCTGTTTCGTTTACCAGTCCCGCGCCATGCAACCGGTAAAAACTGTCACGGTCGGGTTGTGTACCGTTCGTCGCCAACTCCTTCATCGCGTCCAACAAACCGGCGTCCTCCAACCGGTATTCCAACGCGCGCAAATGCGCTCCGAACGGCCCGTGCCGTTCCGTCGCCGTACTTTTAAGCGCGGCAAAATCAAGCGCCGCCGGACGAGTCAAATGATAAAACGCCAGTTGCGTCAGGTATGGATGCCCGTTCAACAATTCTATCATTTGCCTAATCTGCGGCGCGCGCAACCTGGCCTGATACAGGCGATTCAGCTTTTGGCAACCCTGTTCGTCAAATGGCGGCAACTCGATTTGCAAGCCGATGTTGAACGGCGAGCGTGCATAATCCTTGATGAACAGATAAGGCTCGGTCGAAGTCACCAGCACCATTCCCAGCCGCGCCCAGACCGTTGGCGGATTGCTGCTCCGCCGCTCATGCCAGTTGCGCAGCATCGTGGTGAAATCGGATTGCCAGGCGCGGCCCATCACGCGATCAATTTCGTCAAAGGCAAATACCACCGGCTCATCAAACGCGGCGAGCAATGAGCGTTCAAGATATTTCGTCAACTCGCGCTGGCTGCGCAAACTCGGCGGAGCGGCTTGCGGCGGCTCTCCCAACGCCTGCCACAAGGCCTGTGCAAGCTGCGTCAAAAACGTCGGGTAATCGGCAAGTTCACTCTCTTCAAAATCCGAAAGATAAAGCAGAGCGGTTTGCTTCCCGGCTTGCTGACATTCAAACAAATAGCGATTGAGCAAACTGCTCTTGCCCATCTGGCGCGGAGCTTTGATGACGAGCGTGGCAGGCGAACGCTGCGCCGCTGCTATCGCCTCGGCATCGGCTGCGCGTTCAAGATAAAGCGGACTTTCAGAACCCATCGCTCCACTCGGCGGCTCCAGGTCATTCGGCGCGGTCTTGCTGCGTTTCGCTTTTCGCTGCGCTGGACGGCAAGCCTGAATGATTTTCTCCAACGCCGCCGCGCTCTCGTCGCGCCAATCCACATAAGCGAAACCCTTCAACACGTCGGGCAGTTTGCAATCTTCCAGCAACACCGGCACGAAACGACGCTCTTTGTTCGTAGGATCGCGGAAGAGCGCAGTGCCGCGTTCGAGCTTCACCCATTCAGAAGTGAGCGCCTGTGTTGTCAGGCAAAGCACCAACGTACGTGCCGCTTCGAGTCCTTGCTCGACGGCAAGATAAATGTGATCGCCCGGCTGAATCACCCATTCGTCCAACCAGACTTCGAGTCCGGCGGCGCGCAAGGCTTCGGCTAAGGGGCGCACGCGGGCTTTGTCGCGGCTGGCGTGACTGATAAATACATCCCAACGAAAAGTGTTTTGCATAAGGGTTTCCTCAATGTGGCTTAACTTCTGCTGCGATTAGCCTACTCGTTTCTCTCGTCCCTGCCAAAACTTCTCGCGCAACAAATTCTTCTGAATCTTGCCGGTCGCAGTACGCGGCAGAGCGTCAACGAAACTCACAACACGCGGACATTTGAAATGCGCCATACGTTCGCGGCAGAAGGCAATCAAGTCGGCTTCTGAAGCCGTCATCCCGTCTTTCAATACGACCAGCGCGGCGATGGTTTCGCCCCATTGTTCGTGCGGGACGCCGATGCAGGCGGCTTCTAATACGGCGGGATGTTGATAAAGCATGCCTTCGACTTCGATGGACGAGACGTTTTCGCCGCCCGAGATGATGAGGTCTTTTTTGCGGTCTACGATTTCGACCATGCCTTCGTTATCCAGCGTAGCCATATCGCCCGTGTGAAACCATCCGTCCACGATCACGGCGTCGGTGGCTTCGGGTTGTTGCCAGTAACCAGCCATGACGACGTTGCTGCGCGTGATGATTTCGCCGACCTGCTCGCCGTCGCGGGCTACGTCATGGCCTTGATCATCAACGACGCGAATTTGCACGCCGAGCATTTCGTAACCCGTCCGCGTTTGTACGCGATACTTTTCTTCGGGCGGCCAGTCGCGCATGTGCGGTTTGACCTTTGAGACGGTGAGGAACGGCGACGTTTCAGTCAGGCCGTATATCTGAATCACTTGCCAGCCGAGTCGCTCTTGCATGCCTTCGATCAAGGCGCGCGGCGGAGCCGAACCGGCGGTGGCTACGCGAACGCCGTTGCGCGGCAAGGCAGCGCGCTGTTCATCCGTCAGCGGATAATTCAATGCCATGTTGATCATCGTCGGCGGCATACAGGCGAACGACATTCGCTCTTTGGTGACCAGTTCAAAGAACGCAGCCGGTTCATATTTTTTGACTATGACGTGTTTTGCGCCTACGCCGGTGACGGCGTAGGGCAACCCCCAGCCGTTGCAGTGAAACTGCGCCAGCGTATGCACATATACGTCGTCGTGCGTGATACCGAATTCGATGACCGAGTTCATCGCGTTGAGATAAAGATTGCGATGCGTGAGCATCACGCCTTTCGGGCGACCTGTAGTGCCAGAGGTGTAAAGGATGCAGGCTGTGTCGTTTTCATCTACGTCAGCGGGCACAGGCGCGGCGTTGGCTGCTGCACTTAGCAACGCTTCATAGTCTTGCCACTCCTCATAGGTTTTGCCTTCGTCACTGTGCGAAATGAAATGCTGCACGGTCGGCAATTGTTTGCGAATGCTGTTGACGCTCTCAACCAGCCCGTCTTCGACGATGACGACTTTGGCTCCGCCGTGGTTGAGGATGTAATTGAAATCATCCGCAATCAGCCGAAAGTTGATCGGCATATAAACCGCACCCATCAACGGTGCGCCAAAAAATCCATCCATCAGGCGATGGCTGTTTTGCGAGATGATGGCTACGCGGTCGTTTTGCTCGACGCCGAGCGAACGCATGAGGTTGACCCAACGATTCACCCGTTCGCCGAGTTGGTTGTAAGTCAGCCGCACATCGCCTGAAACGACGGCTTCGCATTCGCCGTAAACGTTCAGCGCGCGACGCAGAAAATCATATTCATTGAGTGGAACGATCAAGGGTGGCCTCCAAAAGTGGCGCAGACTTCAGTCTGTGATAACGTGGCGTGGACTTTAGTCCGCGTGTTGTAACGAAGCAATATCGCTCGCAGGCTAAAGCCTACGACACGTTATCACAGACTGAAGTCTGCGCCACTCTTGTCAATGAACAATCTGAAACGCTCTCTTAAATTACGCGATTTGATCTTGCTGAACATCGTTGCGGTTTATACGCCAGCGACGTTGTCTCAAACCATGCCCTTAGGCCGCGCAGGCTTGTTGTTGTGGCTGGTCGCCATCCTCAGTTTTATGTTGCCCTATGCCTCCGCGTTGACTGACCTCGCACGATTGCATCCGCGCGAAGGCGGCGTCTATGCGTGGACGCGCATGGCTTTTGGCGACTTTCACGGATTCATCTGTGGCTGGTGTTATTGGGTGAATACGTTTCTTTACGTGCCCAGCATCTTCCTCGGCCTCGCCTCAGTCGCGGCTTTATTGGGCGGCGCGCAACTCAACGAAAATAAAAATCTGGTCGTCGCCGTCGCTTGCGGCTCGCTGTTGTTGTCGGCGTGCTTGCACATCGTCGGGTTGGGGCAAGGCAAGTGGCTGCAAAATTTCGGCGCGTTCGGACGGCTGGCAATTGCCGTCGGCTTGCTCGCCGCCGGGCTGTGGCGTTGGTTTCATCCCGTATCTGTTGAGAGTGCCGCCGCCGTTGAATCACTCACCGCGCTGCAATCTTTCGCGCTGTGGCCTTTCGTGATGAATGCGCTGGTCGGACTCGATCTCGGTTCGGCAATGAGCGAAGAAGCCGACGCGCCGCAAAACAACATTCCGCGTTCGTTGTTGATTGGCGGCACGGCGGTCGCGCTGTGTTATCTGCTGACTTACGGCGCGACGATTGCGATTGGCGGCTTCACTAACATGGGGGAACCCAACGTGATTTACGGTCACGTACGCGCCGTGCAATCAGTCTTGCCGCCGGGCGCGACGGCGTTGGCTGCGTTGATCGTATTGCTCGAACTCTCAGGCTTGTTGGGCAGCGGCGCGGCGTGGCTGGCGGCTCCGGCGCGCATACCGTTCGCCATCGGCTTGGATCATTACCTGCCCGCCGCGTTCGCGCGCGTACATCCGCGTTTCGGCACGCCTTATGTTGCCTTGCTCACACAAGCCGCCGTCGCCATCGCGTTGATCGTCGCCACGACTTATCAAGCCAGTTTGAATGACGCCTATCTCGTGTTGCTCGGCGGTTCGATTGTGTTGGTGATGGTGACTTACGCTTATCTCTTTGCCGCGTGGTGGCGCTTGAGCGAACGCACTCTGCGCGTGACGGTGTTGAGCGTCATCGGATTGCTGGCAGCCAGTTTGGCAACCGTCGCGTGCTTCATTCCGGCGCCTGCTGTGCAAGACGTATCTCGGTTTGAACTGAATCTGACCGGCTCTATCGCAGCGATGCTGATCGCAGGGTTAGCGCTTTTTCTCGGCGCACGATTCAACCAAAAAAGAGGAAGCGAGCCGAAACATCATTAGGCATCTTGATTTTGCCCATCGTGAGGACTAATTTCTCCGCCATCACATCGAATCACTGAGTCTGACCCCATACCATAAAGGCTGCCGACCAAGCTGGGCATTGAGCAGCCGCTAGCAATTCCGTCTTGTTAAACCAGAGAGGCTCAAGTCGTCACTGAGTCCATCCATTTTCGCCAGTACAAAACCAGGAGGATGCATATGTCACGTATGCTTGATCGTCTTTTCACACAGGCTTTCGCACTGTGTTGTCTGATGGCACTTTTCACTGTCACGGCTTTCGCGCAGGCAGACGTTACTTCGGCGACCGTGCGCGGCACGGTGCTAGACCAACAAGCCGCCGCCGTACCCAACGCCAAAGTCACTATCACGAATGTCGCACAAGGCACGACGCGCACCGACAGCGCCGATGCCGAAGGCCAATTCATTTTTCTCACGCTGCCGCCGGGCTTGTATGAAATCGCGGTCGAAGCGTCAGGCTTCGCCCAAGCGCAAATCAAAAACATCGAACTCACCATCGGCAAGACCGCCAATCTCGAAATCAAGCTGCAAATCTCGAACGTCGCCAACGAAGTCACGGTGACTTCTGACGTACCGCTGATTGAGGTCGAGCGCACTCAGCAATCGAACACTATCGAAAACAAACAGATTCAGAATCTGCCGAACATCGGGCGGAGTTTCGATTCTTATGTTTACACTTTGCCGGGCGTATCAAGTTCGACCGCGCCGCGCGTGCAAGGCGGCGGACGCTTCACTTTCGGCACTTCAGGTTTTTCGATTGGCGGCAGCAACGGACGCGGCAACCTCACGACGGTTGATGGCGGCGAAAACGAATATGGCAGCGGCCAAATTCGTTTCGCGCTCAGTCCCGAAGCCGTGCAGGAATTTCAGGTCAATCGCAATTCGTTCAATGCCGAGTTTGGCTTCACGGCAGGTACGGCCTTGAACGTGGTCACGCGCTCCGGCACGAATGGTTTTCACGGCAGCGCCTATACCTATTTCCGCTCTGACAAGACCTCGGCGAAGGAACGTTTCATTCCGGCGTTCATTCCCAGCAGCCAACGCATTTATCAGCAACAGGTTTATCCGGGCTTCACCTTTGGTGGGCCGATCATCAAGAACAAGTTTTTCTTCTTCACCAACTACGAACGGCAGAAACTCGACATCGCGCGGTTTCGCAGCTACACGGCGAACATCCTGACGCAACCGAGCGCGCTGCAAACGGGCTTGTTGAATCGGCTCGATACTTCGACCGATGCGACGGTTAAAGCCGTCGCCGCACAATTCCGCGCGGCGCTTGCCACCAGTGCGACCAGCAATACGACAGGGTTTAATTTGCTGCGCCAAAACGAAGGCATCTTCAATGCGCCGTTTCGTTTGAACAGTTGGATTTCGCGGCTCGATTACAACATCAGCCCCACCGATTCGATCATGGGGCGTTTCTCGCTCTCGCATAATTACAACGAACAGTTGGGCACTGAACCCGGCCAATCGCCCAGCAACGCAACTGATTTGGCCGTCCGCGATTACACCTCGTTGATTGGCTGGACGCACAACTTCGGCTCGAACGTCGTGAACCAGTTGCGCGTGCAGTTTTCGCCGAATAACTCCGCCCGCACGACGCCGCGTCCGCCGGGCAGCACGGCGCTCATTCTCGCGGGACTCGCTGCGTTCAATCGCAATTCGGTCGCGCCGTTCAATACGTTGCAAGATCGCTATCAGTTTGAAAACAACCTGACCTGGATTCACGGCAATCACTCATTCAAATTCGGCGGCTCGTTCCGCCCCGTCAATTACGAAGTGCGCAACGACCTGTGGGTCGGCGGCGAATGGACTTTCCAGGGCGGCGTTTATCCGCTGACCGCGTTGGTTCCCGCTGCTGCCCAAGGCGCAGTCGTCACGGCGCTTTGCACGACGGCGGGCCGTCCCGCCACTGATTGCACCAATGCCATGACCGGCGCGGCGACGGTGGCGGGGCTAACCGCAGGCACGGCGCTCAATGCTTTGCAAAGTTTCAATTTCGGCTTGCCGTTTTTATATCGCCAGAGTTTCGGCAACTCGACGTGGAAAGACACCGTGCGCTTTCTGGGCTTTTTCGCGCAGGATTCGTGGAAGGTGAATAACCGCCTCTCGCTCGATTTCGGCGGACGCATTGATCACGACGGCGAACCGCGACCGGTTCCGAAGGCGACCTATTTCTCGCCGCGTTTCGGTTTCGCTTATGACCTGACGGGCAACAAGAAAACCGTAGTGCGCGGCGGCGGCGGCATTTTCTATTCGCCGGTTTATTACCAGATTCCTTATCTCACGAACCTGCTCAACGACACGGGCGAATATCTGAGCCAGGTCTTTCGTTCGCCCGCCTTCCCAGCCACGCAAACGCCCGCGACCTTGTGGGGGCGCGGCGTAGCAGCGGGCAAGTTGCCCTTCAAGCAATTAGAAGCATCCGACCTCGCAACGTTTGGCGTACCGACTACACCCAAAGGCCCCGGTCGCGTCGTGGTCGAGATCGGCCCTGATTACAAGGCGAATTATTCGGTGCAAGCGAACCTCGGCATTCAACGCCAGCTCGTCCGCGATGTGAGCGTCGAGGTCGCTTACAACATGTATCGCGGCGTTCACATTCAACAGCCCGTGCCGGTGAACTTATGCGAGGCCGGTACGACGGGCTGCGCGGCGGCAGCCCCCGTCGGACGCAATCCGGCGTTCGGCCCGTTGTATGCCTCGATTGACCCGACCATCACGCAAAAGTTTCAGTACACCTCGCGCGGCAATTCGATCTATCACGGCATGACGCTGTCGTTGACCAAACGCTTCGCCGATCATTTCTCGTTCCAGTCTAGTTATACCTGGAGCAAAACGATTGACGACGTGACTGATTTCAACACCGCGTTTGCTGCGCCGTTTGCGACGCGGTTGTTTTTAGATCGCGCGCTGTCGAGTTTCGATCTACGGCACAATTATGTTTTCAGCGGCGTATTCAGCAGTCCGTGGAAGAATTATGCACTGCGTGATTTCTCGCTCGCGCCGATCATCTCAATTCGCAGCGGCATTCCCTTCACACTAACCACCGGAGCGGACATCAACGGCGATACGCGCGGCGGCAACGACCGGCTGTTTTACATCGGACGCAACACCGGCATCGGCCCCAACTTCCGCAGCGTAGACGCACGCCTAACGCGCAGCTTCCGCTTCCGTTCAGAAGGCCAGGCGCGGCTCGATTTCACCGTCGAAGCCATCAACCTGTTCAACCGAACGAACTATGCCGCCGTACGCGACATCATCCCGGCAACGACCAACGCACAAGGCCAGTTCGTCGAACCTGATTACAACGCGGGCACAGTGCGGCTAAAGGGACGCACCGACCGCAGCATCGCGCTCGGCCAACCGCTGGCGTTCGCGTCCGCGTTTGAACCGCGACGGTTTCAGTTTGGCCTGAAGTTGGTGTTTTAACCGAACGAAGTGGCGCAGACTTCAGTCTGTGACCCGTATCGTGGACTTTAGTCCGCGCACCTTTGAGTGAAACG
>JAYSVR010000516.1:0-11517 GCA_043718445.1 Acidobacteriota bacterium | reverse complement strand
GCCACTCCGCATTCCGCACTCCGCACTCCGCACTCCGCATTCCGCACTCAAGCAATGGCTACCCTCCGATATTGGTTTTCGATGTTCGTCGGCTTGTTGCTGGCGCTTTTTCTCGGCATCCCTACGATTTCATTTAGCTGGTTAATGCTCAGGCTGTTCGGCAAAGAAGACGTGCTGTTTCCTTACGCCAAGCTGGGCGCGAGCCTGTGGGCACGGGCGGCAGGCGCGCGCATCACTGTGCGCGGACGCGAGTTGCTCAATCCGCAGCAAACGTATTTGTTCATGTCGAACCACCAAAGCAACGTAGACCCGCCGCTGAATTTTGCTTACGTCGGCCACAACGTAGGTGTGCTGGCGAAGCAGGAAGTCTTCAAGCTGCCGATTCTCAAGCAGGGCTTTCCGCTCGTACATGTCATTCCCGTAGACCGCAGCAACCGCGAAGCCGCGCACCACAGCACGCAACTCGGCGTAGACAAATTGCGCAGCGGGCATTCGTTGCTGGTGTATCCCGAAGGTACGCGCTCAGTGGATGGCAAGCTCAAAGAGTTGAAGAAAGGCGTCTTCCTGATGGGACTGCGTGCAGGCGTACCGATTGTGCCGGTCGTTCTAAACGATACGCGGCTCGTGATGCGGCGCGGCGAAACCAAGTGCCATGCGCACGACGTAGAAATGCTTATCCTGCCGCCCATCCCGACGACAGGGCATACGGAAGAAAACGTTGATCTGTTGATTGCCCAAGTGCGGGAGGCGATGCTTCCGCACGTCAAGACGGATTGAGTTGTGGGAGCAGACCGTATCGCAACCTGTTAGGTTGCGAGGGCTTCACACAAAGACCGATTGGCTCGCAAGCAAAGCCATCGCAACCTGACAGGTTGCGATACAATTTGTGGCGTCATGCAAATTACTTCAAACACCATCGCCGTCGTCACCGGAGCTGCGTCAGGCATAGGCCGCGCGCTGGCGGTGCAACTCGCGCAACGCGGAGCCATGGTCGCTATCGCCGATGTGAACGAAAGCGGATTGCGCGAAACGGCTACGCTCATTGGCGAACGTTGTTCGACGCACGTGGTTGACGTGAGCAACGAAGCGCGCGTGCAAGAGTTCGTTGCCGAAGTCGTAGCCGCGCACGGCGCAGCGCATCTCGTCATCAACAACGCAGGCGTAGCCTTGCAAGGCACGGTCGCGCAACTCACTACGGATGAGATCGCGTGGTTGATGGGCATCAATTTTTGGGGTGTGATTTACGGCACGAAATACTTTCTGCCTGTGTTGCAACAGCAACGCGCCGCGCACCTCGTCAACATCTCCAGCGTATTCGGCTTGATTGGTTTTCCGGGGCAGTCGGCTTACAACGCGAGCAAGTTCGCCGTGCGCGGTTTCACTGAAGCCTTGCGCCACGAACTCGAAGCAGAGAACTCGCCCGTGCGCGTGTCGTGCGTACACCCCGGCGGCATCAGCACGAACATTGCGCGTAATGCGCGACTGTCAGCCGCCTCAGTCGTAGATCGCCAGGAAGAGGTCGAACGCTTTGAACGGCTCGCGCCGACTTCGCCTGACAAAGCGGCGGTGCGCATCATTCGTGGCGTGTTGCGTGACGAACCGCGCATTCTCATTGGCCTCGACGCGTGGGTGATTGATCGCGTGCAACGATGGTTGCCTGTGCGTTACTGGCGTTTGTTCAAGCCGCTGGTTGAATGGCAATCCGGCAAACTCTGATTACCTATGGCAAGTTGGCAAGCCCGACTCTATTCAAATTTCTTTCGGCTTTGTCTCAAGCGCCCTCCGTTAAACGACACCATGGCGAACGTCGCTGCTGCGCGCCGTCGTTTCGATCCGCCGCAATGGATGCGTGTGCCGCCGCCTTCGGGCACGCTGGTACGTGAAGAAACGTGGGGCGAAATCGTAAGCTGGCAAAATGAATCGGCGACCCGCGCCGTTTATTTTTTGCACGGCGGTGGTTACATCTTCGGCAAGGCTGACACGTATCGGTTGTTTAACTCAGTGCTTGCGCGCCGCCTGAATGCGCGCGTCTATGCGGCGAATTATCGCCTCGCGCCTGAACACCCTTACCCCGCCGCGCTCACTGACGCTGTGCAAGGTTATCTAGACACACTCGCCGCCGTGCATCACCGCGCCGATCAAATTGTATTTGTGGGTGATTCAGCCGGAGGCGGCTTGGTGTTGGCGCTGTTATTGAAGCTCCGCGAACTCGGACATCCGCTACCCGCCGCTGCTATCGCGCTTTCGCCGTGGACGGATTTGGCTTGTGAGTCGGCTTCGATCACCGCCAACGAAGCGACCGACGTGATGTTTTACGCCGACACGATTCGCGGCTGTGCGCCGCACTATTCTCAACAACACGATCCGCGTGATCCGTTTATCTCGCCGCTTTACGGCGACCTCACCGGCCTGCCGCCATTATTGCTTTTCGCCAGCGAGAGCGAAGTCTTACGCGACGACTCGGTGCGCTTTGCCGAACGCGCCCGCGCTCAAGGTGTGACGACGGAGCTACATCTTTACGCAGGCATGCCGCACGTCTGGCCGGTCTTCGCCTTCCTGCCTGAAGCCAAACAAGCCCTCAATCAAATCGAACAGTTTACGCAGGACGTTTGGCCGCGCGCTTGAGCTTACGCGCAGGTTGGGTGGCGTTCATCTCGCGCCACGCTCTGGCGAGAACCGGCTTGATGACAGGCGTGAAAAGCTCGTAAGCCTTGTCTACGAAATGCAATTGGTCAGGCAGGTATAAGTCATAACGCGGCTGGCGGCGCTTATCGAATAGCACGCGGTTCACGTCAATATAGCCGAGGTTTTTCGCCGCGATGCAATAGCTCTTGATGAGGGCGTTGGTGTCGTCTACGACTTTCCACTTATCTATTTTTTGCGGCGCACGATTGATCGAGACGAAATAGATGCGCGTCTTTGGCAACACCGCATGCACTCGTTCAACGAACTGCTTAAAGCGCGTAGCGATGTGTTCAGCCTGCGCATTCACGTTGATGTCGTTGCTGCCGCAGTAATACACGATGATTTTCGGCTGATAGGGCAGCACGATTTTATCCAGATAAAACAACTGTTCGTCAGTCCGCGAACCGCCGAACGCACGATTGAAAACGGGCAGCGGAGCCATCTGTTGCGGCAACTTTTTCCATTGGCGAAAGATGCTGCTGCCGACGAATAGAATCCCTGCTTGCGGCGGCGGATTGGTTTCATCGGCTTTGAGATAAGCTTCGATTTGCTCGGCGAAACGCGGCGTCGGCGCAGCTTCTTGAGCGCGCGTAACGTGGCTGCCTGCGAGCAGTCCAGCCACCAGCAAGACCACCGGCAAGATTTGAAGCGGTAGATTTTTCATGCGGATGATTAAGGCAACAGTGAATTGATTTCGTCCTTGCTTAGGCCAGTGATTTCGGCGATGTCAGCCAGCGCCGTCTTTTTCTGTAACAGCTTGCGGGCGATTTCTTTCGTAGTTTCTACTCGTCCTTCAACTCGTCCTTCAACTCGTCCTTCTACTCGTCCTTCTGCGCGTCCCTTGGTTAGTCCCTTGATTTCACCGTCGAAGGCAGCCGTCTCAATGACATTTTTAAGGTCGCGGTAAACCTTCACACTCTCATCGTATTGCTTGCGTTCATCGCGGGTGAAATTGCCGATTTCCGCCGCCTTGAATAGTTTGGCGAATACACGTTCCTGCAATTTCACGGGGCGCTTTTGCAGTTGCGGCAAATGCTTCAATACATAAAGCCACTTATCGAAAGGCGTTTTGAGTTCGGCTTCGGTTTTCGTGAACTTCGGCATTTCGAGATAGATCAGCGTGAGCTTGTCATAAAAAACGCGGTTGGCTTGGTCTTTCAGTTGAACGGTATGACGCACTTCTTGGTCGTCCTGATCTTCAGCAAAAACGAAATCGAGAATCCCGATGAGGTAAACGGCGTTGAGTTTGAAGTTCCATTCCTCGCCGCGTTCGGCTTGTTCGTGAATCGGAAAGGTCGCGTAAAACACGCTGCGTTCCTTGAAATAATTCTGCTTGGCCTTTTGCATCTCGACGATGAAGCGTTCGCCGCTTTGGCTGACGCAAAACAAGTCGAAGATGGCGCGCCGATCATCCGCCGTCGCCCCCAGCCGTTCGCTGTTGGTGTAAGTGAGTTCTTTGATCTGGTGATGTTTCGGCAGCAGTTGATTGAGGAAGTTAATCAGCAAGTCTTTGTTCGGCTCGCTGCCGAACAGTTTCTTGAAGCCGAAATCAGTAAAGGGATTTAGGTACTTGCCCATAGCCGCATTATTGCGCCAACTCGCGTTGCACGCCAAACGTTTCAAGTTCGTTTCAGCAAGTTACCGTATAAGCCGCCCTGCAATCTGTCAGCGGTTTGCGCGGCGGAATAAGCCAGTTGCCCGTTGACGAAAACCTTTTCGATGCCCGCTGCCAACTGACGCGGGCGCGCAAAACTGGCGCGGTCGGCAATTTTTGATGGATCGCACAAAACCAAATCAGCAAACGCGCCGGGGCGGATTACGCCACGATCACGCAAGCCAAAAATTTGCGCGGGGTAACTGGTCATCTTGCGCACCGCTTCAGGCAAACTGATAGTCGCATCACGTTTGACGAACTTGTCGAAGATGCGCGCGAAGGCTCCGTAAGCCGCCGGATGCGGCAGACCGCGTCCGTAATCTTCCGCGTCGGTGCAAAACGCGCAAAGCCGATGACTGACGAATTGTTTTAACAACGCGCGTTCTTCGCGTTCGCCGCTGACTTCAAAAATCACCATCGAAACTTGTCCGCGTTCTTCGATCAGTAAGTCTGAAATCGCATCGAAAGGCGTCTTGCCGGTGAGCTTGCCTAACTCAACCAACGTGCGGTTTTCAAAACGTTTGTTCCGATGGCTGGCTACGTAACCAATCGTGATGGCCTCCCAACTCGTGGCCTTCACCAAATTATGCGGCCAACCGTTTTCGCCCAACGCAGGCCAGACCGACTTTCGTCGTGCGATGTCGCGTTCAATGCGCTGACGTATTGATGCGTCTTGCAACCGCGTGAGCAAACAATCCACGCCGCCTTCCAGCGCCCACGGCGGATATAACGCAATCATCATCGTGGCCGCCGCCGTATAAGGAAACATATCGAAACTGATGCGCACGCCTTCGCGTTCGGCTTGTTCTTCGAGCGTCAGCACCTGCGGGATTTTCGGCCAATGCGCGCGGCCAACGGCTTCATTGTGCGAGTGATGAATGCGGACGCCGGTCGCGCGTCCGACCTCAATCAATTCTTTCACAGCGGGCAAGAGCGTTTCGCTCGAACCGCGAATGTGGCTCGTATAAATGCCGTCGTGTGCCGCGACGACGCGCGCGAGGTCTTGCAATTCATCTGGCGCAGACCACATCCCCGGCGGATAGATCAACCCCGTAGACAAGCCTAACGCGCCGTCGTTCATCGCCTGCTCAACCATTCGCCGCATCATTCGTTGCTGCGTTTTTGACGGAGCGCCTTTCGCCAAGCCCATTGCCGAAATGCGAATCGGGCCGTGCGGCGCGAGTGTGGCTACGTTCAACGCCAAGCCGTTTTCGCCCAACCGTTCGAGGTATTCGCCCACCGTGCGCCACGGCCACGCGACTTGCTCCGGCGTCATCCATGCATTGACGGCGCGCAGAATGTTTTCGGCTTCGGCGTTGGCAACGGGCGCGCAGCCCAATCCGCAATTGCCGATGATCGTCGTCGTAATGCCTTGCGCCAGCTTGCAACGCATCAACTCCGCTTGGCGTTCAGGTGCGAGCGGCAACAACAAGTCTGCGTGCGAGTGCGGATCAATCAGGCCGGGCATCAGCGTGAGTCCATCGGCGTCAATGGTTTGTTTGGCGCGCGCAGGGAATTGGCCGATGGCCCCAACTGCCCCAACTGCCCAAATTGCAATGATGCGATTGGCTTGTATGGCTACGTCGGCGTGATAGGCGGGCTGGCCGGTTCCGTCTAGCACGTCGGCGTTTTTGATGAGCAAGTCGTATGTCGTCACATTGTTCCTTTGCGTGAGGTCTGTTATTTCTGTATGCCTCTCAAATGTCAAATTCTGGATTTGGAATCCGATTACCTACAAGGAGTCAATCACCTATGTTCGCACGTGCTTTTTTGCTTTCGACTGTCTTAGCCCTATCGCTATTGGCTGACACCAACTGGCCGCAATTTCGTGGAGCCAATTCACTCGGTACACCCGACCCGAAAAGCGAAGCCGCGCTGCCCGACAAGTGGAGCAAGACCGAAAACGTCGCCTGGAAAACCGATGTGCCCGGCACGGGGTGGTCTTCGCCGATTGTGTGGGGCGGTAAAGTATTTCTGACGGCGGTCATCAGCGACGCGCAACTAGAGCCAGTCAAGAAAGGACTGTATTTCGGCGGCGAGCGTCCGATTCCGGCGGGCGAACATCGCTGGGTGGTTTATTGCCTTGATTTCAAAACCGGCAAGGTGTTGTGGGAACGCGAAGTCTTGCGCGCCAAGCCTGCGTTCAATCGCCACTTGAAAAATAGCTACGCCTCAGAGACACCCGTGACCGATGGCGAACGGGTTTACGCGCTGTTCGGCAACGTAGGCCTTTTCGTATTCGATATGAACGGCAAGCCGCTGTGGCAGCAAAAGATTGATTCGAAAAGCACGCGCTTCGGTTGGGGCACAGCGGCTTCGCCCGTAGTTTGGCAGGATCGTTTATTCATTTTGAACGACAATGAAGAGGTTTCGAATCTGGCGGCGCTCGACAAGAAAACCGGCAAAGAGTTGTGGCGCGCCGAACGCTGGAAGCAAACCAATTGGGCTACGCCGTACGTGTGGAACAGCGGCACACGCGCCGAACTGATCGTGCCCGCAACGAAGCGCGTTATCTCTTATGACCCAAACACCGGCAAAGAGTTGTGGACGTTCAGCGGCATGAGTTCGATTGCAGTTCCGACGCCGTTCTCGGCATTCGGCATGCTTTACGTTTCGTCGGGTTACGTGGGCGATCAGCACCGACCGACTTACGCGATCAAGCCCGGCGCGAGCGGCGACATTTCGCTCAAAGAAGGCGAGACCAGCAATCAATTCATCGCGTGGTATCAACGACAGGCCAGTCCTTACAACCCTACGCAACTGATTTACGGCGACTTGCTTTACACCTTGCTGGATCGCGGCTTTTTCACCGCGCACGAAGCTAAGACCGGCGTGGAAGTTTACGGACGCCAACGCCTTGACCCCGACGTGCCGGTGGGCGCTTTCACATCATCGCCGTGGGCTTATCAGGGCAAGGTGTTTTGCTTGAACGAAGACGGTGATACGTTCGTGATTCAGGCGGGACGAGATTACAAAGTGATCGGCAAAAATTCGCTGGATGAATTGTGTATGGCTACGCCAGCGATTGTGGGCGACAGCTTGTTGATTCGCACGGCGACGAAACTCTATCGCATTCGGAAAGCGCGCTAGGTAAAGGAGTAGTAAAAATGAACCTCAATGAATTAGCTGCCGCCGCGCAAAGTCTGCCGATGGCGGAGCAAAAAGCGCTTATCAAAACCCTGTTTCAGCAATTGCCCAAGCCGTCGTCGTTAGCCGGTTCGGTCACGCACATCGGAGACCTCGAAGCGGGTAGGCGCGAAATCAATCAGCGCGTGCAAGCCTCGTTATGCGAGTCGGCTGAGGCGTTAATTGCTGACGCTTCGGAGGATTGACGCAATGGCGATGTATGTCACTGATACTCACCCGTTGATTTATTTTTTCGGAAGCAACCGCCGACAACTTTCAGCTCGCGCGGTTCGCCTTTTCGAAGAGGCCGAACAGAGCGAAGCCTTTATCTTGATTCCTGCTCCGGTGATTTGGGAAGTTTCGATGCTCGAACAGGCAGGCCATATCAAATTGAATCGTCCCTTTGCTGAGTGGCTGAATGATTTGCTGCAAAATCCTTGTTTTGATTGCGTACCGCTGGACGCTGCCATCATTACTGAAGCGCGCAGTTACAGATTCAACAATGACATTTTTGATAAGGTGATTGTTGCTACTGCCGTCTTGCAGGACTTGCCGCTAATTACCCGAGACGTCGCGATCACGAATTCCGGGCTGGTTGAAGTTCTTTGGTGAGAGGCGCTATCCCTCGCGCACAATGCCCGCGCGGCGAATGTCATACGCGACTGAGGCAAACGCTTGCAGGTAAGCCAGCACGATGAAGGGCAACGCGGCGAATACGGATAACGCAATGCGCGACGTGGTGCTGAAATAAAGGGACGCACCCAAAACGATGGACAGCCCAGCGATGCTCCACCGCCACGCGACCAACCGATGTTGCCAAATGAAAAGCACCGCGAAGACCAGCACCGCCGTCATCGCTGCCAACGGATGCGGCCACCACACCATCAGCAATAACGCCGCGTAATAACTCACGACTACGCCGCGCACGAATTTTTGCAGCGTGTAATAGTCTTCGTAAAAAAACGTGAAGAAGGTGGCGATCAAGCTGATCGCCAACACGAGATTGAACTCGCCGAACGGCAAACCCGTCGCGCGCGTCAGCCACAGATGCCACGCGACGATCAACCAGATGGGCATTGAGTTGCGTAACCATTTCGCCGTGCGAGTGGGTTTGAGGAAAAGCAAATCAGCGGCGAGATAAAAGTAATACGCCGCGAGCGGCAACCAGATATGCGAGCCATACGCTGACCAGAGGCCGCGTTGAATTGAGACGAAGGTTCCGATCAACGCCGCCAGCAACGGAGCCCATTCATATGTGCGAATGTTCGAGGGCGGCTGGGCATAAAGCCGTTCGAGTTGCGCGGCTTCGTGCAAGGCGGGTTGCAGCGAACGGTTGATGCGGATGGCGAGGCGTTGCATGACTTCCTGATGAAATTCTTTTTCCTCGCCGCGCGTGGCGACTTCAACGGCGTCAAGCGTGAGCGGCTCGTGAAAGCGTACGACAAGTTTGGCGGGCTTGGGCAACAGCTTCCACTTAGGCCACGCGCGCGAAGCTCCGCCGATGGTGACGGGGATGATGGGCGCGTTGGTAGCAATCGCCAGCCGCGCGACGCCGGTTTTGAGTTCGCCCAGTGCGCCGGTCTCAGAGCGTTGGCCTTCGGGAAAGATGCCGAGCGCGTCGCCGTCGTTGAGTACTTTTAACGCTTGCTGAAAAGCTGCTTCGCCTTTGCCTTTACGCAAATCTACGGGAAACGCACCGAGCGCGCGCATCAACGGCCCGGCGAGCGGAATGCGAAAGAGAGCGTCCCACGCCATAAAACGCAAAGGCCGACGCAAGGGCAGATAAACCAAAATCGGGTCGAGATAAGACGGATGATTGCCCGCGACGATGACTGCGCCCCGCGCGGGAATGTTATGCACGCCGTGATATTCGAGCGTGAAAATTACGCGCAGCAGCGCGAGCAAGGATTTTTTGAAAAGTTTCAGCATTGGAGTGATGTCCTTAGTGACGGCGCGCAGTCTGCCATAATTAGCCTGTTGTGAAAATAGTTTCTCAGTTGACAATCAAATAGGAAAGCAATAAGGTGTCGCCCAGATGGCAATAAAGATGACAGTAGCAAAAGTAAAAATTACGCCGAGCGTCGCCGAACAGGCACTGATTCGGTTGATGCGCGTGGGCGACCGGTTATGGCGGGCGTCGGATGAACGGTTCAGTCGCTGGGGGCTGACCGACAATCATTACAACGTGTTGCGCATTCTGAACGGCGCGCGCCAGCCGCTGGCACAAACCGAGATCGGGCGGCAGATGCTTTCGACGCGGGCGAATGTGACGAAATTGATTGATGCGCTGGAAGAGAAAGGCTTCGCGCAACGAGTCGCCTGTGAAGATCGCCGCGTACGACACGTGGTGCTGACCGATGCAGGGGCTGAGTTTCTGGCGGCTACGCTGGACGAGGTCATCGGCGCGGCGCAAGCGACGATGAAACCGCTCACGCGCGAAGAGCAAAAGACGCTCTTTCGCTTGTTGGGCAAATTGACGGGCGAAAACGAACGCTAAAAATTTTGCCTAAACTGTCAACTGAGAAACATTCAACTAAGCTACATTTATTTGGGCAACAACTTAAAGAAGGAGAAAACTTATGACCACGATTATTCGCGCAAAAGACCGTTATCACATCGAGAGCGATTGGCTTTCGGCTCATTGGCTGTTCAGCTTTGATCGTTACTACGATCCGAACAACATGAATTTTGGGCCGCTGCGTGTGTTCAATCACGACACGATTGCGGGTGGCGGAGGCTTCCCGACGCATCCGCACCGCGAGATGGAAATCGTGACGTATGTTTTGTCAGGTACGTTGGCGCACAAAGACAGCACGGGCGGACGCGGTTTGATTCGCGCGGGCGAAGTGCAACGGATGACGGCGGGTACTGGGATAGCGCATTCAGAATTGAACGCTTCTGAAACCGAGCCGATCAAGCTGATGCAAATCTGGCTGACGCCTGAACGCGCGGAATTGACGCCGGGTTACGAGCAAAAGCAATTCACGGCGGAAGAGCGTACGGGCAAGCTGTTGCCGATTGTGGCAGGGGCGGAAGTGCCGGGCGCGTTGAAGATTCATCAAGACGCGACGTTTTATGTCGGACGTTTGAACGCAGGCGATGCGGTGAGTCATTCGCTGGCAGCCGGGCGGCGCGCGTTTCTTTACGTTATAGAACCTGTTTGCAGTTAGGCAAGCCTGCGCAAGATGAGCCGAATCGCGCAAAGCCGAATCTTTGCCTCGCTGGTTCTCAGCACCCCTTCACAATTCTTCCACAACACCCGACATTGATTCACCCACGCATTCGTCCGCTCAACAAGCCATCGTTTGGCGATCACCACAAAGCCCTGTTTGGCGGGGTTCGCCGCTTTCGCCTCCGCCCGTTGAGCGGGGGTGATTTTCTCGGCGATTTCAATCTTGAGGCAACTCAATAACTGAGCCTCTATCTTCCTGATCCCCGCTTCCAAATACTCCTGATGATACCCGTGATCCAGCAAAATGGTCACGACGTGTCCTGCCGGTAACGCCAGAAAATACTCTTTGTTTTCCCGGATGATGGTCAACAACCCGTCGTCGTCGCTCTCATTGGCGGGCGTGCAATGGACGAAGTAGGGCGTGCCTAAGACATCCACTAACAAATGCCGTTTGATGCCGTTACAGGTTTTGTACCAACAATATCCTTTAGTTTCTACATTGGCAGTGTCGGTGTTCTTGGCGCACATCGAATCCCCGATCAGCAGGCTGGGGAATTCGTTTTTTTTTCTCTGGCGCGCTCGCTTTTGGCCAACGCCGCCAAGACTTTTTGCCACGTCCCGTCCAGTTGCCAGCGCCGAAACTGCGAGTAGACGGTTGACCACTTGGGAAAATCCGACGGCAAATCGCGCCACTGACAACCGTTTTTCAGTTGGTAGAAAATCGCGTTGAGGAGGTCATGGCGCGAGATTTCGCCCTGATACGTTTTGCTTTTGGGGAACAGCGGGTCTATCAACTCGAATTGCGGGACGGTTATGTTCGTTGTATAAGCCATTTCTCCATTCAATCTCGGTTTTCATTAAACTGCAAACAGGTTCTATA
>JAYSVR010000515.1:0-3709 GCA_043718445.1 Acidobacteriota bacterium | reverse complement strand
ATTCGCCGCATCGTTTGAACCTGAGCGGCATTTGGGAATTGCCTTTCGGACGCGGACGCAAGTTCGGTTCGAGTTGGGGCGGCGCGCGCGAAGCCTTGTTGGGCGGCTTGCAGGTGCAAGGCTTGTGGCTTTATCAGGCGGGGCGTCCGATTGATCTGGGCAACATTTATTTCAACGGAAACTTGAGCGGCCTTGATCTCGAAGTCGCCAGCAAAACCATCGGCGCGGTCGGCACGTCCAACGTGACCGACAACGTATTCAAAACCAATCTGGGCAATCTGCCTTTTTACTTTCAGGATGCGACAGTGCAAACCAACGGCGCGTTGGATTACACCAAGCAGCGCAACGACATGCGCATCAATCTGGCGAATAACATCCGCGTGCTGCCTTCGCGCGTATCGAGCTTGCGCAACCAGCCGATCAATCTGGTTGACCTCTCGATGATCAAGAACTTCGCTTTCACTGAAAGGGTCAAGCTACAATTGCGCATCGAATCGCTGAATGCTTTCAATCATTGGCATTACAACGCGCCGGATGTGAATCCGCGCAACGCTACATTTGGCCGCGTGAATAATTCATCGCAAGTGCATTTGCCGCGCGAATATCAGATTGGCTTGAAGCTGATGTTCTAAACACTCTTTCTAACTGATGTTACGCATTTCGCGATTGATTTATGAGTTTGACGAACTCTTTGCGCTGGAGGCGCGGTGGATGGTAGCCGGTGGTGAAACCACCGGTAGGAATGCGAAAAAGTCGTGCGCCCCGGCAGGGGCACGGGACAATCATCAAGCGCAGCTATCATTTCAAGTCCAGCGTCCCTGCCGGGACGCGAAAGGTTTTCTTGACGCGACCGGTGGTTTCACCACCGGCTACCATCCACCGCGCCTCCGGCGCATAAAACCAATTAAGCAAGCTCGCACTCAATACATCGCATAACATCAGTTTCTAAACACTCTTTGGTAGCGCAGGTGTAAAACCTGCGCTACCGCAACCACACAGGTCTCTTTAATGAATTCACAACGCCGCAACTTTCTCGCTACGGCAACAGCAATCAGTGCCGTTTCTTTCATACCGAAAACCGAAGCCGCTGCCCAAAGACAAGCAACCGCCCAAAAAGTAGCCGCCGCCTGGGACGCGCCCGTCTTGCGCACCGACCTGAGCAAACAGCCCGTCAAAATCGCTACGCTCGAATTGCTCAAAAACGGCAAGCACTTTTTGATTCGCGCGCGTTCGACCGATGGCGCCGAAGGTTACTCCGTCGGTCACGGAACGGTGTTGGCGAGCACGTGGCCGATTTTGGTCAACAAGGTGTTTCCCTATTTCATCGGACGCGACGCGCGCGAATTGGAAAGCCATCTGCACGGCGTTTATCTCAAAGATTCAAATTACAAATGGCAGGGCTTGCCGTTCTGGGTTTCGGTCGCGTGCGCTGAAATCGCCCTCCTCGACTTGCTCGGCAAAGTGGCGAACCAACCGCTCGGCGCGCTGTTTGGCGAAGTCACCAAACGCGACATCGCCGTCTATCGCGCTTCGGGCAATCGCGGCAATACGCCTGAAGCCGAAGTCGAATTCTTTCAAAAGGTCTTAGCTGAAACCGGCGCGAGTGCGCTCAAGTTCCGGCTCGGCGCGCGCATGCGTTATGACGACGCTTCGACCAAACGCGACTTGGCGTTGTTGCCGCTCTTGCGCAAAACCTTTGGCGACAAGATGACGATTTATGGCGACGCGAACGGCTCTTATGACGTACCGATGTCGCTGCGCATCGGCAAGCTGATGGAAGAATATAAAGCCCGTTTCTTTGAAGAGCCGGTGCCGTTTGATTATTACGACGAGACGCGCGAAATCGCCGCCCAGCTCACGATCCCAATCGCAGGCGGCGAGCAGGACTCAAGCGCGCGCCGCTTCCGCGCGATGATCGAAACCCGCGTCGTAGACATCGTCCAACCCGACTTGATGTATTACGGCGGCCTGTGCCGTTCGATCAAAGTCGCGCGGATGGCTGCGGCAGCCGGGATGGAATGCACGCCGCACATGTCGGGCGGCGATCTTGGTTATTTGTATGTCGCGCACTTCGCCTCAGTCGTACCCAACGCCGGGCCGCATCAGGAATTCAAAGACCAGGACGAAGACTTGCCGGTGAGTTGCGCTACGTCATCGCTCAAGAGCGTCAAGGGCCTGCTTAAAGTGCCGACGGGCGCAGGCGTAGGCGTCACGATTGATCCGTCGTTTATCAATCAGGCAAAGGTGATTACGGCATGAAAACCCGCCGCGCATTTCTGCAACCCACCACCAATGAACTCACGATCAAAAGCGTCGAAACCTTCGTCGTCACGGGCGCGTGTTTCGTCAAAGTCACCGCCAGCAACGGCGCGACGGGCTGGGGCGAAGCCGACGCCGACAACGCACCGCTGATGGCTGCGTTCATTCACAACGGATTGAAACAGCGCGTCATCGGCCAAAGCGTGTGGGACAGCGAACGCCTGTGGGACGCGATGTTTTATAAGAACCACGACCAGGGGCCGGGCGGCTCGCTCGCTCAGGCTTGTAGCAAACCGATCAAGTTGCACAACACGCGCCCGCTATTTAGCACGGCGGCGGCCTTGCACTTGCTGGCTTCGATCTCGAACACGGGGCCGTTTGTCGAATATCCCGACACCGACAAATTCAAAGACCAACTGGCGTTGATGCAAACCGGCGTCGAACTCAAAAACGGATACTTGCCAGTGCCGCAACGCCCCGGCCTCGGCGTCACGGTGGACGAAGCCGCCGTGCAACGCGCCGTGGTCAATTAGCCCAGCCCGACAAATTTCGCAGTGAAAGATCGCCCGCGCGCTGTGCTAGAATCCGGCGCGTGAGACAACCCTTCGCAAATTCGGCCTTGCGTTGCGCGGCATTTTGGCTGGCGCATCACGTACCTATGCGTTCCCGCAAAAATCTTTTCGCCGACTAACTTCTTCTCACTTCCATGCTGAGCCATTTTCACCGCAACGCGATCGGTTCGCGGATGCGCCGCATTCCTTTTTCTTGAAAGCATACAGAGGTATCGAATCATGCAAGCTGCTAAATCCGAACTCGAAGCGCAGAAACTTCCCCTTCTCAAAACCGCTCTGCCCGGCCCCCTCGCGCAACAAGTCGTAGCCCACGACGCGCAATATATTTCGCCGTCGTATACGCGGCCTTATCCGCTGGTCGTCAAGCGTGCGAAAGGCGCGATGATCGAAGACGTAGACGGCAACGTCTTCCTCGATTTCAACGCCGGCGTGGCCGTGTGTTCGACTGGTCATGCGCATCCGCGCGTCGTCGAAGCGATCAAAAATCAGGTAGACGATTTTCTGCACATCTGCACGGCGGACTATTACTTTCCGAGCTTGCCGAAGCTCGCGCAAAAGATCAGCGAACTCGCGCCCGGCACGCACGACAAGCGCATTCACTTCGGCAACAGCGGCGCGGAAGCTGTCGAAGGCGCAGCCAAACTGGCGATGTATGCCACGCGCAGGCAGAAGTTCATCGGCTTTTTCGGAGCCTTTCACGGACGCACGATGGGCGCGCTTTCGCTCACAGCCAGCAAAGCCCGCCAACGTGCAGGCTTCGGCCCGCAGGCGTTGGACGTGACGCATATCCCTTATGCGAATTGCTTTCGCTGTCCTTACCACCTGACGCAAGAAACTTGCGGCGCGCTTGAAGCTCAAGGCCCGCATTGCGCGCGCGT
>JAYSVR010000514.1:0-11640 GCA_043718445.1 Acidobacteriota bacterium | reverse complement strand
CGAGGCCGATTTTGCCTTTGCCTTTCTTGCCTTGTGAGAATTTCTGAAACAGTTGATCGTGGATTTCGGGCGGTACGCCGGGGCCTTCGTCTTCGATGGTGACGAGCAATTGGTCGTGGTCGTCGTGATGGCAAGACAGTGTGACAGTCGTGTCGGGCGGACTATGGCGCAGCGCATTTTCGACGAGGTTTGAGATGACGCGATCAAGGCGCGAACGTTCGCCGACGACTTGCCAGTTGAGCGTGGCGGCGGCGGGCGCGACTTCGAGCTTGACATGATTGAGCAGGAAAGCGGGTTGCAAGAGGTCGGCTACGTCACGCAGCGATTGCGCCACCGAGGGCGCTTGTGTCGGATCAATCGTGAACGAATCTAACGTAGCGACTTCGGCGGCAAAGGCTTCGAGGATTTCGCGGATGAGCTTTTCCTGCTTGTCGGCTTGCCGCATGCCGATCTCAAGAAACTTGCGGCCTTGCGGCGTCAGGTTCTCGCTGGCGAGCAATTCATAACCGCCCTTGATGCCGAGCAGCGGCCCCGCCAGGTCATGCACGATGCAATGCAGCAGGACTTCTTTTTTCTGAATTTCTTTATGCAGCTTTTGATAGCTCAGGCTGAGGTCGTTGCCCTTTTGTTGCATGCCGAACTGATGTTCGTGGTATTGCGTGGCGTCTAAAAAGAGAACGTAATCACCGTCATCCGCTTTCAGAAAGTGCCAGTCGGCATACGTACCCGATTCGGTTTGCACGCAGGGTTGCAACATCGGCGCGTCACTCGTCAGCGGCAATTGGCCTACGAGTTGATAGAGCTGTTGGCCTATGTCAGTGCCGAGCGTCAGCCCTTCCAATCCATAAAAAGCGAGTTGTCCGCCGACGGCACTAAGCTTCCCTTCGGCGTCGGCCAGCAGATAAGCGGGCGAACGATCTTGGTCAATCAGTTTGTCGAGATATGCCTGAATCGTTGACGGAAACATAAGAACCATCCGCGTTATAGAATTTTTTCGGCCAGTTGTTGAAAGGCTTCCGCTACGCCTTGTCCGGTTTTGGCGCTGGTTTCGATGATCGTCCAACCGGCGAGCGTGAATTCGTCCAGCGCACGGTCGTCCAGTTCCCAATCATCGCGTACGTCCTGCTTGTTGATGAGCAAGACGAACGGAACCGCGCCAATCGTATCGGTCACGCGCTTGTGCAAAATCTTCGCGGTGTCGAGCGTCGTGGGACGCGTGCCGTCGGCGACGACGAAATAACCCGAAGCGCCGCGCAGGTAATTTAACTGCACCTTTTGAAATTCGTCTTCGCCGGCCAAATCCCAGATGATGAGATTGACCTCAGTGTTTTGCTCATCGCGGTTGACGGTGACGGTGCGTTTTTTGATTTGGACGCCGACCGTAGTGAGGTACTTTTCATCGTAACCGCCCTCGACAAAGCGTCGCACCAAACTGGTTTTGCCCACGGCAAAAGCGCCGAGCAGGCAGATTTTTTTCTGAATCATTACTACATAACGAATGCGCCGCTAGGGACGCGACTGCTGGGGATCAGCCAGCGTGATCTTGAACGTAACCGCACGGCTACGTTGTTGTTCTGCTTCACTGTCATTACGGTTTGGGATCTCGTTGTGGGCGAGACCGCCGCTTGCCGTCAGATTCGCACGCGGAATGCCGCGCGCCGCCAGTTGACTCACGACGCTTTGGGCGCGCGCTAAACGCAAAGGCGCATTGATAGCTTCGCTACCACTAGGGTCAGTTTGCCCTGTGACTTCGATCTTGAGCGCGCGTTGCGTGTAATTGCCCAACGCCACGGCTTCCTGCAAGCGGCTCGCCATTCTTTGCAACTCGGCTTCCTGCCCCGCGACGAGTCGCGCCGTACCGACAGAAAATTCGAGACGGTTCTTTTCGAGTTCGCGCTGCATTTCGAGCAAGCGCAATTGATCGGCGTCTGAAAGCTGTGACGTATCGAAGCGCGTGACGCCGGGCAACAGGCGGCCTTGCGGTGGCGCAGATAAAATCCATGCGCGTGGTGCTGAACCGGTGGCGTAAAGCACACCGTCGCGCGCTTCGAATTTCACGGTGTCGGGCGCTTCCAGCAATTGCGCCGCGCGCCGCGTCACAATGCCTGGGTCAAGCGCGTAATAACCCTGCCAACGGCTTTGCACGCGCGCCGCGTTGAGCGGCGTTTGTTGCAACAGTTGTTGCGGGTCGCGCGCCAGCGGATCGCGCAACCCTGCGACGGTGAACTTGCTACCGAGCAAACCGAAGCGGCGTTCTTCTTCGGTCACGATCAAGCCGGGTTCGCTTTGCAATTGCGCGAGATAAGCTCGCCAACGGCGATGATCACGCCAATTCAAAAAGCCCCAAATCAAAAAGCCGATGAACAACACCGACAGCAACGCGACGATGCTGGGCGGCAACTTGAATCCTGCCGCCTCGGTTCCGGCAGACGGTCGGCCTTTTCTTTCGGTTTGCAAACAAGTGCGCAAGTCAGGGCGACAGGCTTCAAAGGGCGCGTCGTCTCCGTCAAATTTCAACAAGGCGCTGCGGCGCTGATTGAGAATGTTGTTGAGCGCGGGTTGCAAAACGTCGCTGCGCAAGTTCTCAGGCGCATTGCCTTTGATGACCGCCGCCAGATAAGCCAGTTCATTGGTCGAAGTGCCTTCTTCGACCCAGACTTCGCGGTCGCCGTAATCGAGCTTGTTGATGGATTGCGTTTCGTCGGTGTTGAGCGAATGGCGTCCGAAATCGTTGATCGCCGTCAGCATCCCTGAAAACAAATCGGAGTCTTTGAACTTTGCGTCGGGCACGCTTTCTACGCACAGCAACAGGCCGGTGTTTTTGTGAATGAGCAAGGCCTGCTCTACGCGATAAAGCAGCGTGTGATACATCACGACTTCGGCAAACGACTTGCCGGTCTGAATGGCTTCGAGCCGCCATTTCACGTTGAAGCCGTATTTCATCGTCTGGTCGAGCGATTGAGCAAATTCGGCCAACGCATCCTGAATGGCCCTGCGAATGCTGGGCAACATCACGGGGCGCAGCGCGTTTTCGAGTTCTTCGGGATTGCGTCCGCTCACCTTAGTGAACGCCGAAACCAGATTGGGCGCGAGCGCCTGCCCCAAACCATTCGGATCGTTTTCGTTTTGGGCGTTGATGATTTGCGGCAGGATCGCGCCGAAATCTTTGGTGCGTTCGTGCGGATCGTCGAAACGATGCTGCAAGCGGGCGAGTTGTTGCTGTTCGGGCTGAAACAGCAAGTGGCGCAAGGCTTCGAGTTGTTGCTGGTCTTCCAATAATGCGCCAGCTTCTCTCAACGATTCGACCTGCGAATGGGCAGGCGGAACCTTCCCCGCGCCTGACTTCATTGATGGGTCAGGCGCGGGCGACGACTTACTCACCGCACGCAAGGGAAAATCGCTCATAAGCAACACCAACGTGAAGGACAGAGCTATTCACCCGGCAGTTTGAAATCGCGATTGAGCCGCATTGCCAATTCAGTAAACAAATCGGCCAGCGCGGCGCGGTCGGTTTTGTCGTGGCGCAAGCTGTCGGCTTCGCGCGCCAGGGCTTGCGCGAGTTCGTCGTATTTGCGCCGCAACTCGTCGTTCAACGTCTTGGCTTGTTCGAGCATTTGCTGGCGCAGCGCCTGCTGGTTTTGCGCAGTGAGTTCGTCGAGTTGCGTCAGCTTGCGTTCGAGCGTTTTGGCCGAATCCTGCAAGCGCGTATTGAGTTCCGTACCCATTTCGTCGCGCTGGCGGTTTTCGGCTTTCAGGCGATCACTCAACGCGGTGAACTCGCCTTTGATAAACGCTTCGAGCGTATCGAAACGCTGGCGTGTATTTTCGCGCAACTCGCTGGCTTCTTTGATTAGTCGTTCTTCGAGCCGCACAAAACGGCGGTCGTATTCGCGCATTTGCGCGCCGAACAGAATGTCGCGGATTTTGTCTACGCTACCGCCACTCGTGGTGTCTTCAACGACAGCAAGCGCCGCTGCCGAGGCAGATGAAGAGACATTACGATTGACGGGCATGGGGATTACATTGCGTTCCGGTTCCATAAACGATTCGCTCCTTATTCCTATAAAAAAACGCTGCGCACGCACCGTGGGGCTACCGGATTGACGCGCTGCGCAAGAAAACCAAAAGGTGAGTTAAGGATGTGTGTCAGTGTGTATCAGTTACTTTTGAAAGTGCCGCCGCTCTTGAATGGTGTGTGACGTTACAAGCTGTGCGGCGCAAGCGTTATAGCGCAAAGCCGACTGACACGCTAGTCTGACGGCCTGCCTAAAAACACAATCGTATGAACCATCACCACTCAATACTCGGACTGGACGTAGGCGGTACGAAAACCGCTGTGGTTGAAGGCGACTATCAAGCCCTGATCTGGCAGCGGCATGAATTCGCCACCGAAGCGCAACGTCCTTTTCAAGAAACCTTTCCGCGCTTACAAAGCCTGATGCAGCAAGTCATCGCAGAGGCCGAAGCACAAGGTCGTCGCATCGCCGCGTTAAGCGTATCTATCGGCGGCCCGTTACGCATTGCGTCAGGCGAGTTGATTGATCCGCCGCACTTGCCCGGCTGGCACGGCGTCAAGCTGAAAGCCGCGCTGCAAGCGGCCTTTCCGCACTTGCCCGTATTCATCGAACACGACGGCAACGCAGGCGCGCTGGCCGAATTTCATTTCGGCGCGGGACGTGCGCGCCCAGACTTGAAACAAGACTTGCAACACATGATCTTTCTCACCTTCGGCACCGGCCTCGGCGCAGGCCTTATCGTGAACGGGCAAGTGTTGCGTGGCGCGAGCGATACGGCAGGCGAAGTCGGTCACCTGCGGCTTGCGTGGGAAGGCCCGGTAGGATTTGGCAAAGCCGGTTCGTGGGAAGGTTTCGCGTCAGGGCGCGGCCTCGTCGAATTGGCGCGGCAGATGTTCCCGGCGCGTTGGCATGCCGAAACGCCGATTCGTGAATTGGTCAATGCGATGCTCGCCGATGATGCGCAAGCCCTCGCCGTCGCCGACACAGCAGGCCAATGGATGGGACGCGGCATGGCTTTGTTGGTTGATACGTTAAATCCGCAGTTGATCGTACTCGGTTCGCTCGGCGTCGTGCTGGGCGAACGCATCTTCGCGCCTGCCAGAAAGGCGTTAGCTGAAGAAGCCCTGCCGCAAGCCGTCGCCGCCTGTGAAATCGTGCCCGCCGCACTCGGTTCCAGTATCGGCGATATCGCCGCTTTGATGGCAGCCATCACGAACCAAAAAACCTAAGCCAACAGTAACGTTTCGCCGTCACTTCCACTTCTCAGCGAACCCCGTAAAATCGTAGGCGAAGGCGAGCAAACGCCTATGGCTATTGGGCGAAATCATTTTCATCGTTTTCCGCTGAACTTCATATTGCCCGCCTAATCATCGAGTGCCAGACACCGTGAGACGAGGCCGTTTCGGGCGAAGTGAGTGCAATCTCTGAAGCCAGCAGCGAACACAAGATAAACAAGTTGATCGGTCATTCGGTCTAAGAGAGGCATCCCCATATGCAACGAAATACGATGGCGCGCGCCGCTGTGCGCGCAGGATTAGGAATCGGTGCTTGCCTATGCTTGGCGAGTTTTATTTTTTTGGCAGAACGTCGCGCCGAAGCCAGTAAGGCTACTGCGATGTTCGGCACTTTTCCCCCCGGTTTCGTCAGCGAAATCATCGCGGGCGCAGGGCTTGAGTTCCCTACTTCGCTGGCTTTCACCAGCGGCAATCGGATGTTCATCACGCTCAAGGGCGGCGTCGTGCGCGTAATGCAAAACGGCGTATTGCTGCCGACACCGTTCATTGACCTCAACGATCAGGTCAACGATGCGGGCGACCGCGGACTGTTGAGCATCGCGGTGCATCCGAACTTTCCCGCGACGCCTTATGTCTATTTGCTTTACACCTATGAACCGCCGGGCGTGACCAATCCCGACCAGTTGGGCGCACGCGTGAGCCGTTTGATGCGCGTGTCGGCGAACGCGGGCAATCTGAATATCGCCAGCACCAACGCGGCTGACCGCGTCGTCATGCTCGGCACAGGCAGCACACTGGCGAACAGCGGCAACACCGTCAATGAAGAAGACATTGCCAATCCCGCGTGCGGCGTCGGGCCGAATTACGCACAGGATTGCCTGGCGTCTGATTCAAGCACGCACGGTATCGGCACGGTGATGTTCGGCCCGGACGGCAAACTTTATGTCAGCCACGGCGACGGCGCGGGCTTTCGCAGCGTAGACCGCCGCGCCTTGCGTTCGCTCGACCTCGATAGCCTCAACGGAAAAATTTTGCGTCTTGATCCGATCACGGGCGCGGGCTTGAACGACAACCCTTATTGGAACGGCAGCGCTTCGGCCAATCGCTCAAAAGTTTATAGCTATGGATTGCGCAATCCGTTTCGCATCACGATTCGCCCCGGCACGGGCGAGGTTTATAGCGGCGATGTGGGTTGGGGCACTTGGGAAGAGGTCAACACCGGACGCGCCAAAAATTTCGGCTGGCCTTGTTATGAAGGCGGTTTTCGCGACGGCAATTTCAGCAGCCTGCGCCAGCCGTCTTATGAAAACGACGCCACGACCAGCACTCGTTGCGGGCAACTTTATGCGCAAGGCGCAAGCGCGGTGACGGCTCCGGCTTATGCGTATCAACATTCGCTCGCCGGCGGCTCGATTGTGATGGGCACGTTTTATACGGGCACGAGCTATCCCGCGCAATATCGCGGCGGACTGTTCTTTGGCGATTACACCAATTTCAATTTGAGTTCGGCAACGATTGCCGCGAACGGCTCGCTCACCGTCAATCAGTTCGCCTTTAACGTCGAAGACATCGGCGGCCCGGTGTTTATGACGCAAGGGCCTGACACGAATCTTTATTACATCGCGTTGGGGCTGACGAGCGAGATTCGCCGCTTGCGTTATGTGGGTGGCGGCAACAATCCGCCGACGGCTGATGCGGCCTCGAACGTGACCAATGGCAACGCGCCGTTGACCGTGCAATTCAGCAGCGCGGGTTCTTTCGACGTTGACGGACAACCGCTGACTTATCAGTGGGATTTCGGCGACGGCACGAGTTCGAATCAAGCCAATCCGTCTAAGGTTTATTCGGTTCCCGGCAATTACAACGTGCGACTCACCGTGACCGATACGCCCGGCGCGCAAGGCTCTGACACGCTGGTCATCAACGTGAGCAATACGCGCCCGGTGGTGACGATTACCAATCCGGCCAATAACAACACGCGCTATAACGTCGGCACCACGATCAGTTTCAGCGGCACGGCGACCGATGCCGAAGAAGGCAACCTCTCGAATCGCATCGAATGGAAAGCCCTGTTGCGGCACGCCGATCATCAGCATTTCGATTTCTTCACGTTCACGGGCGCAAGCGGCACTTACACCATTCCCGATCACGGCGACGACACATATTTTGAACTGTGCGCGACGGTGACTGACAGCGTTGGAGCCACGGCGATTACGCAATGCCGCGAGTTGCGACCGAACACGGTGCAATACACTTTTCAAAGCGTACCTAGCGGATTGCAGGTCAATTATGACGGCACGACGCGCACTACGCCGTTTGTCGTCACGACGATTCCGAACTCGCAGCACGGCATCAGCGTTGCCGAAGTGCAAAGCAGCTTCCGCTTTCGCAACTGGTCAGACGGCGGCGCGCGTTCGCACAACATCACCATCGGCAATGCGGCACAAACGCTGATCGCAACCTATGAACCGTTGACGCCAACCACCTATCTGAGCGACCTGACGCCTGCGTTTGCGGTCAATGCCATCGGGCCTTACGAACGCGACCGCAGCAACGGCGGCGCGGCGGCGGGCGACGGCAAGCTCATACGGCTTAACGGTCAGCACTATCCCAAAGGCCTCGGCGTCAGCGCGCGGTCTGAATTGCGTTACAGTTTGGGCGGCCTTTACCAAAATTTCCTCGCCGACATCGGCGTGGACGACGAAGTCGGCGGCCTCGGAGTGGTTGCCTTCCGCGTGTTGGTTGACGGGCAAGAGGTTTATACCGGCTTCAAGATGACTGGTCGCTCCGCCACCGTATCCCTCAATCTCAACGTCACCGGCAAAAACGAATTACGGCTCATCGTCCAACCATCCTTTGGCTTAGGCGGAGCCTACGACAAAGCCGATTGGGCGAATGCTCGCTTAACTCGATAGCTGGTTGTCGGTTGTCGGTTGTCGGTTGTCGGCGTGAATCTTTTTAGCATTTCACAGCCATTGGCAACTGATGACTGACCACAACTGACAACCGACAACCGACAACCGACAACCGACAACCGACAACCGACAGGTAATTCCCAATGCATTCCAACTTTTCGACGCGCACTGTGCGGCGCGCGCTGGCACTCGTTTGTTCACTCGCAGCTTTGGCGGCGTTGGTTTTAACTTTTAATTCAGCGACCGAAGCGCGACGCGGTGCTTATAAACAAGACGCGCCACAGGCTACGCCAACTGCGACGCCTGCTGTTGCAACGCATACGCATAACGGGCCGGTAGATGAAGACCACGTGAAGCGCGACGCCGAGTTGGCCGCACAAGCGCAAAAGTTCGGCGCTTTCGTGATGCCTGAAATCTTGCGCGTAGCCGCGACACCAGCCGAATTAGGGCAATACGGATTGTGGAACAGCGTGACGACGTGGCCGTTCGCGTTCGCTTCGGCGGCGAGCTTGCCTGACGGACGCATTCTCGCGTGGGGCGGCAACAATCCGCGTTCGTTCAACGGCGGCACGACGACTTACGCCGCGATCTGGAATCCGACGACGAATCAAATCACGCCCATCAACAACAACGATCACAGCATGTTTTGCGGCATTCCGACGATGCTCGAAGACGGTCGCGTATTCGTGAACGGCGGCGACGGCACGCGCGAACGCGTGAGCATTTTTGATTGGCGAACGAACACCTGGACGCGCAGCAACGACATGAATCGCGGTCGTTGGTATCCCGGCAGCGTCGCCTTGCCCAACGGAAAAGTATTCACCGCGCTGGGCGAACCCGGCGATGTTTACCCCGAAATCTGGACGCCCGGCAGCGGCTGGACTTTGCTCAACGGCGCGAACCTGCAAGCGCCGATTTTGAACTTCCCCGGTTATCAAAATAACTGGCTGCCTTATTTGCACCTCGCGCCGAACGGACAAATCTTTCACGCGGGGCCAACGCAACAGATGAACTGGATCAATCCCACAGGCAGCGGCAGCGTCACCAGCGCGAACCTGTTTAACACTTGGTATCCGAAATACTCAGCGCAAGTCATGTTCGACATCGGCAAAGTCTTGGTCGTAGGCGGACAAGCCAACAACACCGATATGCCCGCGACCAATCAGGCTTTTGTGTTGGATTTGAACGGCGCTACGCCCACCAAAACCGCTGTTGCTCCGATGGCGCGCGCGCGCAAGTTTCACAACGCGCTCGTCTTGCCTACGGGCGAAGTCTTAGTCGTCGGCGGCAACACATCCGGTGTTGAATTCAGCGACGGCGGCACGCATCTCGAACCCGAAATCTGGAACCCCCAAACCAACACGTGGCGTCCCGTCGCTGATATGTCAGTTCCGCGCAACTATCATTCGGTCGCGTTGCTGATGACCGATGGCCGCGTATGGTCAGGCGGCGGCGGCTTGTGCAATTGCGCGGCTGACCATCCTGACCATCAGGTTTATACGCCGCCTTATCTTTACAACGCGAGTGGCGCGTTGGCCGCCCGGCCTTCGATCACCGCAGCGCCCAACGCCGTCAGTGCAGGGCAAACTGTCAGCGTGACGGCCTCGGCGGGCGTGACAAAATTCAGCCTCATCAAAATGGCCGGACTCACGCACAACCTGAACTCAGACTTGCATTACGTCAGCGTGCCTTTCACGACGGGCGCAAGCGGGCAATACGCGCTGACGATGAATAGCAACCTCAACGTGCTGACGCCCGGTTATTGGATGCTCTTTGCGGTGAACAGTGCCAACGTGCCTTCAGTGTCGAAGGTAATTCAGGTCATCAGTTCGGGGCGTCCGCAAGTGGTGCAGCCCGCCGATCAGGCCAGTCTCGTCGCGCAAGCCGTCAGCCTCACGATCAGCGCGACTGATCCGACCAATGAAACATTGACTTACAGCGTGACGGGCTTGCCTACGGGTTTGAGCATCAGCGCGACGACCGGCGTCATCAGCGGCGTTCCGACGACGGTTGGTACGACTGAAGTCACCGTCACCGTGCGCGACGCGAGCAACGAAAGCGCGTCAGTGAGTTTTGACTGGACGGTTCGCGCGCCCGGTTCGCAGGCCGGATTGCAATACGATTATTACGAAGGTTCGTGGAGCGTGCTGCCGAATTTCGCCGCGTTGACGCCCGTGAAATCAGGTGTCGTTGCGAATTTCGATTTGATGCCGCGCAATCGCAACGATCAATTCGCGTTTCGTTTCAAAGGCAAACTGAGCATCGCGCGCGCCGGAGCTTATACGTTTTTCACTACGTCGGATGACGGCAGCCAGCTTTTTCTCAACAACACGCTGGTCGTCAACAACGACGGATTGCACGGCCCACAAGAACGTTCGGGCACGATCAATCTCACCGCTGGCGAACACGACATTGTCGCTACGTTTTTTGAACAGGGCGGCGGCGAAGTGCTGACCGTCAGTTATCAGGGCACGGGACTCACCAAGCGTGCGATTCCCGCCAGCAAACTTTATTTCACGATGCTGCCGGTCACAGTCGCCAACCCCGGCAATCAAACGACGGCGGTGAACACAGCGGCGAGCCTGCAAATACAAGCCAACGGCGGCAGCGGCGCGTTGCGTTACAGCGCGACGGGCTTGCCTACCGGGTTGAGCATCAACGCGACGACGGGTTTGATTAGCGGTACGCCAACTGTGGTCGCCACTTCAAACGTAAGCATCACCGCAACCGACGCGAATAACGTCACGTCAACGGTCAGCTTCGCGTGGACGATTCAACCGCCAGCGCTCGCCTTGAATCCGCCAGTGGTATCGCCCAAACAGCTCAACACAACCATCACGTTTACGGCTTCGGCCACGAACGCCGTCAATCCGCGCTTCAAATGGCTGTGGGGCGACGGCACGGCTGAGACGGCTTATGCGAGCGCAGCGACCATTACGAAAAGCTACGCGGCGGCGGGCATTTATGTCGCCACCGTCACCGCCACCGATGATCGCGGCGTAACGGTCAGCCGACAGTTCACACAAATCATCCACTTGCCGCTCACCGCGAATCGTCCGAACGTCTCGATGAACATTGCGTATGAAACCCGCGCCAGCGGCAACGCGCGCGTGTGGGTCGTCAATCAAGACAACGATACGGTCAGCGCCTTTGACGCAGTGACTAACGCCAAGCTCGCTGAGATCAATGTCGGACGTGCGCCGCGCGCCGTAGCGATTGCGCCGAACGGACGCATCTGGGTCGCCAACAAAGGCGCGGCCACGCTGAGTCTGATTGATCCGGCAACGTTCGCCGTCGTGCAAACGATCACGTTGCAATACGGCTCGCAACCCTTCGGCTTGGTGTTTTCGCCGACGGGCAATGCGGCTTATGTTGCGCTCGAAGCCGCCGGCAAACTTTGCAAACTCGATGTCGCCACCGGCGCAGTCACCGGCACAGCAAATGTCGGCTTGAACGTTCGCCATCTTTCGGTGA
>JAYSVR010000513.1:0-3718 GCA_043718445.1 Acidobacteriota bacterium | reverse complement strand
GAAAAGTATCCGGGCATTATGCCGGACGATGACGGCGACATTCAGGTGATCGAAGACCTTACCTCGTGGCAGAGCGGCGAACCGCAGGGCGGCGGCCTCTGGCATGAAGCCAAGTCGCTGTTGCGCGACATCTTTTTCGCGGGCGTCATCGCCATCATGATTGTCGTATTCGTCGTGCAACCGGTGCGCGTCGAAGGCCAAAGCATGATGCCGCGTCTGCACGATCAAGACCGCATCTTCGTCAACAAGTTCGTCTATCCGATGCGCGAATGGATGGGCGATCAGGAACCCATCAAACGCGGCGACATCGTCGTGTTGCTTTATCCGCTCGATCCTTCCAAGTCATACATCAAGCGCGTCGTAGGTTTGCCGGGCGAAGACGTGAACGTCGAAAACGGCAAGCTCTACATCAACGGCACAGTGATTGATGAACCTTATCTCGATCCTGAATACCTCTCGCTCGAAACGGTAGGTACGAAGCGTGTGCCGGAGCATCACTATTACGTTATGGGCGACAATCGCAAGAACAGCAGCGACAGCCGCATCTGGGATTTCGTACCCGAAAAATATATTTACGGCCAGGCGATCTTTCGTTATTACCCGTTCACGCCGTTTGAACGCGTAGGGAAACTCGATTGAACGCACAACGGCAAATCGTATGAAGCAAAGGCGCGCAAGGTGTTTAAGCCGTGCGCGCCTTTTTTTGTAAGCAGGCAAAAGCCTATGCAAACCATCCTCGAAATAGTTCGCCTGTGGTGGCAGCCGATGAATGCTTTAGAAGCGTTGCGGCAACGCGCGCCGTTCTGGATGGCTTTCGCGTGCGCGTGGGTGGCGGCTTTTATCTATGCGGCGGCGACGCAATCGCTGGCGGGCTATGCGTTGCGCAGCGCGTCAACGGATTTGATCGCGGGCGGTACGACGGGTTTTGTCTTGCTGGCGGCGCGTACGGCGATGATGCTTACGTTGTTTGTCGCGGCGTGGTATGCGCCTTTTAATCAATGGCTGGGCAATCGGTTCGGACCGCGCGCGAAAGACTGGCGGACGAATTATCGCGCGTTCACGACTTGCGTACTGGCCGCGTTGTGCGCGGCCTTGATGGCGGCGTTGATTCCGGCGGTTATCAGTGGTTGGCAGGCGCGTGCGATGGGCGGCGAAGCAGTCGTAGGATTTTTTCTGCTCGTACTGTTGTTGCCGATTCCGATCATTGTTGCGCTGACCGTGCTGGCCTTGCGCGTCAATTTCGCGCTCTCGCAAGGCCGCGCCATCCTGATCGTAGTGCTAACCTTGTGGTCGTTCACGGCGCTGCTGGTCTTGCAACAGGTCGCATGGCTAATCGTCGTATTAGCCTTGTTGATGGGATGGTTCTTGCGCGCGCGCGCGAATTGATTTTCAATGCAGTCTCACTCCAAAAACTGAAGCAGGAAGAAGGAAGATTCAAACCATACGATGAGCAAACCGCAATATCACGAAGCAATTCTCGCCTTGGAAGACGGTCGCGTATTTCGCGGACGCGCCTGGGGCGCATTGACCGAACGCACGGGCGAAATCGTTTTCAATACGTCGTTGTCGGGCTATCAAGAGATTCTGACCGACCCGTCCTATGCCGGACAGATTGTGACGATGACTTATCCGTTGATCGGCAATTACGGCGTAACGTCGCAAGACGCCGAATCGCGCCGTCCGTTTATCGAAGGCTTCGTGGTGCGCGAGTTTTCTGAAGTCACTTCCAATTGGCGCTCTGAACAGTCGCTTGATGATTACCTCAAGCAACACGGCATCGTAGCGATTTCTGAAATTGATACGCGCGCGTTGGTGCGTCACATTCGAGAGAAAGGCGCGATGCGCGCTTGTTTGTCGGCGACTGACAGCGACGAGCAAAGTGTGATTCGCAAGGCGCAAGCCGCGCCCGAAATGACCGGACGCAATTTGGTAGACACCGTGACTTGCGACGCGCCTTATGAATGGGTTTCGCCCGTCGAGGCTGAAACGACTACGCCGGTTTTGGGTGATTTCGCGCAAGTCGTCGCCGTACTCGCCAATGAAAAGCCCTTTCGTGTGGTGGCGTATGATTTCGGCATCAAGCATTACATCTTGCGTTACCTTGAGGCTTCGGGCTGTCAGGTCACGGTCGTACCCGCGCGCACTTCCGCCGAAGACGTTTTGAAACTCGCGCCCGAAGGCGTCTTTCTTTCTAACGGCCCGGGCGATCCGTCGGCCGTGCCCGACATTGTGGCGAACCTGCGCAAGCTCACCGATGCCTTGCCGGTCTTCGGCATTTGCTTAGGCCATCAACTGCTCGCGCTCGCGTTCGGCGGCAAGACTTATAAACTCAAGTACGGCCATCGCGGCGGCAATCAACCGGTCAAGAATCATCGCACCGGCAAGATCGAAATCACTTCGCATAATCACGGCTTTGCCGTAGACCCGCAGAGCCTCGACCCCAACGAAATCGAACTCACGCATTTCAACCTCAACGACGGTTGTCTCGAAGGGCTGCGCCACAAACGCCTGCCGGTGTTCTCGGTGCAATACCATCCCGAAGCCGGCCCCGGCCCGCACGATGCGACTTATCTATTCGCCGAGTTCATCGAAAACATGCGCGCGCGGCGCAGTTCGCCGAAAGAGATGGCGCAGGCTGGGTGATGTTCTCATAACCTGTTTAGGAGGGCTTCATTTGTGAGTGTTATTGAAATGTTAATGGATACTGCCGTCGAGGACAGCAAGCTATTGGTGCATAATCAGAAGGTGGGGGATCGCCCTGAAATTCCACGCGATATTGACTTTGTTTTTTATGCCAACAACGAAGAGCAAGCTGATTTAGTCGCAGGCTTCATCACAGACTACCGCTACGGGAAGCCAACTGTAGAGCGTGTCGAACGTAAAGGTGAAGTTTCCTGGCGACTGCTGCTGACAATTCATACTCCGGCGACAGAGAATGTCGTTATGACACTTTCGGCTTTTATGGTTTGCCTTTCTCAGCTTTATGATCTCGACTACGACGGCTGGGGCTCGACGATTCACAAATGAATTTGTACTCGCAGCGTTCAGCTTGTTGCTCAAACTCCTCGCCGTGTTTTATAACGTGATTGCTGAATGAGCATTCATTCAAAACGTTATTCAATCCAATCAAATTCAAAATTTACCAGCATCGGGAGTCGCAATGAAGATCATTGTTTGTCTGAAACAAGTGCCGAAGAACGATTCGATTCTTCGCATTAACGAAGCGGGTTCGTGGATTCAAGACCGCGACCTGACTTATGAAATTAACGAGTCTGACGCTTACGGTTTAGAAGCCGCGTTGCAACTCAAAGAGAAACACGGCGGCGAAGTCGTTGCGCTTTCACTCGGCCCGCAGCGTGTGCAAACCGTCATCAAAGAAGGCCTCGCGCGCGGCGCTGATCGCGGGCTGCATCTTGATGATCCGGCCTTTGCCAATCTTGATGCTTATGGCCTCGGCGCAGTCATCGCGGCGGCGGCTAAGGCCGAAGGCTTCGATTTATTGCTGACAGGTTTGCAATCCGACGATTACGGCTTCGGCCAAACGGGTGTGATTGCGGCGGAGTTGTTAGGCGTGCCGCACGCGACCATCGTGATGGATGTGCAATCTGAAAACGGCGTGTTGCGCGTCAAACGCGAACTCGAAAACGGATTCTTTCAATGGGTAAGCATGCCATCGCCGGCGGTGCTGACGATTCAGTCGGGCATCAATACGCTGCGT
>JAYSVR010000512.1:0-11667 GCA_043718445.1 Acidobacteriota bacterium | reverse complement strand
ATCGCATAAATTTGCCCGTTGACGTATTCGTGCTTGATCGGGCTTTCTTTTTCATAAGTCAGATATTCTTCGACGGTTAGGTAAGGTGCGAGTTGTGCTGATGCCATATTGCGTTTCCTTTGAAAAATGATGGCAGACTGAAGTCCGCCATACGGGTCGCAGACTGAAGTCTACGCTACGTTGCCTGTTGTCGCGCGGCTAGTTGGCCGCACGCGGCGGAAATGTCTTGTCCGCGCGGACGGCGCAGGTAAGCGTCTACGCCGTGGGCGTTGAGCGTTTGCTGAAAGTGCGCGATGCGTTCGGGCGATGAAGCCTGATATGCGAGTTCAGGCGCGGGGTTGTGCGGAATCAGATTTACTTTGGCGCGCAGGTGATTTTTGTGAATGAGTTTGGCGAGTCGCCGTGCGTCTTCGTCGGAATCATTCACGCCGTCGAGCATCACGTATTCAAACGTCAGCCGTTCGCGTTCGCGCAACGGATAGTCGCGCAACGTCGCCATCAGTTCATCAAGG
This sequence comes from Acidobacteriota bacterium, assembly GCA_043718445.1. Taxonomy (GTDB): domain Bacteria; phylum Acidobacteriota; class Blastocatellia; order RBC074; family RBC074; genus JACPYM01. Next base: position 11,155 of record JAYSVR010000512.1, on the reverse strand, counting down.
CCGTAGCGTTTGTTCAACGGAATCAAACCCGTGCGCTGTTCGTCGGTCGTGCCTGAAAGCGAAATCGCCAAACGTGGCCTCACTTCTTCAGTCCCAAACTGTTTAATTTTCGGAACTACGCCGGAGGTAGAAACTGTGATGCGGCGCGGCGCGATGCCTAAACCCTTTTCGTCGCAGAGCAAGCGAATGGCTTTCATCACTTCGTCGTAATTCAAAAAGCTCTCGCCCATTCCCATAAACACCAGATTCGTGCCGTGCGCGGGCGCTTGGCCTGCGCCGTAAACTTCGTTCAGGACGAGGATGACTTGGGCGACGATTTCACCGGCGGTCATGTTGCGCTTGAGGCCGAGTTGGGCGGTCATACAGAACGTGCAGCCGACGGCGCATCCGACCTGGCAACTGATGCAGATAGTGTCGCGACGCTCTTCGGGCATGAAAACGGCTTCGATCTGTTGACCGTCGCCGAGTGCAATCAAATAACGGCGCGTGCCGTCGGTTGAAATAAATAGGTTGGTGATTTGCGTTTGAGTCAGCGGCGCACTGGCGGCGAGCTTGTCGCGCAATGGTTTTGACAGATTCGTCATTTGCGCGAGTTCGATGACGCGACGTTGATAGAGCGATTGATAAAGCTGTTTGCCACGAAAGGCGGCTTCGCCGAGGGCTTGCACGTAAGCGCAAAGTTCTGTTTCTGTTTTGCCGAGCAGGGTTTCCATAGATGGACGAATACTAGCACAAATCTTACGTCAGACACGCTGCGCTATTGCCTATGGTGCGTGTTGGTGTTTATATGCGCGCCGAACTATTTGCCCCATCACTTCACGTTTTACGTTCCCGTATTACCACGCAGTCCCAACAATTAAATTACCGCTTCTGGTGAGGCTGGCTCTGGCTGATTTGTTTCAGGTGGAATCGTCAATCGCATCGGAAGGTTTTGGCATGTAAAAAGCCAGAACGCGACAGCCCTGCAAAAAGCGTAGCGTTCTGGCCCTGAGGACAATTTCAGCTCGGCGAATAACCGGTGGGTCGTTTCGTTTTGCCTTCGTCCACGTCTATTGACGCTGGCAGCACGCGATTGGTTTTAGAAAAATTTCGCCGAAGCTCTTTTCCAAAAATCAGGAGCTTCCCCTTGCTGCGTACTTTTCCCCTAGCGAGTTTATTGCGCCTGCCTGCGTTCAGGTTTGGCTTGCTCTTTTTTCTTTCAGCACTGCTGCTATTTGCCAATTTGCATCGTGGCGATTTGGCCGGATACGACGACGCGGTTTATGCGCACGAAGGCAAACAGATGTTGTTGCGCGGCGATTGGTGGAACGTCTGGCTGAACGGCAAGCTCGATTTCGATAAGCCGCCGCTTTTTATCTGGCTCGAAGCCGCTTCGTTCTGGCTGTTGGGCGTGAATGATTTCGCCGCGAAATTTCCTGCTGCGTTGCTAGGCTTGGCGACGATTGTGTTGGTTCATCAACTGGCGCGGCAACTGACCGCGAATGAATGGCTGCCCGCACTGGCGATGTTGGTGATGGCGACGACGCAGTATTTCGTCAAGTATGCGACGCACTCAATGACCGATGTGCCGTTCACGTTCTTTTTCACACTGGCGCTGTGGGCTTATGGGCAAGGGCTGCAAAAAAGTCGTGCCTATTGGGTGTTGTGCGGACTGGCGATTGCGTTGGCGGCGTTGACTCGTTCGCACTTAGGTTGGCTGCCGTTATTGATTTGCGGCGCACATCTATGGTTGACCCAGCCGCGTACTGTTTGGCGTGCGCCTGCTTTATGGATTGGTTTAAGCGTCGCGCTGGCGCTGCCGTTGGCGTGGTTCGGCTTGCAGCTTTACTGGCACGGCGAAGCCTTTCTCGCGCATCACTTCGCTTATACGTTTGAAAACGCGCGCTCAATCGAAGCCGCTCGCGGTTGGCGCGTGATGACTGGCTTGGCGCATTACCCGTTTTTGTTGGGCAAACTTTATTGGCCGTGGTTGCCGTGTTTGCTCGGCGGATTATGGCTGGCGGCGAAACAATTGCGCTCAAACCAGTTCACCGCAATCAATCGTGAAGCCTTGTGGTTGCTCGTGTTGTGGATAGCGATAACCATCGCGCCGTTCAGCCTGATTCAACATAAAGTTTTGCGTTACATCTTACCGGCGTTTCCCGCCTTCGCGTTATTGGCGGCGTTCGCGTTGCAACACTGGATTCCTGATCGTTTCAAGTTGCGCGCTTTCGGTACGGCTTGCGCGCTGTTGCTCGCGGGCATTCTGTTCATCACGTTCACTGCCAGCCATCGCCTGCGGGCCTTAGACATGCGGCAACTCGCGGCGGCGCTCGAAGCCGACAAGGAATCCGATTATCCGGTGTTGTTATTCGATGGCGGACAGGCGCGTTGGGACTATTTGCACCAGTTTATCTGGTATTCCGACCGCACCTGCCGGTTACAAACACGTCTGGACATCGTGCTTTGCCATCTTGACACCTGTCCCAGCAGAACGGCTTTGCTTGATCGCAACACGTTTCAAAAACTATCAGGCACTTCGTTCTCGGTGTGCGGCGAGTCGGTGAATTTTGTTTGTGTGCGCCGCGCGAATTCACCTGAAGCGGAACTCAACCGCGTCGCTGCACTCGACATGACAACTAACACGCACGAATAAACGAGCTATCACAATGACTATGACCATCAACAAGCCCTTGAGCAGCCTTTCTGTTTTCTATCCGGCTTACAACGACGAAGGCTCGATTCGTTCGCTGGTAGAAAGAACGCTGCAACTATTGCCTGCTCTCACTGATGACTTTGAAATCATCGTCGTCAACGACGGCAGCCGCGATAACACGCCCGCTATTTTGGACGAGATGGCGCGTAAGTTGCCGCACGTTCGCGTCATTCATCATCCGCAAAATCGTGGCTACGGCGGCGCGTTGTGTACCGGTATTCTGACGGCGACCAAAGACTGGGTGTTTTATACGGATGGCGATGCGCAATACGACGTGAACGAGTTGCGCAATCTCGTGACGTTGGTGCGCGATGATCTGGATGTCGTGAATGGTTACAAGCTGAAACGCGCTGACAATCGGCGGCGTATCGTGTTGGGTGGCATTTATAAACGGCTGTCGCGTGCTTTGTTCGACTTGCCGATTCGTGACGTAGACTGCGACTTCCGCCTGATGCGACGCGCAGTGATTCAAGGCATTGATTTGCGTTCGACCAGCGGCGTGGTTTGCACAGAAATGATTTACCGGCTGCATCAAGCCGGAGCGCGCTTCGTCGAAACGCCGGTGCATCATTACGCGCGGATGCACGGCCAGTCGCAATTTTTTAACTGGCGCAGCGTAGCCCAAACAGCAACAGACTTTTTCGCGCTATGGTTGCACTTGGTCGTTTTGCCGCGCGTGAGTTTCGGCTTGCTGAGACAACGCAAGGCAGCGGTGGAGCGTTGACCTGAGAGTCAGGCTCACGGTTTTTTTACCACGCAAATTGCCGACAATCCAAACGGCAGATTCACGAATTGCAACAAGTCAGCTTCGAGTTCCAGTATGTGTTGCAAGGTGCGATTGAGCCACGCCAGTGATTGCGGCAAGGGCTTTACGTCTGAGCCGCTGTCAGCCAGCCCCAATTTTTTCATAAGCAAACGTCGTGCGGCGGCGACCGGAAACAGCAGCGTCATCGCATAAGTCGCGCGGAGCGTGACAAAGCCCGCTGCTTCGAGCTTGCCGCGCAGTTCAGGCAACGTGTAACGGCGCTGCGTGTCAAGCGCCGCGTCGTGACCGCTCTTCATCCATTCATAAGCCGCGCCGCGCACAAAGGCGAGGCCGCCCGGTTTGAGTACGCGAAACATTTCGCGGATGGCTCGTTCGTCCGCGCCGTCGCCGGGGATTTGCACGAGTACATCAAAGCTGGTTACGACATCAAGGCTGGCGTCGGCGAGCGGCAGGTCGGTGGCAGATGCCTGCACCAATGTGCGATGTCCGTTTTGTTGGCAAAAGCGCAGCGCCGTCTCGACGTAATCTAACCCGATTACCTGACCGCCAGCGGCAAAAGGCTGTAGCCATTCGAGGTTGCCGCCCGTGCCGCAACCGTCATCAAGTATGCAACGGCGCTGGCGTTCGGCTAACAAAGGAGCAAGCAACGCGCCGGTGATTTGGCGCATACCGGCGAACCACCACAGGTTCGCTTCGAGTTCATAGAGGTCTTGATAGTCTTGCGTTTGCATAAAAGGTTTTCTGTACGAATGGCGCGTACTGTAACGTGATTGCGGCGTGGGCGGAAAGGGTTGGCAAGCGCGCAGGTCGTACGTAAACTGCTCGTGTTTTACCCTCATACTTCATTCGTACAAGGAATTTATCATCCGTGAACACAGAGCATCCCCCTGTCGGCGATACGGTCGGCAATACGGTCAATGATACGTTTGGGCGCTGGTGGCAAGCGCCGCGCGTGCAAGCCGCCGTGGGTTATGGCGCAGCCTTGTTGTTTTGCCTGTTAGTGCTGAATTGGGTTTACGACCTGCGCCGCGATACGCGCAACCTGCCTTATTACTATCAGGGCGACGCGATGTATTACCACATTACGACGAAAGCCCTGGTCGAGAACGGCTGGTATCAAGACATTCCGCAACTCGGTGCGCCCGGCAAGTTGAATTTGCGCGATGTGCCGACCTCTGACAACAACCTTCATTTCGTTTTGCAAAAAGTGTTCGCGTTAAAGACCAGCCATTATCTTTCGGTTCTGAATAATTTTTATCTGCTGACGTTTCCGCTAGTGATGCTGTGCGCGTTGTTTGCGCTGCGGCAACTGGGTTTGTCGTGGCCGGTCGGCACGGCAATGAGCTTGCTCTATACGTTTTTGCCTTACCACATCATCCGCAACGAAAATCACCTGTTTCTATCAGCCTATTGGCAAGTGCCGCTGTTTTTGTTGGTGTTGTTCTGGCTGTTGCGCGGCGAACTCAGCTTGGCTAACTGGCGCACGTGGCGCGGCGCGTTTGCGCTGGTTGTCGCCGTGTTGTTGGGTTCGTCAGGGTATTACTACGCTTTCTTTGCGTGTTTCTTTTTGGTGATCGCGGCGGGCTTGCGATGGTTGCAACAACGCGAATGGCGCAGCGCGGTTTTGCCGTTCGCCTTGATCGCGCTCATCACGTTGCTGGTCGTGGTGAACTTGTATCCGAGCATTCGTTACGTTAGCGAAAACGGCCCGACCGCCGTCGTCAATCGCGTAGCCGGTGACGCCGATGCTTACGGTTTGCGGCTCGCGCAAATTCTGATGCCGGTGCGCTTTCATCGTTGGAAGCCGCTGGCCGATTTCAAGACTGAATACAATTTGCGCGCGCTGATTAACGAGAACGACGACGCTTCGTTGGGTTTCGTCGGCGCGGCAGGCTTGTTGGGTTTGCTGTGGTGGTTTCTGTTTCGGCGTCCGCCGCTGGCACAGTTAAATCAGGCTGGTAGCGACGGCTGGTTTCATCAACTCAGCACGTTGACGGTGTTCGGTTTCCTGCTTGCCACCATCGGCGGCGTAGGTTCGTTGGTCGCACTCTTCGGCCTCACGCAATTGCGCGCCTATAACCGCATCAGCATCTTTCTCGCGTTCTTTAGTTTGCTGTCCGTGGGGCTATGGCTCGAACAGTTTTATGGATGGCTGCAACGCAAATTCGCGCACGCTGCGTGGCTCAAGTGGTCGGCGGGCGCAGCGTTGGCGTTGCTCGTCTGGCTCGCCTTGCTCGATCAAATCAGCCCTTACTTCCTGCCTAATTACGAAGCCGTGCGCAAAGAGTATGAAAGCGATTTCAATCTGGTGAAACAGATTCACGCCAAAGTGCCGCGCGGCGCGATGGTCTTTCAGTTGCCGGTGATGTCGTTTCCCGAAAACCCGAAAGTCGTGCGGATGTTCGATTACGATTTGGCGCGGCCTTATTTGCACAGCGATCATTTGCGGTGGAGTTACGGCACGATCAAAGGCCGCGAAGACGATTTTTGGGTAAGGCGGCTGGCTTCGATGACCGCGCCTGAAATGGCGGCGAATCTGGTGTGGGCAGGTTTCAGCGGCGTTCTGATTGACCGCTTCGGTTACTTAGACAACGCGGCGAAATACGAAAGCGAATTCAAGGCGTTGCTGGGTGTGCAACCCGTCAATGCTCCGAATGGTCGTCAGGTATTTTTTGATCTGACGGTGTACGCCAAAACCTTGCGCGAACAAACCCCGCAAAATGAATGGGCGGCGAAAGAAGACGCCGCGCTTCATCCCGTGATGCCGCTGTGGCAACAGGGCTTTCACGATCAGGAAGGCACGCCCGATGATTATTGGCGCTGGTGTGCCGCGCGCAGCAGGCTGCAACTCGTCAATCGCTCTAACCGTCCGCAAACGTTCGAACTCGAAGCGAGCTTCTTTGCCGACAACGACGGCACTCTGCAACTGTGGGGCTTCTTGAACGCAGAACTGCCGATCAATCGCAAAGGTACGAACTTTAAAAAACAGATCACGATTCCGCCGGGTTTGCATACGGTGCGCTTCGCGGCTGACTCGCGCCGCATCCTCACCGCCAACGACTTCCGCGAAATCGTTTTTCGCGTCCGCAATTTCAAACTCAAACCACTCGATGCTCAATGATGTGGAGTGCGGTGGCTTGACACCGCTTTGGCGTTCGCAGCGAGGGCTTCCGGGTTGACGAGGGCTTCTGGGGCAGCCATCGCTTGTGTAGCGAACGCCAAAGCTGCGTCGAGGCCACAGCACTCCAAAACGGTCTGGCTTGCCGTTGTGACAATCTGAAAAATTCAGCCTTGATTCAGAAACCGTCACATCGTTGCGGCTGCCCAACCTGCCAAGCCCGTAACCTGCCCACGCTGTACCGACAAACATTGCAACAAACAAAGAGGATCAAAATGCATACCCTGAAAATTTGGCAGAGAGCTTCGTGGTTGAGTGGTTTCCTGTTCTTCCTGACGCTGAGCGGATTGGCACAAACTACTAATACGGTTGGGCCGCAAACCTTCGAGAAGATCAAAGTCTTGATGTTGAAAGATGGCAAGACGCGCGAAATACCTGCCCGCTTGCGGTTCACCGGAACCGAAGTCGTGATCGAAGACGCCAACGGCAAGGTGTTGCTGACGGCGACGAATGAAGCCGTGAAAGCGGCAGAGTATTCCTATTCGAAGCATCGCCGCTGGCAGCCTTTAGCTGTTTCTGGGATCGCGTTCTTTACGTTTATTCCATTCTGGATCGCCATTGATAGCAGTGTGGCAATAGGTGTTCTTGAATGGGTTCCGGTCGCAGGTTTTTTCTCGCTTCCTGTCACGGGGGTATTGGCTCTTACTCACAGCAAAAAGCATTGGCTGACCTTACGCGCGGGGAAAGAGGTCGTGATGCTGCGACTGGACAAACGCCATTACCGTTCGGTCGTCACGGCGCTGGAAAACCAAACGAAGCTCACCGTCGCGTGGCAAGGCGAAAGATGAACGAATTGCGTCACGCCAAACCTTGAGGTCTAATACCGCGCATCAAGCCGCAATCACGCGGCTCATTCGCAACAATCCAATTTCAAAGAGGAGGCTTCGCAAATGTTCAAGCAAGCAATGCTGGCAGTGGCTTTGTGTGTGCCGAGCGCGGTGGCGTTCGCACAAACTGCGCCTGCACCAGCGGCCCAAGCGCCGCGTCCGCCTGCCGTCAAGACGCATTTGAAAGTCGGCGACGTAGCGCCCGATTTCGAATTGCCGGGCACGGATGGCAAGACCTATAAATTGAGTCAATTCAAAGGGCAGAAAAACGTAGTATTGGCGGTTTATTTCTTCGCCTTCACCGGAGGCTGAACGCGCGAAATGAAGGCATATCAGGCTGATATTGCCAAATTCGCAGAATCAGACACGCAGGTTTTCGGCATTAGCGTAGACAGTATTCCCACTCTCAAGCACTGGTCAGAGGAACTCGCACCTGAAACCAAAGGCTTGAGTTTTCCGTTACTCAGCGATTTCAAATCACGCCAAATGGTGAAGGATTACGGCATTTACAATGAAGCCAGCGGCACCGGTATGCGCGCCACCTTCGTCATTGATAAAGCGGGAAAAATCTCGTTTATCGAAGAAGGCAACACTGCCGTTAATACGGCAGGCGCGGTTGAGGCTTGCTCGTTGTTGAAGAAGAAGACGGCAGCGCAATAAGCCTGCGCGAAGCGTGTCCGTAGCCGACCGTAGGGCATTCGCCACAAAGAAGCACAAAAACCACAAAAAGGTTTTTGACAGTAAAAATTCTTTTTTTGTGTTCTCTGTGCTTTTTTGTGGCGAATGCCCTACGGTCAGGCTACGGGCGCAGGAATAAAAGGGTCGGGTTGGAGGATAAATCCAACTCGACCCTTTTGCCGTAGGTAAGGTCGCCAAACTAGAGTGAGACGCAGTAAGCCGAACGAAGGATGACCAATATGACAGGACAAACGATTTCACATTATCGCGTAATGCAACGGCTGGGCGTCGGCGGCATGGGCGAAGTTTATCTGGCCGAAGACACGCGCCTCGGTCGCAAGCTGGCGCTCAAGTTGCTGCCCGCGCAATTCACGCAGGACGCCGACCGCGTCAAACGTTTCGAGCAAGAAGCGCGCGCGGCCTCGGCGCTCAACCATCCTAACATTCTAACGATTTATGAAATCGGCCAACATGAAGGCGCGCATTACATTGCGACTGAATACGTTGAAGGCGTGACGCTGCGCGGCTTGTTAGAAGATTCGCAACTGAGTTTATCTGACGCGCTCGAACTCACGATTCAATCGGCCAGCGCGTTGCAGGCGGCCCATCAGGCGGGCATCGTCCATCGTGACATCAAGCCCGAAAATATCATGCGGCGACCAGACGGTTACGTGAAGCTGCTTGATTTCGGCCTCGCCAAATTGACGCAAGTCGAAGCCGATACCAAAGACCTTAACGACGAAGCCGTTACGCGATCGCTCTTACTAACGCAACCCGGGCTGGTGATGGGAACCATCGCTTATATGTCGCCTGAACAGGCGCGCGGCCAGCGCGTAGACGCGCGCACTGACTTGTTCAGCCTCGGCGTAGTGCTTTATGAAATGGTATGCGGCAAGCGTCCGTTCAATGGCGCTACGCACAGTGACGTGATTGCTGCGCTCTTGCGCGAAGAGCCGCGCCGCATTTCGCAACACTTGCCCAACGCTCCTCTCGAACTCGAACAGGTTTTAACGAAGCTGCTCGCCAAAGACCGCGAAGCGCGTTATGCCACGGCGCAGGAGTTGATCGCCGATCTCAAACGCATCAAGGCGCGACTGGAAGTGAACGAAGACGATGTGTCTACGCAAACGTTGAAAAATAGCAGCACGGCGGCGATGTCTTTCGAGACGAATGTCAGCGGGCTGGATGCGTTTGCGACGAGCGTTTCGACAGCGGCTGCGCCAATGACGCCAATGACGGTTGCCAATACGCAGGCGGTGACGACGGTTCCGCCAGTGGTTCGCCCTCGTACGTTAGCGATGGCGTTGGCAGCGGTGGTGTTATTCGTTGGCGGATTGTTCGGTTCGTTCTTTTATCGCAACCGCCAACAGACGATTGATACGATTGCGGTGCTGCCGTTTTATTCGAGTGACAATAAGCTCATTCCGCTTTCTGAAGGCTTGACCGAAGAAGTCATCAACGCGATTTCAGATTTGCCCGACTTGAGCGTAATCGCGCGCAACTCGGTGGCGAAATATAAAGCGCAGGACACCGACCCCGTGACCGTAGGCGAACAGCTCAACGTGCAAGCCGTGATGACCGGCGAAGTCTCGCAACTCGGCGCTGAGACCATCGTCCAAATCGAATTGACCGACGCCAAAACGCGCCGCCGCATCTGGGGCAAGAGTTTCAATCGCAAGCTTGCTGCGCTTTATGAATTGCAAAGCGAGATCGCCAGCGGACTCGCGCAAAAGCTGAATCTCAAACTCGACGAAGCAACGCAAAAACAAATCGCGCAGCAGAAAACCCAAAACGGCGAAGCCTATCGCCTCTATCTCGAAGGCCGCGCTTTTTATAATCAAGGCACACCCGAAGCGATGCACCAGGCCGACGAACTGTTTGAAAAAGCCTTCGGCCTTGATTCGACTTACGCGGCGGCGGCGGCGGGCTGCGCTGCCTGTCACGCCTATGGCGCAGACCAAGAGCCGCCCGACAAGGTTATGCCCAAGGCGCGCACCGTCGCCCAAGTCGCGCTCAAGGGCGATCCGCAATCAGCCGACGCCCACCTGACGCTGGCGCGCGTCGCGTTGCGTTACGACTGGGATTTCAAAGAGGCCGAACGCCTCATCAAACGCGCCATCGAACTCGAACCGAAAAACGCCGCGACGCATCAACGCTTCGCGGAATTTTTGGCCTTGATGGGGCGGCATTCAGACGCGACGAAAGCCATCTATCAGGCACGCAAACTTGATCCGCGTTCGTTGCCGATCAACGCCGACATCGGCACGCTGTCTTATTTCGCGGCTGATTACGCGCACGCTTTTGAACACTTTCAACAGGCGCTCAAACTCGACAACGATTACGCCGAAGCGCACACCGGATTGGGCCTCACTTACGAACAGCAAAACCGCTTTGCCGAAGCCGTCAACGAATTCCTCACGGCGCGCAAGCTGTTGCGCGAAGACGCGGCTTACGTCACTGGTTTGCAGGATGCTTTCGCCAAACAAGGCGCGAAAGGTTTCTGGCAACAGGAACTCGCGCATCTGCAATCAGAGGCGAAAGATCGCTACATTCCCGCGACGACGTTTGCGGCGCTGCATACGCGGCTGGGCGACTTAGAAGCAGCCTTCAAATCGTTGCAGTTGGCGTTGAAAGAAAAAGACGGCGGCTTGATTGATTTGAATGTGACGCCGGTTTTCACGGCTTTGCGCAAAGATGCGCGGTTCGGCGCGTTGTTACAGCAGGTTGGTTTGAAGAAATGATACGCACCGCAACCGTAGCGCAACCTCGCCAAGGTTGCGCTCTTCACATAGCGACTAACTATGCGGGACGGATGGGATGACGTGGCGGCGCATTTGTCAGGCTCGCCCGTGAATCAATGTGTCGCATGACGGGCGGCGCAATCTTGGCGAGATTGCGCTACCGTCGCCCGGTCACAGCCCTTCCAGCAACAACTGCAACTCCACCGCATCCCAGAAAGATAACGCCGGATCAGCGGCGAGCGCCGGGTCGCGTTCGCCGCGCAAGATCGC
>JAYSVR010000511.1:0-3730 GCA_043718445.1 Acidobacteriota bacterium | reverse complement strand
ATCCGCGAATGCCCAATGACGGCAATGCGTTTGGCATCAATGGCGCGGTCGCGCTCGAGATAATCAACCACGCGGCTCAGGCTCCAAGCCCAGACGCCGAGCGCGTTCCAGTCGTCGGCGGCGAGTGCCGGTTTGCCTGAGCGCAGTGCCCAAGGTGTTACGCATTTGCGGACTCGCCGGAGCGATTTCAACCGCGCGTTGAAACGCCTTGATCGCGCCCGTCAAATCGCCCTGCTGTTGCAACGCCGTGCCTAACGTATACCAAGCCTCGGCGTAATCGGGCTTGACCGCGATGCCGTTGCGAAAGGCTTCAATCGCTTCGGGCAATTTGCCTTGCTGCATCAACGTGACGCCCAGCGAGTAATGCGCTTCGGGCAAACGCGGTTGCAATTCCAACGCGCGGCGTAACTCAGCCACCGAACCGGCAAAGTCGTCTTGATATTTGAGCGCCAAACCTAAATTGTAATGCGCTTCGGCGTCGTCGGGCGCGAGCTTGAGCAACTTGCGATAGTTCATCACTGCCGCCGCGTAATCAGACTTTTGCAACAACGACAAACCGTAATTGTGCAACGCGGCGCGGTCGTTCGGCGCGAGTGCCAAAGCTTTCTGAAACGCGGCGAGTGAGGCATCGGCTTCGCGCTTTTGAAAGTGGCAAAGACCGATTTGATTCAGCGCGACAACCGAACGCGGGCTGATCGCTGCGGCCTTGCGTAACGCCAGCAATGCGGCGTCGTAATCTTCATCAGCAAACCGTGCCGCGCCCAGTGCCAGCCACGCGTCAAATGCACGCGGCTTGCCATTGATCTGGCGATGCAATATCGGGAAGTCGGCGCGAATCTTTTCGACGTTAAAACTTAGTGCGGTATTTGTTGCAGCTTGCATGGTGAATAACTCGTTATCTCAAAATCAGTCGGCTCGCACGCGAATCGGTAACAACTTTGTCATATTCGAAGTCTAACTTGATGCACCATCATCTGTTATTACCTGTGATAATCGCCCGGCAGCGTCATAGTAGTAACGCTGAGCGACACCGTTACTTTGAATCACGCGCGTCTGATTACCTGCGGGGTCGTATTCAAAATTCGGGTTGGGCGGATTGAACTGCGCGTTCGTCGTCACGCTGGTGAGGCGATTGCTGGCCTGTTCGTAATTGACCGCCGCCGGTAAACCATCGGTCGGCATAAATCCGTTGCCCGCTGCGGTGACACTGGTGCGATTGCCCAACGGATCATAAGCGTAAGTTTGCGACCACAATATCCCCGTCGTGCTGCCATCGGGCGAAGTGAGGCAAACGGCTGAGGTCAAAGCCGAACCGGGTTGCGATGGTTTGTGAGCCATTAATTTGAGGTGGTCACGATAGCTCGTCAGTTGTTGTTTTTGCTTATCCATTCACGTCAAAGTCAATGCTTGCGGCGCTCCATTACTCGTCATAACGGCTGAACGCGAATGCCAGAGCATTCGCGGATTTAACGATCAAAGACCATAAGTCTGCGCCACACTTTGAACAAACAACGCGTGGCAGTAGCATGCACGCATTCTTCTTCAACTTTTCACCCAGAGGTTACACGTTATGCGGCTTTCCAACTTCTTTCGGCGCGGCGCGTTGCTCGGCGCGCTCTTACTCACCTTCTCACAAATCGTTTGGACGCAAGACGCCGCGCAGGTGTTAGGCGCATCAGTCCGCTTTCGCACGATGAAAAATAGCTTGCCCATGGACGACGCGACCAAACAGCAAGTCATCGAACTCGAAAAGAAAGCGACCGAAGCCAACGCCGCACAAAAATACGGCGACGCGCTCAAGCATATGGCGCACGGCGTCGCGTTGATGCGCAAACAACCGTGGACTCCGCTCGATGCTTTTAAAGCCGCAGTGGTTATCAAGGCCGAACGGTTGATTTTCGATCCGGGTGAAACCGCCAGCGTGAAGCTCTCGCAAATGTTCACGCTCGACGAACCCATCGCCGAACCGCTGGCGGTAGGACTCACCCTGAGCCGCAACCGCGATGGCAAAAGCGAACGTATCAAAGACCTCAAAACCATTGCTGAAACGCCTGCAAATTTCACGCAAGGCTTGACGGTGGGCGGCGCGTTGCCCACTGACCTGAAAGACGGCCTTTATCAGATGACGCTCACGCTCACGCCCAAAAACCCCTCTGAAAGCAATGCAGCGATCAGCCGCGTGATGGGCATTCGCGTGCAGCGCGACTTGCTCGCGCAAAACCAATTGCTCAAAACTCGTTTGTCAGAATTGCGCAAAACCGGCGGCAGACCGATTAACCCGCGCTTCACGATCATTGAAACCAATCCTTCCGCCAGCCTGTTTCAAAAACTCTCAGCCCGCGTCGCTTACGCCGCGACGCTGATTGACCTGATTAACACGGGCGAACTGCCGCTCGAACGTTTCAACCTCACCGACGAAATCGCCAATGCCCAGGCTTCGCTCGACGAAATCATCAACAACGTAAGTCCGCTCTATAAAAAACGCGGCGACATCCACTGGGCTTATTACTCCGCCGTAGACAACTCGGCGCAGCCTTATCGTTTTTTTGTGCCCAACACTTATGACCCCACGAAAAAGTGGCCGGTCGTCGTCGCCTTGCACGGCATGGGCGGCAACGAAACCAGTTTCTTCGACAGTTACAATAAAGGCGTGATTAAAGAAGAAGCTGAGAAACGCGGTTACTTAATCATCTGCCCTAAAGGCCGCGGCCCGGCGGATATGTATTTAGGCAACGCGCAAAAAGATGTATTCGATTCGCTCGCGCACCTGCGCCAGCTTTACAACATTGACCCTGACCGCATTTACCTGATGGGGCATTCGAAGGGCGGTTACGGCACGTGGATTACGGCGGTCGCACAACCCGAACTCTTTGCCGGACTCGCGCCGTTCTCTGGCGGAGGCATTCCGCCCGTCGTGATGGGCTTGAAAAAAATCGCGCACATGCCGTGGTTTGTCGTACACGGCGACACTGACCCAACCGTGAACGTCGAAGAGTCGCGCAAGATGGTCAAAGCCGGTCAGGCGCTCGGCATCAAAATCACTTATAAAGAAATCCCCGGCGGCGATCACACCAACATTGTCGTCCCGCAATTCAAAGAGATGTTCGATTTCTTTGACGCCAACAAACGCCAGCAACCAAAAGCGGAAGCCAAAGCCGCAGGCACAGGACAATAATTCACAGAGGTATTTATGCAGCGTAATTTCAAACTCGTTCTCTCAGTATTTCTTTTGAACTCGCTAGCGTTTGCGGCTCTCGCACAGGCTAAACGCCCCATCACCTTTGACGACGCGATGGCGCTCAAGCGTTTGAGCGAAACAAACATTTCGCCCGACGGAACGCGCGTCGCTTACGTCGTCGCCGACGTAGACAAAAACGCCAACCGCTCCAAACGCAGCATCTGGCTTGTCGCTACCAGTGGCGGTGAAGCCAAGCCTTTTATCACTTCAGACAAAAACGATTTCTCGCCGCGCTGGTCGGCGGACGGCAAACAGATTGCGTTTTTGTCTACGCGCGAAGGTGCGCCGCAAATTTTTGTAGCCAATGCTGACGGCACGGCAGCGCGGAAAGTCACCGACGCGCCCGAAGGCGTCAGCGAATTCGTCTGGTCTCCCAACGGCAAGCTGTTTGCCTTCACGACCGATGTTTACCCTGATTGCGCTTCGTTCAATTGCGTAGCCAAACGCGCCGAGGCCGAAGAAAAATCGAAGGTCAAAGCCGTCATCGCCGAC
>JAYSVR010000052.1:0-8155 GCA_043718445.1 Acidobacteriota bacterium | reverse complement strand
CTGCCGCGTATGCCACAAGTTCGTGAAGGTGAAATAGTCGTCGCGTTTCACCTTGATGCCGTCAACGACAATGAAATAGTCGCGGTCTTTGACGTGTGTGATGACACGATCCCATTCATAGCCAAGCTCGTCGTCAATGACGCGCGAACGGCTCGCGTCAACGTCTTTGAATTTCAGGAAGTCTATCTTTTGGGTCTTGACCGGACGATAAGCGCCTGCGTTGCGGATGAATTCGTAAACCGATTGCGACTTGTCGCGTTTGTTTTTGCGGGCTACGACGCGGTTGTGAAAGTAATCAGCCCGCCACGCGCCGTATGGTCCGCTGGGCAATTCGGGACGATAGCCTCCGTCGTGCAACAGCACCGAACCGCCTGACATCAACAGCGCAATGCTGTTTTCGTCGGCGTGTCCGTGGTGCATTTTCTCTTCTTCAACTGACAGCGTTTGCCGCAAGTAATCGCGCCCCAACACGCCGCCGTCGCCTTCGTCGCGGTAATTCAACAACATCATGGTTGAGTCGCGCTGCCAGCCGTTGCGAAAGACGAACTTCTTGCCGATCACATCGTCGAGTACGTCGCCACTCAAGTTGGTCGGCGCTTGCGGCGTAATCGCGTCGTCGGCCCAACGGTGCGCGTCAGTGAAAGACGAACCGACGCCGACGCCAAAGTTGATTTGTTGGAGCGAAGCCAGGCTTTGCGTTTTGTTGGCCCGTTCGGCTGCGCGCAGCACGAGTTGTTGCGCGAGGTATTTGTAATGCGGATTGCGATACATCGTCGCAGCTTTTTCAAACACGGGTACGAAACGTTCCCAGCCGCCGTTCCAGTGCGCGTCGCCGAAGTCAGGAATGTTGCCGTGCGGCGAAAGCAGTTGCACAAAATAGTCGAGGTAGTAATGCACGACGGCTGAACGCAGCACATCGTCGCGTCCGCTGATGTCTGCATAAGAAAAAACCGAGTAAAGCCACACGCCGTGATAGCCGGTGGCATCTTCGATTTCCCATTGCTTCATGCTGTCGCTCGCCAGCGTATCGGCCAATTGCTGCCAGCGTTTCGCGTTCGGATGGTTCGCCAACGCCTTTGCGCCGTAAGCCAAACTTTCAGCGCGCAACATCGCGCGGTTGTGCGCTCCCCATTCGGGAAAATAAAAAATGTGATCAAGGCTGAACGCCAGATCGTCTTCGATTTTCTTGCGCGCGGCGGCGTCAATTACGCCACTGTCGCGAATGCGCAAGTACGCGCGAATGTATGGCGGCGTGAAGAAAAAGTTCGAGATCGAAGGTACGCCTTTGGCATATTCGACGCGCTTGCTGACGAAATCTTTCGGAATGATCGAACGCAAATCGCCATAGCTCGCCAACAACTCGCGCGCCTGTTCGGCGTAACGTTTCTCTTTGGTCTCTTGATAAAGATAGCCCAGCGTGTCGGCCAAATAGACCGGATTGGCCGGCGCGTCATACCCCCACAACTCGCTGGGTTTGGTCGTGCGCTTCCAGTCTTCGATGATTTTCGGATTGATTTCCCACGCGCGCGCGGCGGCGGTTTTCAGATATTCGAGATAGTCGGCCTTGCGCGTTTGCGCGGAAGCAGAAACGACGAAGAGCGTCAACAGGAGTAATGAACGTGAAGGGCGCATGTGGTTACGATTTCTTTTTTGATTTGCCGGATGAGTGACCATTCTTATGGCCGTTCTTTTTGACAGTGAGGCCAAAAGCGTGCGGTTTAAAGTTGGACGGAACTTGCAGCTTAAAAGTGTCGTCGCTGATGCGGGCGAGATAAACGCCTGCTTTCAATATCTCAGCGCGTAAGTTGTCGGGAATATCGACGGCGGCGATGATGCCGTATATCTGGCAATCGCGCGCTTGCGGAAAAAACCGCGGCAATGCGGCCACGGTTTTGCGCAATTGATCAAGGTCACCGTTTTGCAAACGGCTCTTGACTTCGACGACGTAAGCCTCTTGGCTTTTTCCGGTGTTGTCGAAACCAAAGACATCTATTTCGAGTGTTTCACCGTCGAGAAAGAAGCGTCGGCGTGGCGCGACATCGTTCATCCCGAAACGATCTCTCAGCACTTTTTCCATCGAAGGCAGGGCCATCCCTTCGGCGAAGGTGCCAAATTTATTGCCGAGATCGCCAATTTGTTTGTCTACTCTTTTTATTTGGCGAGCCGTTTCAGCTTGTGCCACAGCCAGACTTGCCACCAAATCCCTTAATTCTTGATCTGTCATAAGTGCTTTTTTTCTTGTTGAGCGACGAACACGGCGGATTCTAGCACATGCATTATTATCTGACTTTACCGTCTGGCTTTACCGTCTGGCTTTACCGTCTGGCTTTACCGTCTGGCTTTACCGTCTGGCTTTACCGTCTGGCTTTACCGTCTGACTTTACCGTCTGGCTTTACCGTCTGGCTTTACCGTCTGGCTGATATTACGCAGCCGCTAATTCAGGCTTGTGTTTACCCGAAATCGAACAAGAGCAAGAGGCATTGTTCAACTGATCGTCAACAACTCGCGTTGCTGCAAGTCGGCGAGCAAGCGTTGCACGCTGGCCTGGGCCTGCGCTTCCGACACTTCATACTCCTCCGTCAGCGCCGCAATGATTTGCGCTGGCGCTTGTCCGGCAACGAGTTGTTGCCAGATCAGCCAGCCGGTTTCGTTGAGTTGAAAATACTGCTTGCCTTGCAAATCAATCAGCACGCCTTCGCCATTGTCGAAAGGCGTCGCTACGACTTGCGGATTGGTTATCAGCATCACTACTCCTTTGCGACTATTCCTTTACGGAAGTTGCGGCGGCGCGTTGGCGCAGGACTTCAAACAAAACGACGCCGGTCGCTACGCTGACGTTGAGTGAATTGACGTGTCCGCGCATCGGAATCGAAACGATAGAATCGCAATGTTCGCGCACCAAGCGCCGAATGCCCTTCCCTTCGCTGCCCAGCACAATCGCTACGGGGCCGGTGAAATCGTAATCGTAATGCGAAGTCTCACCGTCGGCTTCGACGCCTACGACCCAGATGTTGTGGGCTTTCAGGTCTTCGATCAGGCGCACGAGGTTGGTCACTTTGGCGACGCTTACATATTCAACCGCGCCCGCCGAAGTTTTGGTGACGGTTTCGTTCAAACCTGCGCTGCGATGTTCGGGCAGGAAGACGCCGTCAACGCCCGCCGCGTCGCACGAACGCAGAATCGCGCCGAGGTTATGCATGTCTTCGATGCCGTCGAGCAAGACCAGCAACGGACGCTCTACGTCTTTTAACGAATTAATCAGGTCGGTTTCGTCAATGTAATCAGCCCGCCGCGAACCCGCGATGAGCGCGACTACGCCCTGATGGTTGGCTCCCTGCGTGAGCTTGTCGAGACCGGTGCGGTCAGTCTTTTCGAGCGTGATGCGCATCCGCCGCGCTATCTCGACCAGATCATGGATGCGCGCCGGTTGCGCACCCGCCGCAATGAGAATGCGTTGAATCGGACGCTTTTGCGCGCGCAACGCTTCGAGTACGGGCACAAGGCCGTATATATGATTGTTTGCCATAGGCGCGCGAGTATGCCGACGCGCAAGGTGTATCGCAACCGTTGCAGATCGTTTAAGAGATCGTTCAAGCGCCGCGTGATTGAGTGCTAGCCAAAGCCTTTTTCCGCGTGGTAATCTGCGTCCGCTTTTGCAGTTCTAACAGCAGTATCCCTTGCAAGTAGCGCCAGCGCGCTTCATTCAAAACAACAGGCAAGCAAACAAAACTAAGCGCCCCCACTATTCAACGAACGCTGGCTGACATTCCAAACCGAAAGTTGAGACGTTCACTTTGCAAGATCAGATCACATTGCGTTCACACGAGTCTGCTCCCCTAATGGCTATGAAGACGGCTACGGATTTTTTATCAGTCGAGACCTTGAGTCGTCCGACGATCAGCAACCCCGTCAACAAGCTCTGCCTTAATTTCGTAGGCGGATTGTGTGCGGGGCGAACTTCGTTGCGGATGGAGAAAGGCGAACTCACGCTCGGACGCGACGAGGAATGCGACATTACGCTCGAAGGCGACACCGTCTCGCGCGTGCATTGCCGCATCGTCCGGCTCGGCAGCATGTATCTGCTCGAAGATTCCAGCCGCAACGGAACATACGTCAACGGCAAGCGCGTCACGCAATGCCAATTGAATGACCGCGATCAAGTTCGCGTCGGGCAAAACCTGCTGGTCGTAGACATTCTGACCTTAACCGGTACGCAGGCGCTGAACGGCAAGGCGACCGCACGCGACCTGTTACCTTACCTTTTAGAGTTGAGAGCGCACATCGTCGTGAAAGGTTTGGAAGCGGGCGTCACGCAACCCTTTAACGAAGAGCGCATCACCATCGGACGGCGCGGCGAAAACCATCTCACGCTCGATGATGACAACATTTCGCGCCAACACCTGAGCATCGAACGGCGCGGCGAAGTTTATTTCGTGCGCGATTTAGAGAGCGCGAACGGTACTTATCTGAACGACCAGCGGCTCGCTCGCCCGTCACTCGAAGCGCAATTGCACGACGGCGACCGCGTACGCATCGGCGATTTTCAACTAACGGTTCGCTTGCGCGCGCAAGACTGCATTTTGAATTTCAAGAAGCTCAAACGCGACTAACGCGCATCCCAAGGCATGCAACCCAAACTCGGACAGACCATCGGTAATTACGAAGTCGTCAGCCCCTTCGGCGAAGGCGGGATGGGAGAGCTTTTTCTCGGACGCCATCGGACGCTCGCCCGCGAAGTAATTATCAAAACCATTCGCACCGAAGACTTTTCGCCGCGTCAGATTGAACACTTGCGCCAGCGCCTCGAACGCGAGGCTTATATTCAATCGCAACTCGATCATCCGAACATCGTGCGCGTTTATGATTTCATCGCCACCGAAGAAGCGACCTGCATGGTGATGGAATACGTGCCCGGTCGTGATCTGCGCAAAATGATCGCCCGCGAGACCGGCGCGATCATGCCTGCGCGAGCGATCAAACTTTTCAAACAGATACTGCGTTCGATTGATTACGCCCACCATTTCATCTACTCCGACAAAACTGGACACAAACATCAGGGCATCATTCACCGCGACCTCAAACCCGCGAACATTTTGATTACGCCGAACGACATCGCCAAAGTGACTGATTTCGGCATCGTCAAATTGCGCGGCGTCAAAGGCGGAACCCAGATGGGTTTCAATCCGGGTACGCCTGAATATATGTCGCCCGAACAGGCGCGCGGACGCGAACTCGATCATCGCTCAGACCTTTATTCGCTCGGCGTAGTGTTTTACGAAATGCTCACGGGCAATGTGCCTTTTAGCGACACGGGCGAAGGCACGTCGGATTACGAAATAAGACGCGGTCACATCGAACTGGCTCCGCCACCGCTGCGCCAATTCAAAGGCGACCTTTCGCCCGCGCTCGAAACCATCGTCCTCAAGTCGCTCGAAAAAGACCCAGACGCCCGCTATCAAACGGCGCGCGACTTTTACATCGTACTGGAAGAATTCGAGCGCACGGGTGCAGCCGACTTTTCGCGCGTAGCGGCTCCGGCGCGCAACACGCTCAACGACGACGGACGCGGAACCGGCGTCGCCATCGTGGATGTGACCACGATTGGCTTTAACGAACACCACACGTCGGCGGTTTCAGAACTGACCGAAGTCAGTCCGTCAGTCAACGGTCGGCCTTATTCGAACGGCGCGTTTACGGCCATGGAAAAAGAAGGCTTGCAGGATTATCGCCGCTCGCCTTTGCCAAAGGCCGATGGAGCAGGCGAAAACAAGAGGCCGTTGTTTTTAGGACTCGCCGCGTTAGCCCTGGTAGCAACGGTCATTGGATGGGGCGCTTACAAGCGATTCACGTTTGGCGATGGCCCTCCACCGACACCATCACCGGGCTTTCAAATTCCAGTAGGAATGAAGCCTATCACCGCAGGTGAATTCTTGATGGGGCGCGATGATGCCAGTGATTACGAAAAGCCTGCGCACAAAGTCCAAGTGGCAGCTTTCCTGCTTGATGAAAAAGAAGTAACCAATTTTAAATACAAGGAATTCGTAGACACAGGACAACGGAGCGCTCCGTCTCACTGGGTGAACAATGCAATTCCTGCCGGCGGAGACTTGCTTCCGGTTAACAACATCACTTGGAACGAAGCTGACGCCTATTGCCAATGGCGCGGCAAACGCTTACCCACCGAAGCTGAATGGGAATACGCAGCACGCGGGAAAAATAACTTGCTCTACCCTTACGGCAATAAATGGGAAGAAGAATACTCAAGTGCATCCCCTTCTCCTGACCGCATCGGCAAACTAAGTATCGTCGGCACCTATCCGCGCGGGGCCAGCCCTTTCGGAATTTTAGATATGGCAGGTAACGTGGCTGAATGGACAGCAACCCTCTATATTCCCTATCCTAATAGTCTGGCAAAATCTGACACGGGAAATTTCATCTTGCGCGGCGGCTCTTACAGCAATCCGCCGAAGGAACAAACGGCGACCGAGCGGCGCTATTTGAGACCGCAGGATAAACGCGATTACGTCGGCTTCAGGTGCGCGATGGATTTTCCCAAGTAGTAACGTAGCTCGCACAGGTTAAGCCTGTTTCAGACTGTAAGGACAGGTAAATGCTTCAACTGAAATTCCCCTCTTATCTTTTCTTTGGCTGCTGGTTGATTCTGAGTCATAGCCATACGGCCTTCGGGCAATACGATTACACCGTGGTAAAACCACGCGAGCGCGCGGCCACCGAGCGCGTAGCGCCTACGCGCAAAGCCACTCAATCTACCAAAGGTATTTTGGTCGTCCTGCTCGAACCAATCATTGCTGGGAAAATCACCGTAAGCGATGCGCGCGGGAAACTCGTAGACGAAATCGAAGCCGATGCCACTGAAGGACGCGCCGACGTTGAGTTAAAACGCGGGCAGTCTTATCTCATCAAAGCTGCTTCGCCTGGCTTTCTCGGCAACGAAGTCAAAACCAAATTTCTGAAAAGCGGTCAACCTGTGCGGCTAAAACTCACGGCGCAATATGCTCGGCTTAATTTGCCCGGCTTACCCGTCGGCGCGAATGTTTTCATTGACGATCAATTAAAAGCGACTGCCGATAACAGCGGGCAAGTTTTATTAGCGAACCTCGAACCGGGCAAGCACAAGCTGCTGGTTCGCCATACTGAATACAATGATTACGCCGTGCCGCTTCCTAGTTTAGAGCCAGGCACAGAGGTTTCATTTCCCCTGCTTAGTTCGTTGCTGGTTAAAGTCGCCAAGCTCACGCTGCAAAGTTTGCCCAACGCGACGGTGCTGATAGATGGAGCCGTGCAAGCCCGCGTCAACGCCGACGGGCAAGTCAGTCTCGATTACGAATTGCCGCAAGCGGGCGAACACGTCGTGTCGGTCGAATTGCTCGGTCATCAGACGTGGTCGCAAAAAATCATGCTCACGCCGGGGCCGTTGGCGATCAACGCTACGCTGACGCCGATTGCGACTTCAGTGGGAGTGACCGATACGTTCGGCAGCCTGGCGCTATGGAATGCGCCTGACACGTGGACGCGCGTCAATGACCGTTTGCAAGTGAGCGGCAATAAGCTGGGAGTTTTGAAAGACACGCTCTATCGAAATTTCGAAGTTCATTTCATCGTGTGGCTGCCTGATGGCAAAGGCGCTTCGTGGGCGGTGCGCGCCGACCAAGCGGGCAAGCGTTATTACCTGTTTCACCTGACCGGCGCTTCACCGTCGAATGGTTTTAAGCCGCACTGTTTTTATACTTATCTCGTTGAAGACGGCGCGATGCGTGAAATCAGTTCATCAGTCGCGGTGTTGACCAAGCTCAACAGCAAAGACAGTTACACCATTCATCTGACGGTGAAAGAACACCTCATCACGCACGATATGACTTCTAACGCGACGGGCGAGCCGAACGACTTGGGCGTTTACACAGACACGACCACGACGAAAGAACGGTCGCTTTACGGCACGTTCGGCTTTCTTTCTTTCAAAGGCGAAACTTTTCACGTAGACGATTTCAACCTGCAACCGTTGCCTTAAATGGGTTTTCATATCCGTTTACGGAACGGCTTGGTGTCTGAACCCACGTTCCAGCCGGACTTACGCTGCAACTCGATGGAATCCAGATTGACTTCGTTATCGCCGCCGCTGGCGAGCTGATAGAC
>JAYSVR010000510.1:0-3744 GCA_043718445.1 Acidobacteriota bacterium | reverse complement strand
GCGTCGCCCAGCGCGCAAAAGCTCTTGCCCAGAATCTTGTCGGCCATGTCGTAAAGCAATTCGACATCGCCCGCCTTGCCTTCATAGCGATGCATGCGCTCGAAGACCTTATACAACCAGCGCGTACCTTCGCGGCACGGCGTACACCAGCCGCACGATTCGTGTTTATAAAAATGCGTGACGTTGCGCGTGGTCTCAAAAATATCGGTCGTCTCGTTCATCACGATCACGCCGCCCGAACCGAGCATCGTGCCGACGGCGGCTGCCGATTCATAATCCATCGTCATCTTCGCGCACTCTTCGGCGTTCAAGATCGGCACGGACGAACCGCCGGGAATGCAGGCTTTCAACGCGCCGCCTTTCATTCCGCCGCATTCGTTGTTAATCAAATCCATCAGCGGATAGCCCATCGGCACTTCGTAATTGCCCGGCTTATTGATGTGTCCGCTGACGGTGAACAGCTTCGTGCCGCCGCTTTTCTCAGTGCCGAGCGCCTTGTACCACTCGCCGCCTTTGAGAATGATCCACGGCACGACGGCCAGTGTTTCTACGTTATTGACGACGGTCGGGCCGCCATACAAACCGACAACCGCTGGGAAAGGCGGCTTCAATCGCGGATGCCCGCGCTTGCCTTCGAGCGATTCGAGCAGCGCGGTTTCTTCGCCGCAAATGTAAGCGCCCGCGCCGGGGTGGACATACATATCGTGATCGAAACCCGACCCCATGATGTTCTTGCCCAGATAGCCTTTCGCATAAGCCTGCGCGACGGCCTTTTCGAGAATCTCTTTGATGTACCAATACTCGCCGCGAATGTAGATGTAAGACGTATGCGATTTGAGCGCGTAACCCGCGATGATCATCCCTTCGATCAACTGGTGCGGATCGTAACGCATCAAGTCGCGGTCTTTACCCGTACCCGGTTCCGACTCGTCGGCGTTGCAAACCAGATATTTCGGGCGCTTCGACTCTTTCGGAACGAAGCTCCACTTCATCCCCGTCGGGAATCCCGCGCCGCCGCGTCCGCGCAACGCAGACTTTTTGACTTCGTCGGTGATCTGATCGGGCTGCCACTCTTTCAGGGCTTTGGCGAGCGCCACATAACCTTCGTGCTTTTCGTAAACGGCAATATCCGCCGCTTCGCCCTTGAGATGAAATCTGGAAGTAAGAACTTTTGTCATACCTGAAATTATCTATCGCTTCGATCCTGCTTGCTTCGTCGGGCGTCGCCGCTTCGTCTTGGTGGACGCCGCCTCGCCTGGAATCTCGAAATGGTCTTTCAGTATTTTTTGATAAGACTGAAAGTCTCCGGCCCAGTTGATGAAATCGTCAGAGTCTTTCAGCTTGCCCTGAAGGAACCGCACATAAAACTCAATCGTCCTCATATTGTAGAGGTTTTCCATATAGCGAAACTCAGCCAGTACCAGATTGAGGCACTCAGCAGGATTCTCGTCCAACCGCAACTCACTTAACATTTCACGCCTCTGCTCGTGCGTAGGCTTTGGCGTAGTTTCAACGACATACTTGAGGACGATGTCCGCCATACTGATCACCAAGCTCTGTCATTTGTGTTTGCCTTGGCCTGAACCATTGTGGCCGTTGCGAATCCGCATCTTTTCCAGCTTCAAAAACTCACTGAAATTTTTATTCATTTCATCCATTCGCTGGTTCGTTTCGTTAAGGTAGCCGTTAGTAACGTTCATCATGACAACTAAACTGGTCACATGTTTTTCCAGTTCAGTAAATCGTTTATCTGTCACTTCCTGCATGTCATTAGTCACTTCCCCCATACCAACCACGACACCAGCCAAATCTTTTAGTGCCTTCTCGAAAACCAGCCATTTTTTTTCACTGCGCAGGTTATCTTCGTCACGTTGCTCGGAGTGTTGTTGAACGCGCAGCGATATGTCGGCTAATTCCTTCCGCAAATCATCGTTGTTTCGTTTGTGGCCATTGCTCTCTGCCATAACCCCTCCGTCAACGTTTGCCTATGCCAACTTGCCGATAATCTCGTCCACCGACGCAGCCGTTACGTTTTCGTGATAATCGAAATTCACCTGCAACACCGGCGCGAGGTCGCAATAGCCGAGACATTCGACTTCCGACAAGGTGAACTTGCCGTCCGCCGTCGTCTGATTGATGCCGCAACCGAGCTTGTGTTCGATGTGATGGGCGATGTCTTCGGCCCCAGCAAGCTGGCACGAAAGCGTGCGGCAGACTTGCAGCTTGTATTTGCCGACGGGCTTGCGCGAATACATCGTGTAAAAGGTCACGACTTCTTCGACTTCGTTGACGCGCATGTCTAACCGCTCAGCCAAGTATTTCACATCGCCATCGGTCACGTAGCCGTGTTCTTCCTGCGCAATAAACAGTGCCGGCAAAATCGCTGACCGCTTGACTGGATAATGCGAAATCAATTCGTCAATTTTCTTTTCGTTCGTCTCGTTATACATAACGGGCTATCTGTCCACATCCCCCAACACAATATCAATGCTGCCGATTACGGCGACCACGTCGGCGAGCAGCGAGCCTTCGACCATTTCGGGCAGCGCAGCCAGGTTCACGAAAGAAGGCGCGCGCACTCTGACCCGATAAGGTTTGATGTCGCCGTCGCTGATTAAGTAATAACCCAACTCGCCGCGCGCCGATTCGATGGATTGATAAACTTCGCCGGGCGGAATCGTGAAGCCTTCTGACGCAATCAGGAAGTGATGAATCATCACGTCAATGTGCTGTTTCATCAGGTCGCGGTCAGGTATTTTGAGCTTAGGGTGATTCGATAAATGCGGCCCCGGTTGTTTGACGCGCTTGAGGGCTTCGACGCAAATCTTGTGGCTCTCTACCATCTCTTCCATGCGGCAGAGATAACGCGACCATACGTCGCCGTCGTGATGAACCGGTACGTCAAAGTCGTAAGTGTCGTAACCCGAATAAGGCTCGGCTTTGCGTATGTCCCAAGCCACGCCGCTGCCGCGAATCGTCGGGCCTGACAGCGCCCAGTTGATCGCGTTTTCTTTTTTGATGACGCCTACGCCTTGCGTGCGGCGCTGGAAGATGCGGTTGCCGGTGACGAGTTTTTTGCACTCATCCAAAAACGCAGGGAAACCGTCAAGAAAGTCCGAACACAAATTGTGAAAGCCCGTCGGCAAAGCCCAACGCGCTCCGCCAATGGCAAAATAGCTCTGGTGCAAGCGCGCGCCTGTGGCAGATTCATAAATATCTAGAATCTTTTCGCGCTGAATGAAGGCGTAAAAAAATCCGGTCATCGCGCCCATATCCATCGCGTGCGTGCCGAACCAAACCAGATGCGACGACAAGCGATTCAATTCGCAAAACAGCACGCGCAAATCTTGCGCATATTTCGGCACTTCGACGCCAAGCAACTTTTCTGCCGCGAGGCAATAGCCCAAGTCATTGCCCATCGAATTCAGATAATCCATCCGACAGGTGATGGTGACGACCTGCTGCCAGCGTTCCTTTTCCATCGTCTTTTCCATGCCCGTGTGCAGGTAGCCGATGTCTGGAATCGTGCTGATGACGGTCTCGCCGTCCAGCACGAGTTCGAGGCGCAATACGCCGTGCGTCGAAGGATGCTGCGGCCCCAGCGAAATGGTCATCAACTGGTCGGCCAACGGATCGGGCTTCCGCGCAAACGCGGGATCAATGACCGCCGTGGTGGGAACTCTGATTTCTCTGACAGTTTGCATAAAAACGATGAGGTAGTGACGACTTCAGTCGTCCCGCTTG
>JAYSVR010000509.1:0-11762 GCA_043718445.1 Acidobacteriota bacterium | reverse complement strand
CGAGGAAGGTCAAAGAAGAGCGGCATTGCGAGTCGCAAAGGAATATTTAGAACAAAACTTGGCAAGTTTCATTCGGCCCCGAAAGTAGATAATAGTCATTTGCGATTTTCTATTTGAGATTTGTCATTGGTTTCCGAAGCATTCGGGGCAATGGAAAATCAAAAATAGAAAATCAAAAATGGAAAATGACTGTTAGCTACTTTCGAGGCTGTATGAAACTTGCCGGAAACCAAAGCACTTAATAGCTGCCCTCGAAAAAAGATTCTCTCCCCCTCCCCGTGTTCCCCTCTTCCCCCGTGGCTGGTTCCATTGCTTAAAACCGATAATCTTTAATGGCATTTTCTTTTGTGTCTTCTGTGCTTTTTTGTGGCGAAAACCCTTGCTTGCCAATGGCTTGAGCCGCTCTGGCCTCAAGCGCCCACCCTAAAAGTCCGTTGACATCACCTTTCACCTTCAGGTAAACAGCCTGCAACGCACCGCGATGCCCACCATCTGTTGCGAACTTCCCTCCGCAACTCTCTCTCAATAGTCGAAAATCTGGAGTAGCAGTATGAAAAGAAGTATTTTGAACGGACGTTTTCTAACGATGGCCGCTCTGGCCTTCGTGCTTTTAAGCGGAGCCTTTTGGCAGCGAAGCCTGAGACCTTCTTCGGCTCCCGGTAACGTCGTCAACGCTGCTGCGCAAGCAGTGCAGTACCATTTCACCAACGAATATCTGAAACTCGGCACCGATGCGAGACCAGTCGAGTTGGTAGAAGTGGCACTGCCCCAATCGAAAGTTACGGTTGAGACGCCGTTTGTCGGCGACCTCTCGACCTTTGATAACGCCGCCCTGATTGTCAAAAACACCAGCGGACAAAAGATTCAGCAAGTGGCCTTGCGCCTGACGATGTATGGGCTGGACGGCAAAAAGGCCGATGTCGTTCACGGGCATCAGATAGGAGAGATCGAAGCAGACCAGACGAAATCGTTCTCGCTCGTCTCAACCGCGCTGCTGTTGCGCAGCCAATCGGCGCGTATCGCTCGTTCGTTTGAACGCGTAGAAGCGCGGCTCGAATACGTCATGTTTTCCGACCAACAGCTTTGGCATTACGGCCTGATGCATGTACCCGTCGAAGGATTCAAAAGAGGACGCGCCTGGGCGGTGAAAGGGCGCGAAGCCGAATCAGAACAAATGTTCAAGCAATATCAGGAACTCAGCGGTCAACAAGCCGACACGCCCAATGCGGTGCAACAGTTTTTTCAAGAAAGGCAGGCGCGTGCCAGCGTCAAAACCGATCATTCAGGCGCCCACTGTTGGCGCTATCACGGGGCGGTCTGGTTTGATTGCGGCCCCCATTGGTTTACCGGCTGCGAAACGCTGACCGATTACGGCAGCTACGGGCCGCCTTTCGATATGCAGTATTACGCCGATTACGCATACTGCTTCGCGGCGGCTTGGCCTTACCCAACAAACTGCGATACGTACAACGTAATTACCAGTTGGGCGACTTCTGATCCCTGTCCGTTCTAACGTTTGCTGAGTTACCGTCCCTGCAACCAATGCCCGGTGCGCCCCAAGCACCGGGCATTTTTTGGGCTTGCTGCAAAAAAAGTAAGCACTCACTTACTTTGCCTATTGACAGCTTTTCCGTTCAGCCGCTAAGGTAAGTGCGTACTTACTTACAACGAAATGATCCCCCCAAGTTATGACACCCAAGAAGGAATTAGAAAAAAGCCCGGTACGCATGGCCGCCGAAGATCGTCGCCAGCAAATTCTCGACGTTGCCGTGCGACTGTTTTCGCAAAAGGGCTTTCGCGGTACGACGACCAAAGAAATTGCACTGGCGGCAGGCGTCAACGAAGCCATCATCTTTCGGCACTTCGCCACCAAGAGCGAACTTTACGCCGCGATCATTGACAGCAAAGGCGAGCAAGGCCGGATGCACGAGATGCACGCACAAATCGCCGAAGCCATCGCCGCACGCGATGATCGGCGAGTGTTTGAGACATTGGCGTTCAGGATGCTCGACTTTCACACGCAGGACGAAACGCCGATGCGCGTGCTTTATTACAGCGCGCTCGAAGGCAACGAACTCAGCCAGATGATCTTTCGCAACCATATTGCCGCCGTACACAAGCTACTGGCTGATTACATCAAGTTGCGCATTAGCGAAGGCGCGTTTCGCAAAGTAGACCCGATGACCGCCATTCGCGGTTTTATGGGAATGGTGATGGGGCAAAGCATGCTCACGCGCTTTTTCACCGAAGCCGCGCGCGAATTGCTCGACATCAACGACCAACAGGCAGCCGAGCGTTTCACCGATATTTTTTTAACGGGCATTCGCGTTAAGCCCTAAGACTGACAATACGTACGCGACCAAAGAATCAAGCAGGAAGAAACATCGTGAGGAATCAAATGGGAGAAGGAACCACCACAAGACTGATTAACGGAGCTTTGCTATGTGCATTGCTTTTCATGGCAACGGCTTGTTCAAAAAAAGCCGAAGGCGAGGCCAAAACGAAAACCGCTGACGGCAAAGCGACAGCTTCGCCAACCACTGCGCCGCCAGTTGAAGTCAGCACGTCTGCGGCCATCACACGTTCGCTCGCACGCAGCGTCGAGGTCGTAGGCTCGCTCGCCGCCGACGAAGAAGTCGTCGTCTCGGCGCAAGTGCCCGGCGAAGTCGCGCAACTCAACATTGATTTCGGCAGTTTCGTGCAAGCCGGACAAGTCATCGCTACGCTTGATCCACGCGATGCGAAGCTGCGCATCGAACAGGCCGAAGCCTCGCTCAAGCAAACGATGGCGCGGCTTGGCATGGCTTCTAACAAAGAGGGTGACAAGTTCGATCCCAATCAATCGGCTGACGTGAGAGTCGCCAAAGCCCAACTCGATTGGACAAAAACGGATTTGGATCGCGCCACCAAGCTCGTCGAAAACGGCGACGTAGCGCGCACGATTTATGACAACGCCGTCACGCAAAACAACCTCGCGCAAGCCCGTCATCAGGCGGCGCTTGACGCGGTCAATCAGCAACTCGCCGTCATCGAACAGCAGAAATCCGCCATCAATATGGCGAAGAAAGCGTTGGGCGACACTGTCGTACGTTCGCCGATCACCGGCGCGGTGAAAGAAAAGCACACTTCACGCGGAGCCTATCTTTCGCAACAAAGTTTGCGCATCGCTACATTGGTAAAGATCAATCCGTTGCGGCTGCGGGCGGACATTCCTGAATTCGCGGCGGCGGCGGTTCGCACCGGACAGCAGATGCTGCTCGAAATTGATTCCTTCCCCGGACGCAAATTCACCGGACGCATCGCGCGCATCGGCGCTTCGCTTAACGAACAAACGCGCGCCCTCACCGTCGAAGCCACGGTTGCCAACCCCGGCAATCTGTTGCGTCCAGGTATGTTCGCCAAGTCGTCGTTGATTACCGCACCCAACACGCAGGCCACGAT
Source organism: Acidobacteriota bacterium (assembly GCA_043718445.1). Taxonomy (GTDB): domain Bacteria; phylum Acidobacteriota; class Blastocatellia; order RBC074; family RBC074; genus JACPYM01. Next base: position 8,321 of record JAYSVR010000509.1, on the reverse strand, counting down.
GGTTCCCTCAAAAGCCGTCGTCAGCATCGCGGGCTTGACCAAAGTTTATGTGATCGAAAACGGCAAAGCTGTGGAGCGCATCGTCAAGACCGGAGCCAAAGACGGCGACCTGATCGAAATCAGCGAAGGCGTTCGCACGGGTGAAAGCGTCGCAACCAACAATTTAGATAAGCTCCAAACGGGCACGGCGGTGAGTGGCAAATAAATCAAAAGGCAAAAGGCAAAAGGCAAAAATCAAAAGGTCGGAACTTTCCTTTTTGATTTTTCGCTTCTCTTCTCTCTTATTTTTGCCTTTTGACTTTTGACTTTTGCCTTTTGCTTTCAAGAGGACTGAGTCATGCAAAAACTAGCTGAAATATGTGTTCGTCGCCCCGTCTTCGCCACGATGTTGATCGTCACGTTGATGGTGTTGGGGCTGTTTTCTTATACGCGGCTTGAGGTCGAACGTTTCCCGCGCGTCGAGTTCCCTACGATTGCCGTCACGACGATTTTGCCGGGCGCAGCACCGCAGGAAATCGAAACCGAAATCACCGACAAGATCGAAGAAGCCCTCAACACGATCAGCGGCATTGAAGAGTTGCGCTCGACTTCGTCAGAGGGCGTATCGCTCGTGATCGTGCAATTCGATCTCGAACGTAACCTCGACGCGGCGGCACAAGACGTACGCGATAAACTCAACATCGCCTTGCCCAATCTGCCGCCCGATGTCGAACAGCCGACGGTGCAAAAGCTCGATCCTGATGCGTCGCCGATTTTGACGCTTTCGATTGCGTCGAATCGTTCGGTGCGCGAGATGACCGAATACTCCGACAAGGTGTTGCGCCGCCAACTCGAATCGGTGGACGGCGTAGGCCAGGTCACGATCATTGGCGGACTCAAGCGCCAGATCAATGTCTTTCTCGATGGCGACAAGTTGCGCGCTTATAACCTGACCGTTGCGCAAGTGTCGGGCGCGCTGCAATCGCAAAATATCGAAGTGCCCGGAGGCCGCGTCGAAGAAGGCGCGCGTACGTTGACCTTACGCACGCTTGGTCGCGTGCAAAGCGCGGCGGAATTCAATGATCTGGTCATCGCTAGCCGCACGGGTTATCCGATCAAAATCTCTGACGTAGGCCACACCGAAGACGGCACGGAAGTCGCCGAAACTGGCGGCTTGCTTAACAACAAACAAGCGCTCTTGCTGAACATCCGCCGCCAGTCGGGCAAGAATACGGTCAACATCATAAACAACATCAAAGCGCGCTTGACCGAACTCGAAAAGACGCTGCCCGCTGGATATTCCGTCACCATTGTGCGCGACCAACGCGAATTCATTCTCGCCGCGTTTCACCGCGTGCAGGAGCATTTGATTCTCGGTTCGATTCTGGCTTCGCTGGTCGTATGGCTTTTTATGCGCAACCTGCGTGCGACCATCATTGCGGCAATTGCGATTCCGACGTCTATCGTTTCGACGTTTGCCGCGATGGAATTTTTCGGCATCACGTTGAACGCGCCCTCGATGCTCGGCCTCACGCTTGCGGTCGGCATCGTGATTGACGACGCCATTGTCGTACTCGAAAACATCTTTCGTTACATCGAAGAAAAAGGTTATTCCGCGTTTGACGCCGCCATCGAAGGCACGCGCGAAATCGGTCTCGCGGTCATGGCGACGACGCTTTCGCTGATCGTGGTCTTTTTGCCCATCGGCTTTATGCAAAGCATTCCGGGACGCTTTTTCAAAAGCGTGGCTTATACGATGTCGTTCGCCATTGCGATTTCGTTGCTGGTGAGTTTCACGCTCACGCCCATGCTGGCGGCGCGCGTGTTCAAAGGTATGAAAGGCCACGTCGCAGGCAGTGGGGAGGGGCACAAGACTTCAAAAGATACGCTGCTTTCGCGGTTGTTAGATGGCAACTACGCGCGACTGATTAACTGGTCGCTACATCATCGCTGGGTCATCGTGCTGATCGCCGTGCTGACCTTTGCTTCGACTTATCCGCTTTCAAAGATGGTCGGTTCGAGCTTCTTCCCGAAAGACGACCAGAGCGAATTTCAGGTTGAGTTGCGCGCGCCCGAAGGCACTTCGCTCGACGCGACGCTCGACATCGGCAACAAAGTTTCTGACGAAGTGCGCAAAATGCCGAACGTGGCTTATACGCTCACCACGGTGGGCGACAACCAGCAACGCGATCTCAATCAAGCGATTATTTATGTGAGGATGACGCCGCTCGAAGAACGCACCGTCAACCAATTCGACTTGATGGCGCGCGTCCGCCAAGAAGTGCTGCCCAAATTCAAGGCGCTGAACTTACGCACCGCCGTCACTGACATTGCGGCCATCGGCGGCGGCAGCAGCGCGCAAAACGCCGAACTCAACTACGAGTTGCGTGGCCCTGACGTAGCTAAACTCGATCTATACGGTCAACAATTGCTCGCACAAATCAGAGCGATTCCCGAAGTCGCCGATTCCGACACGTCGCTCACGTTAGGCAAGCCTGAAATTCGCGTCCGCATTGATCGCAAGAAAGCGGCGGAGCTCGGCGTCAACATCGCCGACATCGCGCGTTCGCTGCGCTTGCTGGTGGGCGGCGACAAGGTTTCGACTTACAACGAAGGCGGCGAGCAATACGAAGTTCACGTGCGCGCCAGCGAAAGCTTTCGCGCCGACACTGCGGGCATCCTGCAACTCAACGTTCCCTCTTCAAGACTGGGCAGCGTAGGTCTCGACAGCCTCGTCACGCTCGAAGAAGCCAGCGGCCCGACTTCGATTCAACGTTCGCGCCGACAACGCAACGTGACGATTTACGGCTTTATGAAACAGGGCAAAGCCGCCAGCGTCGCTGAAAAACAAATCGAAGAAGCCGTCGCCAAGTTAAAGCTGCCTGCCGAATACGTCTTCGCCAAAGGCGGCAACTCAAAGGAACTCGCGCGCACCGGACGCGGCTTCGCGCTGGCCTTTCTGCTGTCGTTTATTTTTATGTATATCGTGCTGGCGATGCAGTTCGAATCGTTCCTGCATCCGATCACGGTGTTGCTGTCATTGCCGCTGACCTTGCCGTTCGTGTTCATCTCGCTGCTCATCGCCAATCAAGTCATCACGATGTTCACGCTGCTGGGCATTCTGGTGCTGTTCGGCATGGTGAAGAAAAACGCGATTCTGCAAATTGATCATACGAATCAACTCATCATTAAAGGCATGGAACGCCACGCCGCCTTGCTGCAAGCCAGCCGCGACCGCTTGCGTCCCATCCTGATGACGACGATTGCGTTCGTCGCGGGTATGCTGCCGCTGGCATTCGGCAAAGGCCCCGGCTCAGGCATCAACAGTTCGACCGCCGTCGTCGTCATCGGCGGACAATCGCTGTGCTTGCTGCTGACGTTGGTCGCTACGCCGGTGTTTTATTCGCTGTTCGACGATGCCAAAAATTCCGGCCTCTGGACGTGGCTCACCGGACAATTAGGCGGCGCAATTGACGGTACGCGGCAAAAAGTGGCGACAGCAGCTTCATCGTTGTTTAGTTCGTTGGGTAAGTAGGAGAATTGTTATGCCTGCACGCGACTTGTTTCATGATTCTGTCAGACACGGTTTAGAAAAAGAGGGCTGGAAAATCACCTCTGATCCATTGACGCTCAAACAGGACAAGCAAAAAGTTTTCATTGATTTGGCGGCAGAACGTTTGTTGCAAGCGGAACGCGGCAAAGAGAAGATCGCGGTCGAGATCAAGAGCTTCGTCGGCGTTTCGTTCATTGATGACTGGCACGATGCCGCCGGTCAGTTCATCAATTACCGAGCGGTCTTACGCCGCAAGCAACCAGATCGGAAGCTGTATCTCGCCGTCCCGCAAGAAACCTATGATGAACTGTTTCAGGACGGCGTCGCTCCCATCTCGGTTGAAGACAACGCAATCGCTCTGCTGATTTATAATGCCACCACTGAGGAGATTGTCGAATGGAAACCTTAACTCGTTATCAACAAATCGCCGAAGAAGTCGTCACTCACTATTACCGACTTTCACAGTCCGTTAAAGATGCTGAGATCGAAGACCAACTGGTGATTGACCACTTGCACGGGCATTACTTCATTCTGCACGTCGGCTGGCAAGGACTGAAACATATTTACGGTTCTCCGCTGCACCTTGATGTCAAAGACGGAAAATTCTGGATTCAGCAGGACTTGATTGACGTTGCAGGCGGCATCGCTACGCAACTCACACAACGCGGCGTTCCTCAATCAGAAATCGTGCTAGCTTTTCATGCGCCGTATAAACGCCCTTACACCGGCTTTGCCGTCGCGTAACCATGCCCCTTTACCTAACTGAACAAGACGTAACCGAATTGCTCACGATGGATGAAGCCCTCGCGTCGGTCGAGAGCGTATTCAAAGCCTATGCAACGGGTGAGGCTTCTAATCAGTCGCGGCGACGAGTACGCGCGGCGGGCGGTGCGCTTAACGTGATGAGTGGCGCGGTCAATAACATCGCGGGCTTTGACGGCTTGTTGGGCATGAAGGCTTACAGCGTGACGCGCCAGGGCTATAAATTTGTCGTGAATTTGTTCGATGCGACGACGGGCGAATTGCTCGCCATCATGCAAGCCGACAAGCTCGGACAGATGCGTACGGGCGCGGCGAGCGGCGTGGCTACGAAATATCTCGCCAACGCTGACGCAAGATCGGTTGGCGTATTTGGCAGCGGCTGGCAGGCCAGTGCGCAACTCGCGGCGATTTGCGCAGTGAGGCAAATCGAAAGCGTGCGCGTTTATAGCCGTTCGCCAGAAAAGCGCGCAGCGTTTTGCTCGAAGATGCAAAGCGCATTGAACCTTGCTGACATTCAACCAGTTGCCACGCCGCAATCCGCTGCTGAATGCGACATCATCAGCACGATCACGTCGGCACGCGAACCCGTGTTGCAAGGCGAATGGCTCAAGGCTGGCGCGCACATCAACGCGGCGGGCGGCAATTCCGTGCTGCGCCGCGAAGTAGACGATGCGACCATTCAACGCGCGGCGTTCGTCTGCGCCGACTCGGTCGAGCAAGCCAAAATCGAAGCAGGCGAATTGATCGTGCCCGTCGAAAAAGGCTTGCTCACGTGGGAGCGCGTACACGAGTTGCGTTACGTGGTGAACGGCGACTTCGCGGGACGCAAGACGCCGGGCGACATCACGTTTTTCAAATCACTAGGTCTCGCAATCGAAGATATAGCGGTGGCTGCGGTCGTTTACCGCAAAGCTATCGAACAGAAGAAGGGTAAGGAACTTTAAGATGAAAGACATAAATCAAAAGGCAAAAGGCAAAAGGCAAAAGGCAAAAGTGGGATTGCTCGCGTTTGCATTCGTTGCTTTCAGTAATGTGTTCGCATTCGCTCAGGAAACTCCGCACTCGGCCTCATCCAATGGCCGCAATCCGCAATCGAGTAATCTGCAATCTGAAATCCGTGTCGGTGTGACGCCGGGCAAGCGCGTCAATCTGACGATGCGCGAAGCGATGACTTACGCGCTAGAAAACAACCGCGATCTCGAAGTCGAAAAGTTCAACGTGCAATTGAATGAATTCGATTTCAAAGGCTCGCAAGGCGCTTATGACCCGACATTCACGACCGGCTTGTTTTATAACCGGCAACGCACGCCCATCGCCAATCCGCTGGCGGGCGGCGAGAACGGCGGACTGTTGACTGATGGTTTGTCGGGTACGGCAACGCTGTCGCAACGCATCATGAATCATGGCAGCGTCGTGCAAGGTTCGTTCGAGAACTTGCGCGATACGACGCAAAACCCGTTCAACGCGCTGAACCCGCAATTCACGACGCGGTTCAGTTTCACTTATTCGCAACCGCTGATGCGTGGTCGCACGGTTGACGCTTCGCGGCGTTTCATCAAGCTGACCAAAAAACGTTTGGACATCAGCGACAGCCAATTCCGTCAACGCGCCATCGAAATCATCGCGCAAGTGCAGCGCGCCTATTGGGATTTAGTTTTCGCGCGCCGCGACCGCGAGATCAAAAGCGAATCGGTTGACCTCGCCAATACGCAACTCAAACACAACGAGCGATTGGTCGAAGCGGGTACGCTCGCGCCGTCTGACATCATCGCCGCGCGCGTCGAACTCGAACGCCGCAACGACGAAGCCGCCGCCGCGCTCGAACTAATTCAACGCGCCGAAAACGCGCTGAAAAACCTGATGCTGCAACCGAGCAACGCCGACTTGTGGGAATCTGAAATCGTTCCCACTGAAACGCCGCAACTCGACACGACGGCTGCGTTGCCTTTGACTGACGCGGTCAGACTGGCAAATGCGAATCGTCCCGAAATGCAGCAATTCAAATTGCGCAACGAACTCAACCAGATTGATAACGAATTTTTCAAAGACCAAACCAAGCCGCAAGTTGATTTCGTAGCGACTTACGCCACGACCGGACTCGCGGGCGCGGAACGCACCGAAGTAAATTTCTTTCAGGCTTCGTCTGAATTGCAGACGCGCCGCTTGAATGAATTGTCGCGGCTGGCAGGCTTGCCGCCTTTGCCTACGGGCGGTTTTGGCGCAGGTACGCCGGGCTTTTTGATTGGTGGTTACGGGCAAAGTTTGGGCAACGTATTCAAGAACAACTTCCGCACACTGCGCTTTGGCGTAAACATCAACCTGCCGCTACGCAACCGCACGGCACTCGCCAATTTGGGGCGTTCGCTCGCCGAAGGCCGTCAGCTTGATACGCAACGACAACGCTTCGCCCAACAAATCGAAGTCGAAGTACGCAACGCATTGCAAAGCATCGAGACTTCTAAACAGCGCGTCGAAGCCGCCAAAAATTCGCGCACGAACGCCGAACTGCAATACGCCAGTGAACAGCGCAAATTCGATGCGGGGCAATCTACGAACTTTCTTGTGCTGGATCGGCAGAACGCCTTGTCAGCCGCGCGCGGGCGTGAGTTGCGCGCGTTGACCGATTACACCAAAGCCGCCGCCGAGTTGCAGCGAGCGCTTTCGACTACGCTGTCGAGCAACAGCGTAGTGATTCAGTCGGCGATTCCGAATCAATAACCCTTTGTAGGGCAGGTTAATAACCTGCCCTACAAAACTTAGCCTTCAACGCGCTCGGTCTGCGCATTCCATTTCACTTTGCGTTCCTGTTTGAAAGCGAGGTTACCGAGGTGCGCGGCGCGCGCGCAATCAACCGCCACGCGGATGTTCGCCGTGGGCGTTTGGCGGCTCTTGATGCAATCCAGAAAGTTGCGGATGTGCGCCGTAGTGCCGTCAGCGCGCGAACGAATCACGACCGAAGGTTTCACTTCGCCTGAGTAACCATTGGCTGATTCGCCGCCTTCGGGATGGATCGTGAGTTGGTTGCGGTCGAGTTTCATCGTCGCTTTGGTGCCGCGCATTTCGAGGCCGCCGTCGTCTACGCCAGAAGTCATCTGACCGAGATAGGTCACGCTGAAATTTTTCGGATAGTCCAATACGCAAGTGATCGTGTCAGGGCATTCGAGGTCTTTGAGCATCACGGTGCGTCCGCTGGTCATCGCGGTCACGGGCACGGGCGAGTTGGTATACCAATGCACTACGTCAATCCAGTGCGACATCAGGTCGGTCAAAGCGCCGCCGCCGAAATCCCAAAACCAGCGCCACGTGCGATATTTGAGCGCCGTGACTTCCTGCATCGGAGCGTTGCCCAGCCAGGCCTTTTGATCGAACTTGCTGTAATTCAATTCTTTGGGAATTTGCCGCGAAGCATAGTTTTGATACCACCACGCGCGCACCGAATGGATTTGGCCGAGCGCGCCGTCGTCCACTAATTTTTTGCCGATGAGGTAATGCTCCCAACTGCGTTGTTGCGTACCAGTTTGCACTACGCGCTTACTGGCTTCGACGACTTTGATGAGCGTCGCGCCTTCTTCGATTTTGTGCGTGACGGGCTTTTCGACATAAACATCCTTGCCTGCGTTCACGGCGTCGGTCGTCATTTGGGCGTGCCAATGATCGGGGCTGCCGATGAATACGGCGTCAATCGTTTTGTCGTCGAGCAACGCGCGATAGTCGCGCAGTTGTTTGGCTTGCGCGGCGAATTCCATTGCGTCGCCCATGCGCGGATCGTAAACATCACACACCGCGACAAACGCGATGTCGGGTTGTTTCGCTGCAATGCTCATCAACGAACGACAGCGTCCGCCTGTGCCGATGGCTCCGAGACGAATGCGTTCGTTCGCGCCCAACACGTTTGAATAAGAAAGTGCGGTCGTGGCGATCACGCCAGTTGAGAGAAAGTTGCGACGGGAAATCATATTGAGTCCTTGTCGTGGCGCAGGCTTCAGCCTGTGACCCGTTGTGTGGACTTTAGTCCGCGAGTGATGGT
>JAYSVR010000508.1:0-11797 GCA_043718445.1 Acidobacteriota bacterium | reverse complement strand
GAACGAACAAGACAACCGTAACGAAGAAGTCAAAACGAACGCCGCCCGCCAACAGGCTGACGACTGCCAGACCGAAAAATTGGCCGACCTGCCCGTCGTCGTTGATCAGGCCGAGCAGACCAGAGGCGGGGTCAGCAAGGTAGAGGGCTTGTACGTCAAACAAAAAACTACGTAAGTCGCAACTCAAGGCCAGGTGCGCAGTCGTGGATTAGACGACTGCGGCTATCTGGATCATCAACTGAGGCGATCACAAACTGAAATACGACGCCTTTCCTTATCAACGCTACGGCGCGCGACACGGCAGGCTCACTTGGCTGAGTCCGGCGAAAGGGGAAGGCGCGACGAGTTTCACTGCGCGCGTCGAACTCACCGAAAAAGAAATCACCGTCAAAGGCCAACCGCGTCCGTTGAATGCAGGCATGTCCGGCGCGGCGGAAATCGTCGTCGGCAAACGTACGCTGCTGAGTTACGTATTCGAGCCGATCAAGCAGTTGCGCGAAAACCTGTCAGAGTAATGCTCTCTGACGGTGTGGCGCGGATTGCCAGTAAATGAATGGCTCGCATGTCGGAACCCTCCAGAAAAATCGCGTATTCCGCAATTTTTCTGGAGTGCTTTGAAGTCAGACGATTTCATTCACTGGCATTGGACTGTCAGTCCGTACCACAGGTTATTTCAGCGAGATCATCCAGATGCTTTCCTGATTGTCATCGGCGGAGTAATAAAGGTATTTGCCATCAGCGGAAACCGACGGGTTATCCACTGAGTCACCGGCAGAAAAACGAAGCTCGCGGCTGGCTTTGGTTTGGCTGTCGAGCAGGAAGAATTTGTAATTAAAGGCGTAAAGCAAACGACGATTGTCGGGCAACCAGGCTGGCGCATTGCCTTGCTGATTGAGCCGTTCGTAACGCTGCGCAGTCAGATCGTAAAGGACGATGCCCGGCACTTCTTTGTTTTTGTCGTAAAGGGTTCCGGCAATGCGGCGGTCGTCGGGCGACCAGGTGTAAGGAGCAAACGTCAGTCCCGTTTCGGGCGGCGGCGGAAAAACAAAAAGCGGCTGTTCCTGATAGGGGCGGCGCACGTCCATGATGAAACCGCCCACGCCGCCGCGATAAGTGAACAGCATACGCGTGCCATCGCGCGACCACGCCGGATCAAGAAAGCCCGGTTGATCGTCGCGGCTAAACGTCATTTGCCGTTTTTCGCTGCCATCGGCGTTGATCGTCCAGATTTCGTATTTGCCCGTTTGGTCTGAGAAATAAGCAATGCGTTTGCCGTCGGGCGACCAACGCGGCGCGCGATCAATGTGCGCGTCGTTGGTAAGCTGAATGCTCTTGTCAGGCTCGCCTACTTTAGAAACGAAGATGTCGAATTGCGGGTCGCCGAACATGTAATAGGTTAGCCATTGGCCGTCGCGCGAAATATCCTGATTGGTCGCGCGTTTGGTGGATTGCGTCATCCAACTCGAAGCGCCGATGGTTTCTCCGCGTTCGGCATTGAACGCGATGCGTTTGATGTTGGTGTGAGAGAAGTGGCTGCTATAAACCATGCGTTTGCCATCGCGGGAAACCCCCAGCATCGAACTGTAAAACGAAGGCGCTTGCAGCGGTTCAGCTTCGCCCAGCAATTTTCCTGAAGACTCGTCAATGGGTACGCGCCACAAACTCAGGCGTCCATTGCGATTGCTGGCGTAATAAAGACCGCGTCCGTCAGGCGACCAAAGCGGCGAACTGTCCTGGGCTTTGTCGTCGGTTACGGCTATGGGTTCTCCGCCGGTGAGCGCCACCGTCCAGATGTCGCGTTGCGCGCCTTTGCGCAAGCCCCAATATGCCAGCCGCAAACTGTTGGGCGACCAACTGGGTTGCACGGCGTCTTCTCCGGCGGCGACGTGACGCTTGGTGTTGGTCTTCAAATTGAAAATCAAAAGTTGGCTGCCGACGCCCGTGCGGTTGAAGACGTTGCCGCCCGGTTGCGTGGCATACGCAATTTCGCTGCCGTCGGGCGACCACGCAGGGTTATGGCCTTCGGCGACGAGCAGTCGCACGTTTTCGCCCGTCGAACCCATTACGAAAAGGCCGCCGCCATTGCGCTCTGAACGGAAAGCGATTTGCGCACCGTCCGGTGAAACCGCCGGTTCCCAATCATCCGCCGTCGAACCTTCAGTCAAATTCGTCATCGTACTGCCGCCGACCCGCTGGCGTATGAGATCGAATTGCCCATCGCGTTTGTGTGCGTAAACGATCCATTGCCCATCAGGCGCAATTGCCGGATGCGACTTGATGCCTTGATTCTCAGTCACCTCGGCAAAGGTCACATCTTTCCACTTGGGCCAGTTCGGCAAATTCGGCGTGGCTTTTTTCCCGAACCAACCCATCCACCAAATCAATCCTGCGGCGACCGTCGCGGCGCTGATGGCGATGATCTTGCTTGAAAACTTCGGCGCGGCTGGCATGGCAAACGAGCGGTAACTGAGGCTGGTGGTCGCCGCCGAATCCAACTCGCGTTGCAATCGTTTCAACTCGGCTCTGAGATCGTCCGCCGATTGATAGCGAAGCTCGCGGTCTTTTTCGAGCGCCCGCGCCAAGATGCGTTCGAGTTCGTCGTGCAAGTCAGGCTGCACTGTCGTGAGCGGAACCGGCTGATGATGAATGATCGCGTCGAGCGTCGAAGCGATGCTTGCGCCTTTGAATGGCGGCACGCCCGTCAGCAATTCATAAAGCATCACGCCAAGGCTGAAGATGTCTGAACGCGCGTCTACGTCTTGGCCCAAAGCCTGTTCGGGTGACATGTATTTCGCCGTGCCTAATACCGTACCCGGATTGGTCTTACTCAAATCGCCGGTCAATGCTTGCGCGTGTGGCGTCTCAGCCAATTTCGCCAAACCGAAATCCAATACCTTCGCATAACCGTCGCGGCGCAGCATGACGTTTTCGGGTTTGATGTCGCGGTGAACGATGCCAGCGGCGTGCGCCGCCGACAGCGCCGAACAAATTTGCGTAGCGATATTCAACGCCTCTTTCGCTGTGAGTCGTCCCGTCGCCAGCATCTCGCGCAGCGTTTTGCCTTCGACGTATTCCGTCGCAATGAAATGCTGATTGCCGCTGAGGCCGATGTCGTGAATGGTGATGATGTTCGGATGGTTGAGCGCCGAAGCCGCGCGGGCTTCGCGCTCGAAACGTTTGATGCGCGTGGCGTCTTGCGTGAATTGCGCGGGCAGCAGTTTCAACGCGACCTGCCGATTCAGCCGCGTATCTCTTGCCAGATAGACTTCGCCCATGCCGCCCGCGCCTAACAGCGATAGCACCTGATAATGATCGAGTGTCTTTCCATACAGTGATTGGCCGGGCAAAGATGAATTGCGTTCGCCCGCCAGTTGTTGCGCAGCCATATCCAGGGCGGGCTTTTGCAGGAAGTGGGCTTCGGCTTGTTGATGCGCGGCGAGCAGCGATTCGACTTCGCGGCGCAACTCGGCATCATCGGCGCAGGTCTGTTCCAAAAACGCCGCGCGCTCGGCGACCGGTAATTCCATCGCTTCGTCGAGCAACTGATCTATGCGCGCCCATCTTTCTGGAGCCATTAAGTGAAAAGTGAACAGTGAACAGTGAAAAGTGAACAGTGAAAAGTGAACAGTGAAGCGAGGGTTTACACCGGTTTCAACATTTCACTGTTCACTTTTTGTGTTGAGTTCGCGGAACAGCCAGGCTTTGGCTTTGTTCCATTCGCGGATGACGGTGATTTCGGCGATGCCTAGTATCTCTGCGACTTCCGGGTTGCCGAGTCCGCCGAAAAAGCGCAACTCGACGATGCGGCTTTTGCGTTCGTCTAGTTGCGCGAGACTTTTCAACGCATCATCGAGCGCCAGCAAATCCGCCGTTTGCGGATTGCCTACTTCAGCAGCGGCTGCGAGCGAAACCTGTTGCGCGCTTTCGCCCGCCACGCGCGGACGTTGGCGCGCGAAGTCCACCAAAACGCGCCGCATGATTTGCGCCGACACGCCGAAAAAGTGCGCGCGGTTTTTCCACTCGACATTCTTCCAGTCAATCAATCGCATGTAGGCTTCGTTGACCAGCGCCGTCGGTTGCAGCAAATGCCCGTCGCGTTCGCGTCCCATGTAACCGCGCGCCAGCCGATGCAATTCGGCGTGTACGAGCGGTACGAGCGATTCGAGCGCGGCCTGATCGCCGCCGTTCCAGGCTATTAATAATTGGGTGACTTCGTGGGTAGAAGGTTTGTTCATCGCAGTTTCCCCGTTAGAGCAGGAAGAAATTAGACAGGATGAAGAGGATTTTCAGGATGAACAGGATTGGTCGAAAGGCGGACAAGCTCCAACGTTTTGCTTATCCTGTGAATCCTGAAAATCCTCTTCATCCTGTCTAATTTCTGAGCAGAAGCGGCGCGAAATCTAACACAGTTGTCGAAACATGACAGCGCACAGCGAATGAAAACAATGCTTGCAATCAAACCTTACCGGGCTATACTGCGCGCCGTTCGCTTGCGCCTACCAAAGCAGTTTCTGGCAGTTCCTGCGCAATCTCTGCATTCCTGAACAATCAAGAGGAACAATTCAAATGACGAGCAATGTGCTGTTGTTGCAAACGACGCAGCTTATCGCACTGGATTACGTCGTGTTGGTAGCTTACTTCGTCGTGATCTTTGCCATCGGCTGGTACTTTTCGCGCAAAGAGCGCACGACGCAAAATTACTTTCTGGCCGGACGCGACGTGGCCTGGTGGGCGGTTGGCGCTTCGCTGTTTTCGTCCAACATCGGCAGCGAACATTTCATCGGCCTCGCGGGCAGCGGCGCTTCGTCGGGGTTGGCAGCGGGGAATTTTGAATGGCAAGCCGCCGTCATCGTCTTGATCTTAGGCTGGTTCTTTGTACCGTTTTATATGCGGGCGGGCGTATTCACGATGCCCGAATTTCTGGAGCGCCGTTATAACGCCGCGTGCCGCACTTATCTGGCGACGATTTCGCTGATCGCATATGTGTTCACCAAAATTGCCGTAGGGATTTTTGCCGGAGCCATTGTGCTGAAAGCCGTACTCGGTTGGGGCATGTGGAAAAGCTCTTTGGTTTTGGTCGTAGCGACCGGCGTTTATACGATTGCCGGCGGCATGGCAGCGGTGATTTATACCGAAGTCATTCAAACCGTCATTCTCGTCGCGGGCGCGCTGATCTTGATGTTCATCGGCCTCGATAAAGTCGGCGGTTGGACGAATCTGGTAGCGAGCGTGCCGCCCGATTTCTTTCACATGGTGAAGCCGATGACGCACAAAGATTTTCCCTGGACGGGAATTTTCTTCGGCGCACCGATAGTCGGCGTTTGGTATTGGTGTACCGATCAAGTGATTGTGCAGCGCACACTCGCCGCCAAGGGCATATCTGACGCGAAAGGCGGCACGGTGCTGGCGGGCTTCTTGAAAATTTTGCCGGTGTTTATGTTGATCATTCCCGGTGTAATCGCCCGCGTGTTGTATCCGGCGGAAATGGCGGCAGATTCCAACTCGGCTTTTCCGCTGATGGTGACGCGCCTGATGCCGCCGGGCTTGCAAGGCATTATGGTCGCCGCGTTGCTCGCCGCGCTGATGTCGAGTTTGAGCGCAGTGTTCAACTCGAGTTCGACCATTTTCACCATGGATTTTTACAAGAAGTGGAAGCCGCAAGCTTCAGAGCGCGAATTGGTTCGTGTTGGTCACGCGGCAACGATTGTGATGGTTGTCGCGGCGCTGTTGTGGATTCCGCTGATGAGCCGCGTGAGTTCGCAACTGTGGGTTTATTTGCAAAGCGTACAGGCTTACGTTTCGCCACCCATCGCCGCCGTCTTTTTGATCGGCATCGCGTGGCGGCGCGTGAACGGGCAAGGCGCTTTGAGTTCTTTGTTAGTCGGTTTTGTGTTGGGCGCGACGCGCTTCATTCTTGAAGTCGTTTACGCCGGAAACCTGCCGGGCGGCGCGCTGGGCTGGTTCGTCGGCATGAATTTCCTGCACTTTGCCATCTTGATGTTCGTGGTGTGTGTCGCCGTGTTGATCGTCGTGAGTTTGTTGACGCCTGCGCCGTCTGACGAACAACTGCAAGGCTTAACGCTACAGACGACGACCGGCGTCGTGGCAGAGCGGCCTGCGCGGGTGGCAGGCGCGTTTGCGATTGTGTTGTTGGTTACGTTGTTGGTGCTGTGGATTTATTTTGCCTGAGTGGCGCTTGCTGCTCATTAGGAATAGAGGACGGGTGATGATGCTGAAGGTTCTATCTTTAAGTTTGCTTGCGCTGCTGACGACCACTTGCCACGTCGTGGCGCAAGAGCCGCAAACGGCAGCGGCAACGGTGAAACTGGCTGTGCCGCTGCCGACGGAGATTCCTAACGCGACGCCGGAAGTTAAAGCTACGCTTGCTGCTGAAGCTGTGCCGATGGCGGCGGCGCTTGATCAATTGATGACGGCGCTCGCGGCGGCGCAACAGTCGCAATCATTTCGCGCGCGGCTCAACGGCCAGATCAATAACGAAGAGCCTGACATCCTCACGCTCGAAATTGCTGCGCCTGACCGGCGACGCATCAAAGGACACAACATCGAAATCATCGTCGTCGGCGAAGACGGCTATCTGAGTTTCGGTCGCAAGTGGCAGAAAGCGCCGCGCGACCCCGAAACGAAAGCCGCTGTGTTCAGAGTCGGGCAAGCGCCGGTCTTTTGGGGATTCGGCGATAACGAAGCGGCGCGCAGTTTCATCACGATGAAAAGTGCCACGGCGACGACGCTGGAAGAACAGTCGGCGACGCTGTTTGAATACGAAATGAAAGACGCTTTTGGCAAAACCGGTGTATGCACGTTGCGTACGTGGGTGCTGCACTCAGACGGCTTGCCGCGTAAGACCGAAATGGAAGGCGATTACGAAGGCCGTCATGCCAAAGCGATCTTGACCTGGTTAGAATATAACGTGGCGCTCTCGATTGAAGCGCCCGCTTTACCTTAAAGCCTGCTTTGAAATTTGATGTTCATCTTTACCTGATGGGGATTTCGCCACAAAAAGGCACAAGAGCCACAAAAACTTTCTTTCCTTTTGTGGTTTATGTGCTTCTTTGTGGCGAAATCCCTCTCTAGCTAAAGCGAATATTCAATTTCCAAACACGCTCTTAAGAATAATGGTGAATGAGGAGAATCTTGCAATGAAGTTCTGGACTGCAATTTTGGTGTCGGGGGTGCTGGCGGGTTGCGTGAGTTGTGGCGGGTCGAAGCCTCAAGCGACCGCTCCGGCGCAAGCCGCTGAAGTGAAGACCGAAAATTACGACGAAGCGATCAACGCGGCGAAAGCTGCTCCGCACGACGGCTTGGTCAAGGCGTTTCAACGCGCGACTGAAATGCAGGCGTTTCGCGCGAAACTCGAATCCACCACTGACGGTCGCACGAGCATGGTTCAGTATGAATTCGCCGCGCCTGATCGTTATCGCATGGCGAACGGCCCGACCGAAATGATCGTGGTGGGCGAACAGGCTTATATCAAAACGATGGGCGCGTGGCAGAAAGTCGCCACCGCAGGCGATCAGATGAGAGCGATTCGCAGCGCCGAACTCGCCGCGCAAGTGCGCGAAGCGACCAACGTGAGCTTCGTGCAATCCGACACACTCAACGGTGAACCGACCGTGGTGTATAACTACATTGCGACGAAAATCGGCGCGGCGAGCGGCACGAGCAATCACAAAACCTGGGTCAGCCTGAAAGACGGCCTGCCGCGCAAATCTGAATTCTTGAGCAACTTCGGCGGCTTCACCTCAAAGGGCGTGATGACTTGGTACGATTACAACGGCAATGTGAAAATCGAACCGCCTCTCAAGTAAGATGTTTGGGCATGACATCTCTGGCAAATCTTTCCGCACAATTTCAGCAACGTTATCAACGCGCCCCGCGCATTTTTTCTGCGCCGGGGCGCGTCAATTTGATTGGTGAACACACCGATTACAACGAAGGTTTCGTGCTGCCGATGGCGATTGAACGGCGCACTTACGTTGCCGCCGCGCCGCGTGACGACCGGCGTATTCGCGTCTTCTCGCAGGAGATGAACGAATCCGCTGAGTTTGAGTTGAGCGCCGAGTTGCAACCGTTGGACGGCAAGCCCTCAGGCGCGTGGAGCAATTACATTCGCGGGGTCGCCGCCTGCATTGATAACGATTGGTTCGCGTTGGGCGGAGCCGATTTACTCATCACGAGCGAAGTGCCGTTGGGTGCGGGCTTGAGTTCGTCGGCGGCGCTCGAAGCCGCTGTGGGTTTCGCGTTGCTGTCGGTTTCTGAACAGTCCGGCAGCTTGTTGAACGTCGCGTTGGCGCTGCAAAAAGCCGAACACGAATTTGCCGGCGTGCAATGCGGCATCATGGATCAATACATCGCGTGTCTGGGGCAAGCTGGTCATGCGCTGTTGATTGATTGCCGTTCGCTGAGTTGCGAGAACGTACCGCTCGAACTCGGTGACGCGCGCATCGTGATTTGCAACTCGGGCGTTAAGCATGCGTTGGCGAGCGGCGAATACAACACGCGCCGCGCCGAATGTGCCGAAGGCGTCAGGCGTTTGGCGCAACACCTGCCCGGCATTCAATCGTTGCGCGATGTCGAGATCGAAGAGTTCGATCAAGTCGCGCAAATTTTGCCCGACGTTATTCGTCGTCGCTGTAATCACATCATCACCGAAAACGCGCGCGTGGCTTTTGCCGTAAACGCACTCAAACGCGGCGATCTGACTTTTTTTGGCAAGCTAATGACGGCTTCGCACGAAAGCCTGCGCTATGATTACGAAGTGAGTTGCCACGAATTAGACGTGCTGGTCGAGTTGGCAATTCGTCAGCCCGGGGTTTACGGAGCGCGAATGACGGGCGGCGGTTTTGGCGGTTCGACGGTAAATTTAGTGGCGGCTGATCAAATTAATTTTTTTGTGGAAGCAATGTCACATGAATATGTCAAAGCGTGCGGAATCACACCTGAAATCCTTGTCACTGGGGCTGAGGGCGGGGTCAGGGAAGACCATCTATAAGTTTCGCTGCATGTTTATGTGCAGATAGAACATCTGCACGATTGCCCATACGTGTGCTTGTGCCTATAATCCGCTGCGGCTTCTCCCACACGTCACTAATTAAGAAAGAGCAACGTTGCCCCCACGATATTCAGGCTGGTTAGCCAGCAGAAGTTTTGATTAGATTTCAGAGGTTCAAAATGGTTCGCCGCGTACTCACATTCATACTCCTCACCGCGTTGGTTTCACACACCGCGCTGGCTGATTCCATCACCTATCAACAACTCAATCCAGGCGTAGGCGCTTCGTTCTCACGTGTACCGGTGGCTTCGAATAAAGCCGCCAGCGATGCACCGGACGTAGCGGTCAACACGGGCAAAGTCCCTGCCGATCATGCGGGCAAAGATTCGCGCGATGCGATCAACGCGCCTGAGTTCGTCAGACTCGCCGACGGACGCATCGTCAAGAACGGCCCGAATATCGTCTGCAACGAAAATTGCGTTGAAGCCGTGCCGCTGGCGCGTTCCAAAGTTTCGCGTAACTGGTACATCCTGCCGCCGCTGCTTGCCGCTGGTATCTTGTGCGCGGTGCTGTGTCGCGGCGGAGCCGATGCTCCGATTGCCGCTACGAAAACCGTTTTGATTCAACCGAGTCCGTCGCCGACGTTAGCGCCCAACCTAACGCAACCGAGCCAAGTGCCTGAACCGGGTACGTTGGTGTTGTTGGGATTGGGCTTGAGTACGATGCTGGCGCGGCGCAAATTCGCCAAGCAGAACGACGACGCAGGCGACACAGAAAAAGCATAGACCTTGATTTCAAACCCCGTGAATGGCCTCGATACAGCACGCTTGCTGACGAGGCCATTTTTATTGGGCGCAACGGTTTGGACGTCGTTACGTTCTAACGCCGCCCCATCGCTTTCGCAGTCGTAAGCTCGCAGGTATGATTCGCCCCGCAGGAGTTAAGCGTTATGAAGAAGTTTCACTGGTTTATATTGTTGGCGCTTTGCGCGCTGTGTCATCAAGTCGCGTTGGCTGATTGGGAAAAGGCCGTGTCGCTTTATAAGCAGGGGCAATACCGCCCGGCCATCACGGAGTTTGAGCAGGTCGTAGCCGAATTTCCCGATCATTCAGATAGTTGGAAGTTTATCGGTTTGGCCTATTACCAACTGAAAGATTACGCGCCGTCGGTGATGCCGCTCGAAAAGGCGCTCGCGCTCAAACAGAAGGAAGGCAAAACCGACACTGACATTTTGCAAGCTCTCGGACGCGCCGAAATCGCGCTGTTACGTTATGACCGCGCGGCTCCGCGCTTTGAAACGCTGACGCGGTTATCGGCCAAAGACAAAAGCGCGGCGGTTAACTATTACCTGCTCGGCGTGTGTTATGCGCAACTCAATCGCGCGGCGGAATCCGACGCGGCCTTTCGTCAAGCGACCAAGCTCGACCCGACGGATGGCGACACGTGGTATTACCTCGGCACGCAACAGTTTCGCGCCGGACGTTTCAGCGAAGCCATCACGACCTTGCGTTCGGGCGTAACGGCGCAACCCAAAAACCCTGAAATGCTCGGGCTGCTAGCCGAAAGCCTCTTGCGCCAGGCCGCCGCGCTCACCGACGAACGCCAAGCACAACTCTTGAACGACGAAGCCGTGCAGCGCGCCACCGCACTCAAAACGTTGCGCGAAGACGCCGCTTCGCTCGAACTCTTAGGCCGCGCATTTTTGGCGGCGAAGAAATACACCAACGCCGAACTCACGCTCGAAAGTGCAGTGGCCGCGACGACGAAACCTACGGCGTCGCTGTTCTTTGCGACGGGCTTCGCGCACGCGCAAAACAAAGCCTGGTCGCGCGCCGCCGAAATGCTCGCCAATGCCGACCGCTTGCAGCCCGGCGATTTCAATACGCTCTATTATTTGGGGTTTGTGTTCGAGAATCAGCGCAAGTACGCGCAGGCACTGGATGCTTACAACCGCGCGTTCGAAGCGAGCGGACGCAGCAATGCGGATGTGAAAGGCAGTATTGATCGGGTGACGCCGTTGGCGCGGACGCCTTGAGTTTAGGATCTGCTTTTCAGAATTGCTTCAATATCGCGTTTGCCGTGCAACACGCGGATGACTTCGACGCCATCGTCGGTTGGTTCATAAAAGATCAAGTACGCCGCATAGCCATCAATTGGAAACTGTCGTAGCTTGGGAAAGTTGGTTGATTGAAACCTTCGATGACTGCCGAGATGCGGCATCTTGGCTAAAAGCTCAAACGTCTGTTCAGCCGCAAAGAGAAAGTCGAGCGCCGTGTCCACATCGGCCTCGCCAAGGAAAACAAAAATTTCTTCCAAGTCGCGTTTGGCAGCTTCGCGCCTGATGATCGTATTCATAATGTCACCGCGCTTGTTTCGCTGCGATACGCGCAAGGCCGCGCGTTTTGATGTCGTCCCAATCTTGCCGCGTCATGGGTGTAGCTGGCCCGCTGTTGATTCCTTCCAGCAACAAGGCTTCGAGTTCCTTGTCATCTTCAGGCTTACTCACTGCCTGCTTGGTGACTTCGACAATGTAATCAGGAACAGCCAGACCATTGCACTGCGCGGCGCTCTGAATCCTAGACATCAATTCCGGCTCTAAAGAAAGCGTAACTTCCATATCGTTTTCCTCCATAAGGTTGACGGAGCGGATAATAGGGAAGAATCAAAAGAGTGGCAATGCGAATGAGGTTCGCGGATCGCCTTTGCGTTTGTGAACTTGAATCCGCTGAAAGTAGAATCCGCCCGTTACAAATCCGCAATGAAAGGAGAAGGAAGTATGGTTGGCAC
>JAYSVR010000507.1:0-3777 GCA_043718445.1 Acidobacteriota bacterium | reverse complement strand
CGGCGGCGCGCACGTTTGAAAAGCAAGCTGTCCCCGCGTGTGCGGGGGTGAACCGGCCACAGCGGGTTCAAATCGCTGTGGCCTTTCGCTGTCCCCGCGTGTGCGGGGGTGAACCGTCTTCGACTGCCTGCGCAATCGTGCGACCGTCGCTGTCCCCGCGTGTGCGGGGGTGAACCGCAATGCGCCACAATCTCATGGCATGGCACACCGCTGTCCCCGCGTGTGCGGGGGTGAACCGGGCTGGCTCATCGAGCAAGCGACGCCGCAACAGCTGTCCCCGCGTGTGCGGGGGTGAACCCGACTGGCAAGCCGCCGCCGCCGCCGCCGCGCTGTCCCCGCGTGTGCGGGGGTGAACCGGCAAGTCGTAAGCATTGAAGCTCCACGCCTGCGCTGTCCCCGCGTGTGCGGGGGTGAACCGCGTAGTGAAAGGAAATCCATTTGAGGGCGGCGGCTGTCCCCGCGTGTGCGGGGGTGAACCGGAAGTAAACCCAGCCTGCTGCGTCTGATTCAAGCTGTCCCCGCGTGTGCGGGGGTGAACCTTGATCCGTTATCAGCCGCAAGTCTTCTTATCTTCGCGCGGGGGGATACACGATGGCTGTAATCTGGTGGTCAAGCGACGGCGTTCCAGCGAATGATGACTGGCTCTTCGAGGCGCTGATGGTCGTAACCAAGCATGCTGAGCGAAGCCGTGTTGAGCAGAAAATGTCGTGCCTGGCTGACGGGCAGGCCAATCCAACGCGCCGCCAGTGCGCGCCCGAAATGTCCGTGCGTAAAGAGCGCGATCGTTCCTTCCAAACTACGCAGCCGCGCAATCAATCGGTCAGCGCGTTCAGCAATTTGATCGGGCGATTCGCCGTGCGGGCAGCCGTCTTGAAACACATTCCAGTGGGGTCGCGTCTGGCGAATGTCGGCGGTGCGCTGCCCTTCGTAATCGCCGTAATCCCACTCGACCAAGTCCGGCTCGATTTCGGCGGCTTCCGCCAGACCAACTAGCTTGCAGGTCTGCCAGGCGCGTTGACGCGGACTGCTCAACACATGATCGAAACTCACTGTGCGCAGCAACTCTGCCAGTCCGAGGGCTTCCTGTTCGCCTTGCTCGGTCAGGGGAATGTCAGT
Source organism: Acidobacteriota bacterium (assembly GCA_043718445.1). Taxonomy (GTDB): domain Bacteria; phylum Acidobacteriota; class Blastocatellia; order RBC074; family RBC074; genus JACPYM01. The sequence continues at coordinate 2,661 of JAYSVR010000507.1, read as the reverse complement.
GCGTCCGGTGTGTTGCCCTGAGAGCGACCAAGCGGTTTGTCCGTGTCGAATTAAGTAAATTTGCGAGAGCATACGTTGCCTTCACTGCTTGAGACTTTTTGCCAGTGTGGGCGATTTGCTCGCTTCACTGAAATCGTTGGTCCATTGCCAGTTTTTCACCTCCGGCAAATCTTCGAAATGATCGCGCGTATAAACCTGATGTTCGGCCAGCTTCGCTTTGAATCGCTCAATCAAATCGGTCGCTTGTGCCTGCAAACGCGGCACGTATTTCAACGCTTCAATCGCCAGATGGTAGCGGCTCATCCCATTCAGCACGACCATATCGAAGGGCGTCGTCGTCGTGCCTTCGTCTTTGAAACCGCGCACGTGAAAGCGCGCGGCGTTGGCGCGTCCGTGCAGCATGCTGTGAACGGCCCACGTATATCCGTGATAAGCGAAAATCACTGGCACTGTCGCCGTAAACAACTCTTCAAACGCCGCATGATCTATCCCGTGCGGATGCGCTGCGGGATTCATCAGCGCGCCGAGATCAACGACGTTGACGACACGTACCTTGATGCCCGGCAAATGTTTTTGCAGCAGCCACGACGCCGCGCAGGTTTCAATCGTCGGCACATCGCCCGCGCAAGCTAATACAACATCGGGATCTCCATTATCGTTGCTGGCGAACTGCCATTTCGACAAACCGCGCGTGCAATGCTCAACGGCTTCCGTCATCGTCAGCCATTGATGTTGCAAATCTTTGCCGCAGGTCACGACGTTGACGTAATTGCGGCTGCGCAAACAATGATCGAAAACGCTCAGCAAACAGTTCGCATCGGGCGGGTAGTAAATGCGAATCACATCGCTCTTGCGTGCCAGCGCGTTGTCTACGAAACCCGGCGCCTGATGGCTGAATCCGTTGTGATCGTTGCGCCAGCAATGGCTGCTCAAAAAAATATTGAGCGAGGCAAGGTCGGCGCGCCACGGCAATTCGTGGCATTGATCGAGCCACTTGGCGTGTTGCGTGACCATCGAATCTACGATTTGCGCGAAGGCTTCATAAGACGACCACAGCCCGTGCCGGCCCGTCAGCAAATAGCCTTCGAGCCAGCCTTCGCAACAATGTTCGCTGAGGACTTCAATCACGCGGCCATCGGCGCTGACGTGATCGTCGAGCGAAACGATCTCTGCCACGCTGCCGCGATTCGTCGCGTCAAAGACCGCGTTGAGCCGATTCGAATTCGTTTCATCGGGGCAGAACAAACGGAAGTTCGTCGGATTGAATATGATAATGTCGCGCAGGAATTCGCCCAGCTTGCGCGGCGCTTCGGCAAAGACCTGACCGGGCGCGGGAATCTCAAGCGCGTAATCGTTGAAGTCAGGCAAGGTGAGTTCGCGCAACAAACGTCCGCCATTCGCGTGCGGATTCGCGCCCATCCGACGATCAGCTTTTGGGTTAAGCCCGGCGAGGTCTGCGGCTAAATGCCCTTCACGATCAAACACATTTTCCGGCTCATAACTGCTCATCCACGTTTCGAGCAGCGCCAGATGTTCGGCATTTTCGCGCACACCTGAGAGCGGCACTTGATGCGAACGGAACGTGCCTTCAATCGGAATGCCGTCCACGACTTTCGGCCCCGTCCAACCTTTCGGCGTACGCAACACGATCATCGGCCACGACGGACGCCGCACAAATCCGTTCACTCGCGCTTCGTTCTGAATCGCACGAATCGCCGCGTAGCATTGATCGAGCGCGGCAGCGAAGGCCTGATGCAACGTGGCGGGATCGTCGCCCGCGACAAAGTGCGGTTGATAGCCGCGCCCGCGATAAAGCAGCGATAACTCTTCATCGCTCGTGCGCGCTTCGACGGTGGGGCCAGCGATCTTGTAACCGTTCAAGTGCAAAATCGGCAGCACTGCGCCGTCGCGCACGGGATTGAGAAACTTGTTGCCCTTCCAGCTTCCTTCAAGCGGCGCGGTCTCAGCCTCGCCGTCGCCGATGACACAGGCTACGATCAAATCAGGATTGTCGAAGGCCGCGCCATAAGCGTGCAGCAGCGCATAACCCAACTCGCCGCCTTCGTGAATCGAGTTCGGTACGTGCGGGCCGCAATGGCTGGGTACGCCGCCCGGCGTAGAGAATTGCCGAAACAAGTTACGCATCCCGTCGGCATCCATCGTCACGTCGGGATGGACTTCGGAATACGTGCCTTCGAGATATGAGTGCGCATTGAGCGCAGGGCCGCCGTGGCCGGGGCCTGCGATGTAAATCACGTTCGCATCGTGCGCTTTAATCAGCCGGTTCAGATGCACGTAAATAAAACTCAATCCGGGCGAAGTACCCCAATGACCGAGCAAGCGCGGCTTGATGTGTTCAGGCTTGAGCGGCGCGCGCAACAAAGGGTTTTCGCGCAAATAGATTTGCCCGACGGTCAAGTAATTCGCAGCCTGCCAGTAACGTTGCATCTGGTTGAGCAGCGCAAACGAAAGTGGCCCTTGCAATGGCTCTTGCTGTTGCGCGGTGCCGCTGCTCATCACCGCCGTCGAAAGTTTTTCATTGAATTCAAACATTCTTCCCTCTCTTCACGACTTGGAAAGTTAAGCCAGCAGGAGCCATTTTCAACACAAAGGGTCAAAGGAACAAAGGTTCAAGGTCTTTATTGAATAAGATGGCTTCCC
>JAYSVR010000506.1:0-36939 GCA_043718445.1 Acidobacteriota bacterium | reverse complement strand
TTTGCCCCACGATCAACCCAAACCATTTGATGACCGACATTGTCCCTTATCCATTTTCAATTGTTATGCAGGAACAAACTTCAATAAAGACGGCCTTTGCCAATAATTGAAAATGGATAAGGGACAATGTCGGTCGCCGAATAGCTTGCGGCAACGGTGGGCGCGAAAGGCAAACTCCCTAATGTTTCCATCGCAACATGTTTAATATCTTTTGTTGCCATGAAAAATTATTGTCGTCCTTTATTCCTGCTTCTGCTTTTCATCACCTCTGCTTACGCGCAAGACGCGCGCGAAACCCTCGGCCCCAAAGACAAGGCCGACCAGAGCAAAGAACCGCACGCGCTGACGCAGTTGATGACGACGAAAAAAACGACGCTCAAGGCTGAGTTGCGCGGCGTACATCTGCGCGTTTACGCGACCGATGCCGAATTGAAAGCCTTGCGAGAACGCGCCCGCACGACTGCCCAGACTTCTGGAAGCGCAAGCTGGCAAAGTGTTTTATCAAGGCTGCGCGCTTTGCAAAAAGACCCGCCGCCCGCGCCCGCGCAAGCCCGCCGCGCGCTTTCGTGCCCCTGCGATTCAGGGCGTCGCCGACCAGATGAAGCAATTCAATCACTGGAACGCCGAAGAGTATTGGACGCTGCTCTGACACGATCCGGCGATTAAGACCGCGCCGATTGCGAGCCTGCCGAAATCGCATTACTTCCGCGATCACGAAGTCGTGTTCTGGCGCAGCGACTGGAAGCCGCAAGCCACGGCCTTCGCGGTCATCGGAAAAACCGGCTTGAAAGATCACGACCAAAAAACGCAGATGAGATATGTGGCCTTTGCTCCCACGGAACTCAGCCGCCGCACCAAGTTCATCAACGCGATCATTCCGATCAAACCGGGCAACGGCGCGCTGCCGGTGATCGAACGGCTGGTGGCCACCAACATGATTGGTCTGAGCATCGCGCAAAACGGGACAGTAACCGAACTCTGGCTGAACCTGCTGGCCGATGGCAGCGTCCGCCATCGCAACGCCAATCTCGTCTATAACGGCTGGGAAACCGATGCTTACCTGACCGCACTCACCTGGCCCGCCGGCGCGAATCGCAACGATCCCGCCGCCTCACGGGTTTTTGTGGTGGATGGCAGCTACTTGCGCCGTGAAGGCAAAGTGGTGCTAGATTCGCTTTCAAAAGTTTATCTCTGTGCGACCCGACTGAGAGCCACGCTGGATGTGCAATTACAGGGACAACCTGTCACCAACGCCTGGCTCAGAAGCGCGCAAAAACCGACGGTGGTTAGCTTGAACGGCCAACGCGTCGAAACGGCTTATGATGAAAACGCGCGTAACCTCCGGCTGTCGTTGCGCGTAAAATAAATTCTGCGACGCTTGCTCCAGCCAAAACCGTCGAGTGCCGCGACATTCGACGTGCGAAAGTATGGCGTAGTAGCGTTAATTTGGGCTTCTCTTCAAACCTGAAGGAAGCATCGTGTCCTTTGACTTAATTCGGTTTTTCCTGCGGTGTGTGGTTCGCGGCTGAATCAACGCCGTAGCTATTTTTTGTGGAGCCACCAATGAGAAAAGCACTTTCCATATTCTGTTTGTTAAGCACCTTGTCTATCGCCGCCTGGGCGCAAGTCACCGGCGTGGCGACGTTGCAAGGCGTCGTCAACGACAACGCGGGCGCAGTTTTGGCCAATGCGGAAATCACCGTCAAGAACCTCGACACGGGCATCACCGTCAAAGCGATGACCAATGAGGCCGGGCTGTATCGCGTGCCCGCGCTGAATCCGGGGCGTTACAGCGTTGAAGCCAAAGCCAATGGCTTCGCCCTTGCGCGCGTGAACGAGACGCGGCTCGAAGTCGGGCAAACCGCGCGACTTGATCTGAGTTTGAAAATTGGCGGCGTCAACGAAACGGTTGAAGTCACAGCGCAAGCGACGTTGCTCAATTCAGAAACGACCGACGTAGGCCAAGTGATTGACGGCAAGCGCATCGTTGAAATGCCGTTGAACGGACGCAACTACTTGCAACTCGCGCAACTCACCGCAGGCGTGCTGCCCGCGGGCAACAGCCGCACCTCAGACGAAGGGGGATTTCTCGCGTTCGGCCAGCACACTTACCAAAACAACGTGTTGCTCGATGGCGCAGATAACAGCTCGCGCGCGAGCGGCGGCCCGTTGGGCTTTGAAGCGCAAGCCGTCAAACCGCCCGTTGATGCCGTAGGCGAATTCAAAGTGCTGACCAATAACACATCGGCGGAGTTCGGTTATTCGACGGGCGCGAAAGTGTTGGTGACGACCAAAGGCGGGACGAATCAGTTTCATGGTTCGCTCTATGAATTTTTGCGCAACGATAAATTCGATGCGACGAATTTCTTCGCCAATCGCGCGGGCGCGAAAAAGCCTGTCTTCAAGCAAAACCAATTCGGCGGCACGATTGGCGGGCCGGTCATCAAAAACAAAGCGTTCTTTTTCATGAGCTATCAGGGCACGCGCCGTCGCGTCGGCCAGACCTTCACTTCGACCGTGCCGAGCCGCGACATCAAAGAGCGCGGCGATTTCTCGAAACAGCCCGCGATTCGCCGCAACATTTATGACACGACGACCTTGACCGGCACGGGGGCGACGGCGAGCAGAACGCAATTTGCCAACAACATTTTGCCGCTCAATCGTTGGGACCCGGTCGCGGCGGCGATTCTCAAACTTTATCCCGACCCCAACATTGCCGGACGCGAGAACGACACGAACAATTATTTTTATTCGCCCAGCGCCAAAGACGACGCCAATCAATGGGACTGGCGCGGCGATTACAACTTCAATGAGAAGCATCGTTTTTATGCGCGCTATTCCAAACGCGATCAAAACAAACTCGACCCCGGCCCGCTGCCATTACCGGCGGATGGCGGTTTGTGGACGACGACCGTGTTGCCCGGACAAAACGCAGCGGCGAATTTGAACAGCACGTTTGGCGCGACGATGACGAATGAAGTGCGCTTCGGCATTACGCATTTTCCGACGCGCTTCGACATTCCTTATACCGAAAATCTCAACGCGCAATTCGGCATCAAGAACGCGCCGGGCGATAAGTTCGGCGACGATTTAGATCACGGCTGGTCGCGTTTCTCGCCGAGCGGTTACGCCGAAATCGGCGCGCGCAGCTTCTGGCCGAACATCAATACGCTAGACAATTTGACGCTGGCTGACACTTTCACGTGGTTGCGCGGCAATCACACATTGAAGTTCGGCGGTGAATATCGGCGCATCCAAATCTTCCGCGAAGCGCAACGCTTCCGGCGCGGCAACTTCACGTTCAACGGCGTTTACACGTCTGAGAAGCCGAACGATGCCGCGAGCCGCGCGAACACGGGCAATGGTCTCGCTGACTTTCTGCTCGGCAATGTCGCCAACGGCACGTATGGTCGCGCGCAGGGCGAAGAAATTGTCGCACCTTATTACGGCGTATTTGTGCAGGACGATTGGAAGGTGACGCAGAACATTACGATCAACGCGGGGCTGCGTTGGGAAGGGACGCGCGGCGCGTTCTATCCGAATCCTGACAAGCAAACCGTCGCGCGCTATTGGTTGCCGGAATTTTATGGCACGAGCCAGACCGAAGGGATTTACTTCCCGACGAGCGAGAGTGATTGCGGTTGCAAAAACGACCTGATGAATTTCGCGCCGCGTCTGGGCATCGCGTGGAAGCTGAACGACCAGACGGTCATTCGGGCGGGCGCGGGTATTTACTATGCGCAACCGGATGGCTTCGATGCGCAATTCAGCAATTACTTCACGGGGCCGCCGCGCGCCAACGAACTGACCTTCCAGGCCAACAACACCGTGCCGGTGGCGCGGCTCTCGACGGGCTTTCCTGACTTGCCCGCCGGCACGACGATTCCGAATAACTCTTCGATTGAGTTGAATGCGATTCAGCGCATCACGCCTGCTTCCTATCAGTGGTTTCTAGACGTGCAGCGCAATCTGCCGCTCGACTTTGTGTTGACGGTTGGGTACGCAGGCGCGGGTACGCGGAATATTGCGACGGTGCGCAACATCAATGCGCCGCTCACGCCGGACGCGGTTTTGCTGGCGAATACGCGCCGCCGCCTGCGCACGAATTTCAACGCGCTCAACGTGCGCGAAAATTCGTCGAGCGCGAGTTACAACTCGATGACGGCGAAAGCCGAACGAAGATTCACGAATGGCTTCACGCTGCTCAGTTCGTTCACGTGGTCGCACAACATTGATTTCGTCGGCGAACTGCTCAACAACGGCGAGAGCGTTTCGCCTTACCGCGATCAATACAATCCGGGCATTGAGCGCGCGAGCTCCAATCAGGATCGGCGGCTCGCGTGGGTGACGAGTTACGTTTATGAATTGCCGTTTGGCAAAGGCAAAAAGATGTTGTCGTCCGGCGCAGGCAAGTGGTTGTTGGGCGGCTGGCAACTTGGCGGCATCGCTTCGTTTTTATCCGGTCGTCCGCTGACGCATTCGATTAACCTAGACCGCCAGAACAACGGCGGCGCGGTGCGCGGCAATTGGGTGAGCAATCCGAACCTGCCGAAAGATCAACGCACGATTGATCGCTGGTTCAATACGACGTTTGTCGTAGCGACTCCGGCAGGCGTAGGCCAAATTGGTAATGCCGGACGCAACCTCATCATCGGGCCGGGCGTGAAGAACTTCGACTTTCTGCTCTCACGCAGCTTCGTGATGCCGTTTGAAAATCACTCTCTGCAATTCCGCTTCGAGTCGTTCAACTTCACGAATACGCCTGCGTTTGGCAATCCGAACGTAGCGGTCGGCTCGGTCAACGTCGGGCAGATCAACGGCGCAGGCGATCCACGCCGCATTCAGTTCGCATTGAAGTATGGGTTTTAGACACCGCTCAGGTCGTGCTGAAAAGTCGGCTGGGTAAAAACTATCATCAAGTTTAACCAGTCGGCAGGCAGCATTTGTATTGGATGGGCTTGAGTCTGGACACTTTTGAAAACGAAATCCGGAGACTGCGGATGCAGCGGATGTTCGCGGATCAGTGCGAAAGAATATCCGCGTCATCCGCAGTCTAGCGCTGCTCTGGCAGCAACCCACTCCAGCATTCCAGATGCTAAAAGTGTCCGCACTATTAAGATTGGATCGGATGAAGTCGAGTCGGAAACTTGCTATGAACTACATCACCAGAAACACGCGCATTGGCTTATTGTTTCAATGCCTTTGCGCCGTAAGCTTGTGGCTGGCGCTCACCATTGGCGCACAGACATCTTCTCCATCCATACAGCTTGAAAAATCGCTGCCCGTGGCGGCTGGTCGAACCAGTCAGACGCGCCCTCCATCACTGCGCAAACCGAACATCATCTTCATCCTCGCGGATGATCTAGGTTGGGGCGATTTGAGCGTTTACGGCCACGACCGCCTGAAGACGCCGAACCTTGACCGGATGGCTGCGCAAGGCACGTTGTTGACGAATTTTTACGTCAACGGCTCGGTCTGTTCGCCCAGCCGTTGCGCCTTCTTCACGGGGCAGTATCCGGCGCGGCATCGCATTCATGGACATTACGCCACGCCCAAACTGAACACTGATCGGGGCATGTCGCAATGGCTTGATCCCAAAGTGCCGAACGCCGCCGCGTTGTTGAAAGGCGCGGGCTATCGCACGGCGCATATCGGCAAATGGCATCTAGGCCCTGGACGCGGTACGCCCGCATCGCCCGACCCTGCGCAACCGAAGCTCGAAGATTACGGCTTCGACTTTGTCGGCAGCGGCGAAGGCCCGACGGGCAATGTGGTTGCAAAGGACGATCCTTATTACCGCGCGCGCTCTTCGGCGCTGTTCGTGGATGAAGCATGCTGGCGATCCGCGACGGTGATTGAAAATTGTTGTTCAATCCTGACCGGAGCCGCGTTGAGCTTTACGATTTGTCGCGCGATTCGACGCAACTCGATAATCTGGCTGACAAACAGCCAGACCTCGTCAAACGCCTCTCGGAACAAACGCTGGCGTGGCAAAAGACCTTGCCGTCCGGCCCGGTGGAACCTTCCGCCGGACGCAACCAATATCGTTGGCCGGTTAAAAAATGAAGGAGTCAACCGATGAAAAGCATGTCCAGGCTTGCCTGGCTAATGAGGGCTTCAAAAGGCAAACCAAACATATGCGCCGGATGAAACATGATTGTTCATATTTCATATCAGCGAAATGTTGAGGACAAAGCAGAATGAATCTCGAACTTGCCAGCGACGCACCCAAGCCATTGTTCAACGAAACAGACGCGCAGCAGCTTGCCGCGCGTTTGTATGGCTTGCGCGTGCAAGCGCGTGCTTTGCCGGGCGAATACGATGCGAATTTTCATCTGGTGAGCGAGAGCGGCGAAGCCTTCGTGCTGAAAGTGATGCGCGCTGATTGCGACGCGGCGTTGATCGAAATGCAATGCGGCGCGCTCGCGCATCTGGCGGAGCGTGCGACTGAGGTGCGGTTGCCACGTATCTGCCTTACGCTCACAGGCGAATGGATGGCGACGACTGAGATTGCGTCAGGCGCAAAGCATCTGGTCTGGCTGCTCAGTTATGTGGCGGGCGATGTGCTGGCACAGGCCAATCCGCAAGCGCCTGAAATGCTCGTGAGTCTGGGGCGTTTGTTGGGGCGGGTGAATGCCGCGTTGTCTGACTTCGCACATCCGGCGGCGCACCGCGAGATGAAGTGGGATTTGGCGCGGGCGGGTTGGGTGAAAGATTTCATGCCTCGCATTGACGACGCCGCGCGCCGTGCATTGATTGAACGTCTGCTGCATCGCTATGAATCCGAAGTTGTGCCGCAATTGCCGCACCTCAGAAAAAGCGTAATTCACAACGACGCGAACGATTACAATGTGATCGTCAACGAAGCCAAAACGCATCCGCGCACCGTCGTCAGCCTGATTGATTTCGGCGATATGCTGCACACGGCGACAGTGTTTGAGATCGCCATCGCGGCGGCGTATGCGTTGCTTGATAAGCCCGATCCGCTCGCCAGCGCGGCGCAAGTCGTCGCGGGTTATCACGAGGCTTATCCGCTCACCGAAGCCGAGATCGCGCTGCTCTATGATTTGATTTGTTCGCGTCTGATGGTCAGCGTCGTCAATTCAGCGCAACGCAAACAGCAACATCCCGACGACCCTTACATCACGATCAGCGAACGTCCGGCGTGGGAGGCGCTCGCAAAACTGACTAGCGTTGCTCCGCGTCAGGCGCATTACACCTTTCGACAGGCCTGCGATTTGCCGCCGATGCCGCACAGCGAAAGCGTGGTGGATTGGTTGCGTAAACAAACGTTCGCATCCGTGTTGGATGAAGACCTGACGAAAAGCCTCGTCTTTGATTTGAGCGTAGGTAGCCTGTTGCTCGGCGCTGACCCGGCGGCGTTTGAACGCGACGCTTTGACCGAAACGATCAGGCGGGAAATGAAACGTGTGGGCGCGTCGGTCGGCATTGGCCGTTATGACGAAGCGCGTTCGGTCTATACGACGCCCGCGTTTGCACCGGGCGAGGGCGTACATCCGACGGCTGAGCATCGCACGATTCATCTGGGCATTGATTTATTTGTTGAGGCCGGAGCTTCGGTTTATGCGCCGCTCGACGGCGCGGTTTATTGCATAGCCAACAACGACACGCGGCTTGATTACGGCCCGCTGCTGATCTTGCAACACACGACGGATGAGGGGCTGAAGTTCTTCACGCTTTACGGACACCTAAGCGCGGAGCATTTGACGACTTTGCAAATCGGGCAAGCGATCCAGCGCGGACAACGCATCGCCAGCATTGGCGCGGCTCCGACGAATGGCGACTGGATGCCGCATCTGCACTTTCAACTCATCACCGATTTGCTCGAACTCGACCGCGATTTTCCCGGTGTGGCTTATGCGAGCCAAAGCGCAGTGTGGAAGAGTTTGTCGCCCGACCCGAACGTCATCCTCGGCATTCCGGCAGACCGCTTTCCTGCGCCCGAACCAAGCAAAGCCGAAACACTGGCTGTGCGTCATCAGCGCCTCGGCCACAACCTGAGCATTTCTTATCGTGAACCGCTGAAGCTGGTACGCGGCTGGCGGCAGTATCTTTATGACGAAACAGGGCGCGCTTATCTCGACGTTTATAACAACGTACCGCTCGTCGGCCACAGCCATCCGCGCGTGGTCAAAGCCGCGCAGCAACAACTCGCGTTGCTCAACACCAATACGCGCTATTTGCACGACAACCTAACGCGCTATGCCGAAGCGTTGACGGCGCTGATGCCTGCGCCGCTTGAGGTTTGTTACTTTCTCAACTCGGCGAGCGAAGCCAACGAACTCGCCTTGCGGCTGGCGCGTGCGTATACGAAACGCTATGACATCATCGTGCTGGACGCGGCTTATCACGGACATACGACTTCGCTCGTTGACATCAGTCCTTACAAATTCAACGGCCCCGGCGGTACGGGCAAAAAGGATTGGGTTCATATCGCGCCGATTCCTGACGATTATCGCGGTGCCTTCAAACGTGATGACGCCGCTGCCGGAAGCAAGTACGCGCAACAGGTCGGCGAGATCATAGCGAAGCTGCCGTCCGGCTTTGCCGCTTACATCGCCGAGACGCTGCCCAGCGTAGGCGGGCAGATCGTTTTTCCGCCGGGTTATTTGCCTGAAGTTTATCGCTTCGTCAGAGACGCGGGCGGAGTATGCATCGCGGATGAAGTGCAAGTCGGATTCGGTAGGCTGGGCACGCATTGCTGGGGCTTCGAGACGCAAGGCGTAGTGCCCGACATCGTGGTGTTGGGCAAACCGATTGGCAATGCTTTTCCGCTGGCGGCGGTGGTGACTACGCCAGCGATTGCGGCTTCGTTTGCTAACGGCATGGAATTTTTCAGCACCTTCGGCGGCAACCCCGTCGCCTGTGCTGTCGGCTTGACGGTGCTAGACGTAATGCGCGATGAAGGCTTGCAGGAAAACGCGCTGCACGTGGGGAATCACTGGCTGGCAGGCTTGCGCGAGTTGATGACGCACCACGAACTCATCGGCGACCTACGCGGTTCGGGTTTGTTCCTCGGCATCGAATTGGTGCGCGACCACGCCACGCTCGAACCCGCCGACACTGAAGCTTCATACGTCGTCAATCGCTTGCGTGAACATGGAATTCTGGCGGGAACCGACGGTCCTTATCACAATGTCATCAAGCTGCGTCCGCCGTTGGTATTTACCAAAACCGATGCAGATTTCTTTGTCGCGACACTCGCGCAAATCATGAGTGAAGACGCGATGCGGGCTGACCGGCGATGACTCAAACTTGCTCCTATTCGGCAAAGGTTCCGGGACGATATGGAAACGTTTTTATTGCTTGCTCGCTTATTGCTCGCAACGATATTCGCGCTCGCGGGCCTCGGTAAACTCGCCGACGCTGAAGGTTCGCGCAACGCGATTAAAGACTTTGGCGTGTCCGACTTTTTCACTGAATGGCTCGCCCGCTTGCTGCCGTGGATTGAACTCGCCACGGCTGTCGCGCTTTTGCCGCTCGCCACCGCCTGGTTAGGTGGCGTAGCGTCACTCGTCCTCTTGCTCGCTTTCACTTCAGCCATCGCCATCAATCTCGCAAAAGGGAACGTACCGACTTGCCACTGTTTCGGCCAATGGCATGCTGAACCGGTGAGCGCAAAAGTCTTCTTACGCAACCTCGCGCTGACTGCGGTGGCGGCTTTCATCGTCGTAAAAGGCCGCACGAACGCAGGGGCCAGCGCCTTTGCCTGGTGGGGCGATCTTCGTCCGCTTGAATCCATCAGTTTAATCATTAGCCTCATAACCGTTTCAATCATTGTTGCTACGTTAAATGCGGTGCGGCATTTGTCAGAGACCGTGACTGAATTGAAGGCACTGATCGAAGCTAATCACACCGAACCTGCCGAACCTGATGACCGTGCGTCAACCGCTGTGGGCTTGCCCGTCGGAGCGCCCGCGCCTGAGTTCGCTTTAGAAAGTGTGGCAGGAGGCCAGCTTGTGTTGGAAGATTTGCTCGCTTACGGCAAGCCGGTCTTGTTGTTATTCATCAGCCCGAACTGCGGGCCATGCAAAGCGCTCTTGCCTTCGGTTCGCACGTGGCAGCGCGATCACGCTGAACAACTGACGATTGCCGTCATCAGCAGCGGTAAGCCAGCAGCAGTTAAAGCCAAGTTGGACAAATACGAATTCAAATACGTATTGCTGCAAGGCGATCACGCCACCAACGAGGTTTACCGCGCGCCGTGGACACCCGCCGCCGTCCTCATCAACGCGCAAGGCCGTCTGGCTCATAACGTAGCCACGGGGGAAGCCGCCATTCGTTCGTTGGTGAATTACGTCGTGACAGCCGATGAGTCTGTGGATGAATCTGTCGCGCCGCTTGATCTCGGCGGGTCGCTGTTTAGGTTGGGCGAAAAGGCTCCGCGTTTCTCTTTGCCTAATTTGCAAGGCGAAGAGGTCGCATTTCATTCTTTGTTAAAAGGCGAAACGCTGTTGTTATTCTGGCGTCCGGGCTGCGGTTTTTGTCAGGCGATGATTGACGAATTGAAACATTGGGAAGCGAAACCGAAATTATCCGACGCGCTCTCTGATACGCAACTCATCTTCATTTCAACCGGCGAGCGCGACGAAATCGCAGCAGACAGCACAGGCTTTCGCTCTCAGTTTTTATACGATGACGAAAACGAAATCGCACCCTTGTTCGGTGCGCAAGGCACGCCCTCAGGGCTGTTGCTCGACGCGCAAGGCCACATCACCTCAAGCCTCGCGGTGGGCCAACGCAACCTGCTCGCGCTGTTAGGGGCGCGTTAAGGCAAGCGTCGCCCTTGCTTGTGCCCAGAGCAAAATTGAATGACGCATTTTGTGTCTCCTTTTTCTGCTTCAATTTCAGTGACGCAGGTTCTTAACCTGCGCCGTTGTTAATCAGGCAAGCTGCGACACAGGTTGGGAACCTGCGCCACAACTTGTCATTCACTGCGTAACGTTATCGCCGGATCAACGCGCATCGCGCGTCGCGCCGGAATCCAGCAGGCCAGCAACGCCAAGCCCGCCAGCAGCATGGTAACTGCGGCAAACGTCAGCGCATCGGTCGCCGCAATGCCAAAGAGCAAGCCGCGCACGACGCGCGTCAAAGCAAACGCTGCAATCACGCCCATCGTCACGCCGACCGCAATCAGGCGCAGCCCTTGCGCTAACACGAGCCGCAACACTGCGCGCGGCTGCGCGCCCAACGCTAGGCGAATGCCGAATTCGCGTTGCCGTTGATTCACCGCATAAGCCATCACGCCGTAAATGCCCAAGGCCGACAGCCCCAACGCCAGCGCCGCGAACAGGCCGAGCAAGATCGAATACAAACGCGGTTCGGCCACGTCGGCGGCGAGTTGTTCGCTGACGAGAATCGGTTTGGGCGTTTCGTATTGCGGGTCAACGGTGCGAACGGATTGTGTGATTTCGTTGACGAGGGCGCGCGGGTCTGAGGTGCGCGCGCGAATCACGAGAAAGTGGCTGAACCACGGCATCTGTGCGAACGAAGCGTAAACCTCTGGCAGCACTGGTTGGCCGGGCGCATTCTGCCTCACATCGCTGATGACGCCGATGACTTCGCCAGTCACCCGGCGACTGAGATAGTTGAGCGTAATGCGCCGACCGACCGCCCCGACCTCGTGGCCGTTGCCGTAATAATTGCGCGCGAGCGTTTCGTTAATGACGAACACGCGCGCCGTCGCTTTGGTGTCGCGTTCGTCTAGCCAGCGCCCGGCCTTGAGCGCAAGACCCAGTGTGTCGCGGTAACTCGGACTCACCGAGCTATAACACACCTTCGCATCGCCTTGTGGCAACGGCTCATCGGCGCGATTGAACGGAAACCCCAGCCAACCGAAATGATCGCTGTTGGTGAACGCCACGCTCGCTACGCCGGGTGATTGCGCGACGCGTTCCAGCACTTGCTGATAAAACTGAATGCGCTGTTCGTCGGGCGCGCTGAAAGGTACGCGCGAACTCACCGCGAGCAACATCAATCCATTCGGGTCGTAACCCGGATGGTCGTTGAGACGATTGCGTAAACTTTGCAGCAATAATCCCGCGCCGACCAGCAAGACTAACGCCAGCGCGAGTTCGCCCACAATTAGCGCGTGACGCAAGCGGCTCGAAGCGCCGCCTTCGACCGTGCGGCTGCTTGCGTTCAAGCCAGTCGTAATGTCTGCGCGTCCCGCCGACGCGGCGGGCAGCGCTCCGAACAACACTGCGCACAGCAACGAAGCCGCGCTTGTGAACAACAAGACCGTTTGGTCAACCCGAATTTCTTCGGGCAACTTGAGCGCGTTGCCTTCGGGCAAAAGGGCGAGCAAACCGTCTACGCCCAGCACGGCGAAAGCTACGCCAAGCGCGCCGCCCGCGAGCGCGAGCAATAAACTTTCGGTCAACAACTGTCGCCACAACTGCCAACGCGAAGCGCCGAGCGCCAACCGCACCACGAGTTCGCGCCGCCGTGCGAGCGTACGCACCATCATGAGGTTGGCGACGTTCGCGCAACCGATCAGCAACACCAACGCCACCGCGCCGAACAGCAACCACAACGAAGCCCGCGTCTCGCCGAATTGCCACGCGCGTAATCCGATCAAGCGCACCGACCAACCCGCGTTGTCTTTAGGGAACTGTTGCGCCAGATGTTGTGCGACGCTTTGCAATTCGTGCTCGGCTTGCGCCGTTGTGAGTTGCGGCTTGAGGCGTCCGATCACGTCGAAATAACGATTGCCGCGCAAGCCCCATTGTCCGTCGTTGCGCGGCAAGGGCTGCCACACCTGCACCCAACGCGGATAGCGAAAGTCCGGCGGCATCACGCCGATGATGCGCAGGCTGCTTTGTTTGGCGGGCAATGTTTGATTGATGACGGTTGGATCGCCGCCGAATTTTTCTAACCACGCCGCGTGACTCAACACGACCGGAATCGCCGCGCCCCCCGCGAAATCTTCGGTAGTAAAAGTACGCCCTAAGTGCGGCGCGATGCCCAGCACTGCGAAAAAATCTTCTGTCACCATCGCGCCCGGCAGCGATTCAACGCGACCGCCGCGCGCGTAACTTGCCTGTGTGCCGGTGATCGCCGCCAACGCCGTGAAGCTCTGACTTTGCCGCCGCCAATCCAAAAAGTCGGCGGGCGCGTTGAAGCTCGGCTTGCTCTCATCGCCCGTGCCAGCGGCGTTAAACGAACCGACGGCGACGATGTGCTCCGGTTCGGCATAAGGCAGCGGACGCAACAGCACCGCATAAACTACGGTAAAAATCGCCGTCGTCGCGCCGATGCCCAACGCCAGCGTCAACACAGTAATCAATGTAAAACCCGGCGCGCGGCGCAAGCTGCGTACGCCGTAACGCACGT
This sequence comes from Acidobacteriota bacterium, assembly GCA_043718445.1. Lineage (GTDB taxonomy): Bacteria > Acidobacteriota > Blastocatellia > RBC074 > RBC074 > JACPYM01. Next base: position 23,583 of record JAYSVR010000506.1, on the reverse strand, counting down.
CGCGCCCCAACGCTTCAAGCCAACGCCAGCGGCTTACGTCGCGGTACTGTTCTTTGACTTGTTCGACGCCGCCGAAACTCAGCAAGGCCGCATGCCGCGCGGCTTCCGGGGTCATCCCGCGTCGCAAGTTTTCTTCGGTCGCGCAATCCACATGAAATTGCAGTTCGGCTTTCAACTCGCGTTCCAGCCGGTCGCGTTGAAACAACGCCAACGCGCGCCGACATATTCGTTGCCACATATTGAACCTCCTAACTGGCTTGCAGCACTTGCTCAACCGCGTGCGAAAGCCGCTTCCAGTGTTCCTGTTCTTCTTTGAGTTGCTTCCGTCCGGCGCGCGTCAGTGAGTAATACTTGGCCTGCCGGTTGTTGTCAGACGTGCCCCATTCGGCTTCGATCCAGCCTTGCTGTTCGAGCCGCACCAGCGCCGGATAGAGCGAGCCTTGATTGACCTGCAACACGTCTTCCGACATTTGCTGAATGCGTTGCGTAATGCCCCAGCCGTGCATGGGCGCGAGCGCGAGCGTTTTCAGGATGAGCAGGTCGAGCGTGCCCTGCAATAAGTCGGATTTGGTTTTTGCCATTTGCTTCCCCTAGATTTTCTACAAGAGAGATAATGCGCCTACCCCTAGATTGTCAAGAGGAGAAAGCCATACGAAGAGCGTGAGCGACCTGAGCCTCAGCCTTACGTAATATGCCCTCAATGTGAATCAAGGCCGCCGCGCGAAATTTTAAGTAACTGGCGGGAATCCATCTGCGTGCCGTCAACGAATAGGTTTTAGAGAGCAGTAGTGGCGCGTATGATCGGATCAAGCCGAACGCCAGAGAAGCTGTGCAACATTGAGTACAAACGTTTTTAGAAAAGCTGAAAACAGCTGAACTCCACGCGATAACGGCTTGGCGCTGGCGCACGCCCAAAGAGTAATTCACCAAAAACTGATCGCATTCAATCGAGAAATACATTGTCTAACTCAACTGCCAATACCCGCGACGAACGCCCCCTCATTCTGCTCACCGGGACAACTGGTTATATCGGCGGGCGGTTATTGAAGAAACTGGAACAGTCCGGGCAAAGGCTGCGCTGTCTGGCTCGAAATCCGGCTTCGTTGCTTGCGGGTGTCGCGGCACCAACAGAAATTGTAGCGGGCGACCTGCTTGATTCGACTAGCCTGACCACGGCTCTCACGGGCGTGCATACGGCTTATTACTTGGTGCATTCGATGGGTTCGGTCGGTGATTTTGAAATCGAAGACCGGCAGGCAGCGCAAAATTTCGCCAACGCGGCGCGAGCCGCTGGCGTAAAGAAAATCATTTACTTGGGAGGGCTGGGCGAGAGCGAAGAGGAATTATCGGTGCATCTTCGCAGCCGCCATGAGGTCGGTCGGATTTTGCGGGAATCCAGAGTTCCTGTCATTGAGTTCCGGGCTTCGATTGTCATCGGCTCTGGCAGCCTCTCCTTTGAAATGATTCGCGCGTTGGTTGAGCGTTTACCTGTCATGATCGCCCCGCGCTGGGTGGCGACGCCCGCCCAACCTATCGCTATCGAAGACCTCTTAGCCTATCTCGCCGAAGCCCTGGAATTGCCCGCCGGTCAAACTCACATGTTTGAAATCGGTGGCGCTGAGCAGGCATCTTACGGCGAAATCATGCAGGAATATGCGCGGCAACGCGGCTTGCGGCGCTTCATTATCCCTGTGCCGATACTCACGCCGCGCTTGTCCAGCCTGTGGCTAGGTTTTGTCACACCGCTCTATGCGCGCGTAGGGCGCAAGCTGATTGAAAGTCTGCGCCATCCGACGGTCTTGAAAGATCAATCGGCGCTGCATTTTTTCAAAGTACGCCCGCGTGGTTTTCGTGAAGCGATTGCCAGAGCGATTCGCAACGAAGACAAAGAGTTGGTGCAGACGCGGTGGTCTGACGCTCTTTCTTCGGCGGGCCGCCAACGCGGTTGGGGAGGCGTGAGGTTCGGCGCACGTATCATTGATTCACGAATCACCTGTGTTAAGTGCCCGCCCGCCGATGCTTTTGCGCCGGTTCGCCGCATTGGCGGAAAAACCGGCTGGTATTACGGCGACTGGCTTTGGCAATTGCGCGGCTGGCTCGATCTGCTGGTCGGCGGCGTAGGCATGCGGCGCGGTCGCAGCGATCCTGAATCGCCCAGAGTCGGTTCGGCTCTTGATTTTTGGCGCGTCGAAGCCTTTGAACCGGAGCGCCGCTTACGTCTGTCGGCAGAAATGAAAGTGCCGGGCAGAGCTTGGCTCGAGTTTGAAGTACAAGGCGACAACGAAGCCTCTTTCATTCGACAAACTGCGTTCTTTGATCCGGTGGGGTTACCTGGTTTGCTCTATTGGTACGCTCTTTATCCGCTGCACCAATTTGTATTCGCTGGCATGTTGCGAGGTATCGCGGCGGCGGCAACACGGGAAGGCAAGGTTAGCTGACCCATAAGTTTATTAACCATCACGCGAACTGCTTGCGCGCAGCTTGCAAGCTCAACAACTTTTTTACGGAGACTAAAATGAACGAAAAAAACGAAGACACAACCACCTGGCCTGAATTGGCGATTTCACTTTATGACAAGTTGACCGGACGCGGAGCCGAAATCACCTATGAATTCGAGAACCTCGAAGTGATGGTGCCGAGCGGAGCCAGCGCGCAGGCCCAGCACGCGAAGTGGAAAATCAACGGCATCATGAAATTGCGCGCGCGCGATACGGGAAAATCATGAACCAGTTTGCTAACTCGCTGGAAATTCATGCCCAACTGGCGGTCTTGATGGAGGGACACGAATTTTTGGTTCAAACCGATGGCGGCGCAAGCATCAACATCGAATTGCCGACCCTTAGTGCGGGTTGGGCGCTGTTTAAGCAGCGCCCAACTCGTCGCCAGCGAGGACAATTGCTCAGTTACCTGCAAACGGGACTGCTCGCTTGCGGCTCACGTCTTGAGTTTCGCGTCGCGGGCCGAACCGTTGCGAGGCTTGGGACGGGGAATCCGGCAGGGCTGACTTCATCAATTCTGGGGTTGCGTCCGCTGCAACTCTTCCCCTCTCAAATTATTCTCGCTTGCGGGAATAGCTTATCTCGGTGAAAGACAATGTTGAAAAAATCTGACTTGTTAATTTTGGGATCAGCGTTTGTCTCCTTCCTGTTTTCTATCAGCTTATGGTTCGGGTTTTTAGGAACCCCTGACAAACAAGCGGGCATCTTTGTCGGCATTTGGGTGCCCTCAATTCTGGCCGTCGGCATTTATTTCAAGCTGAAAACAGGAGGGCGATAGTCATGACTGCGGCTGACATAATCATCTTCGCCTTTGGCGTCTTGGCCACCCTCTTGCTGTTCGGGGGTTTGCTTTTAACCGTCGGTGAGTTTCGTGAGATCAAAAAACACCCTGAACGCTTCACCCAGGAACCAGACTTTAGTTGGATAACCGGGGAAAAACCAAGTGATAGAAAGCCCGTAAACAAAGGTTGATGGCGAGGTATCAATGGGGTCAAGCACGAAACATTTTATTGAATCAGTTCTGATACTTGGTGATCAGTTACTGCCGCACCATTCGTTACTAGACCCCGCACATCGTCACGAGCGAGTGGTCGTCATGATCGAATCGCTGGGCCGTGTGCGTGCGCATCGTTACCACAAACAGAAGGTGACGCTCGTGCTGTCAGCCATGCGGCATTACGCTGAGTCGTTGAGGGCCGCCGGTTGGACGGTGGATTACCGCGAGGCCGATTCATTCACCGCCGGCTTGCAAGCGCACGTCAAAAAGTTCAAGCCGCAACGTTTGCTCATGCTCGAAGCCGCCGAGTGGCAAGCACGACAAACGCAACGCGCGCTTAGTCAAAAGCTCGACCCCGAAATCATTCTTTCACGCAATACGCACTTTCTCTGCGAACAGCATCCGCCGGTTGAAACGCCGGGCAAGAAATTGATTCTCGAATACTTTTACCGCGCGATGCGCAAACAGTTCGGCGTGCTGCTTGAGAAAGACGGCTCGCCGGTTGGCGGCGCGTGGAATTTCGATGCTGAAAATCGCAAGCCTTATAAAGGCAAGCCCGTTCCGCTTGCGCCGGTGAGTTTTGCGCCCGACGAAATCACCCAAGCCGTCATTGAAAAAGTCGAACGCGAATGCCCTGACAATCTCGGCAGCACAAAAGGCTTCGCGTTGGCCGTCACGCGCGAACAAGCGCTGCAAACCTTGGATGATTTCATCACGAACCGCTTGCCGGATTTCGGCACTTATGAAGACGCGATGTCGGTGCGCGAGCCGATTTTATTTCATTCGCTCTTGTCGCCGCTGCTCAACATCGGCTTGCTCGAACCGCTCGAAATCGTCCGGTGCGCCGAAGCCGCTTATCGCGCAGGCCAAGCACCTTTGAACTCAGTCGAAGGTTTCATCCGCCAAATTCTCGGCTGGCGCGAATACGTCTATTGGCGTTATCACCAGATGATGCCCGGTTTTCATGACCTGAATCATTGGCAAGCCACGCGCGCGCTGCCTGAATTTTTCTGGACGGGTCAAACTGACATGAATTGTTTGCGCCACGTCATCAACCGCGTACTCGCAACTGGATACAGCCACCACATTGAGCGGCTGATGGTGCTGTGCAATTTCGCCTTACTGGCGGGAATCCAGCCACGCGCCGTCAACGAATGGTTTTTAGAAAGTTATGTTGATGCCTATGACTGGGTCGTTACGCCAAACGTGATCGGTATGGGCTTATGTGCTGACGGTGGCGTAGTCGGCACGAAACCTTATGTCGCGTCGGCGGCATACATCAACAAGATGAGCGACTATTGCGGCGGGTGTAAGTATGACCCCAAGCAACGCACGGGCGACGAGGCTTGCCCTTTCAATGCGCTCTATTGGAATTTTTTGCTGCGCTTTGAAAAGCAATTGCGCGCCAATCCGCGTATGGGGCCGAACGTGTTAGGCTTGAAACATCTCGATGAGGCCGAACGCGAGCGCGTGCAACAACAAGCAAAAGAATTTCTGGAAAAATTATGACCCAACCTGTTTACGCAATTTTAGGCGCGACTGGCGGCATCGGCGCGGCGCTGTGTCGTCGCCTCACGTCGCAAGGCGCGCGCCTCGTCATCGGCGCGCGCGACGAAGCCAAACTCGCCGCGCTGGCTTCCGAACTCGGTGAACTCAACGCGACCTATCTGGTCACTGACGCTACGCAATCAGAGCAAGTTGACGCCTTTATCGCGCACGCCCTCGCCACGCACGGACAACTCAACGGCGTCGCTAATTGCGTAGGCTCGCTGTTGCTCAAGCCCGCCCACATCACGACCAACGACGAGTGGGATTTCACCATTCGACAGAATTTGAATTCGGCGTTTTATCTGCTGCGCGCCGCGACGAAGGCTATGAAAGACGGCGGTTCGATTGTGTTGCTTTCTTCGGCAGCCGCGCGCACCGGAATTGCCAATCACGAAGCCATCGCCGCCGCCAAAGCCGGTGTCATCGGCTTGACGCTGTCGGCAGCGGCCTCGTATGCCGCGCGCAACATTCGCGTCAATTGCGTAGCGCCCGGCTTGGTCGCTACGGCACTGACCGCACGCATCACCGGCAACGAGGCGTCAGTGAAAGCGTCAGCCGCCATGCACGCGCTCGGTCGCATCGGTGCGCCCGAAGAAGTTGCCAGCGCCATCGCGTGGTTGCTTGATGCGTCAAACAGTTGGGTCACCGGGCAAGTCATTGGCGTAGACGGCGGCTTGTCATCCGTCAGGCCGCGTTAAAAAAACCATGACCAAAGAAGTGAAAGCAGACTATTGGATGAAACCTGTCTTGCTGGCCGCAGGTGTTTACAACCTTTTGTGGGGCGGGTTCGTGTTGTTGTTTCCGCTGGCGATGTTTCGCTGGTTCGGCATGGCCGCGCCGAACTATCCGCAACTCTGGCAGTGCGTAGGCATGATCGTCGGCGTTTATGGCGTAGGTTACATCGCCGCCGCGCGCGATCCGTTGCGCCATTGGCCGATTGTGCTGGTCGGATTTCTCGGCAAGGTGTTCGGCCCGATTGGCTTTATACAAGCCGTATGGGAAGGCGCTTTCCCGTTGGCGTTCGGCATTAACAACATCACGAACGATGTCATTTGGTGGATTCCTTTCGCGCTCATCTTGCGCAAAGCACATCAGAATGGATGGAAATAAAACGATGAATGAATTCACGCAAGCTCTCAACGAAGCGCGCGATCAACACGGCGCGACGCTAGCTGAACTCTCGCAACGCGCGCCGACGCTGGTGATCTTTCTGCGCCATTTCGGCTGAACGTTCTGTCGTGAAGCGCTCACCGATGTCGCCGAGCAACGCGCATCGCTGACCGCCGAAGGAACGCAGTTGGCGTTCGTTCATTTAAGCGAAGAACAGCAAGCTGCCGAGATGTTCACGCGCTACGGTTTGGCCGATGTGTCGCGCATCAGTGATCCGCAGCGCGTGCTGTATCGCGCCTTTGATTTGCAGCGCGCCAGCTTGTCGCAAGTGTTCGGCGCGAAGGTTTGGCTGCGCGGACTGGAAGCCCTTACGCAAGGTCACACCGTAGGCATGATCGCGGGCGACGCCCGGCAAATGCCCGGCGTATTTCTGCTGCATAACGAAAAGATCATCCGCACTTTTCGCCATGAGAGCGCCGCTGACCGGCCTGATTACCGCGAACTTGCGCAACCGCTTTATGACTGACAATCAATTCGCCAAAGTGATTTTGCTGATGAACGTCGCGGCTACGTTGTATATGGTCGGGCTGATTTGGTGCATTCAGATCGTGCATTACCCGCTGTTTGCGCAAGTCGGCAAAGAGAGCTTCGTCGCGTATGAAGCCGCGCATTCGAGTTTGATTACTCCCGTCGTAGGGCTGCCGATGTTGGTCGAACTCGCAAGCGCCGGGCTGTTGCTGTTCTTTCGTTCGCCCGCGATTGGGCTGGGCGAAACGATTGTCGGCCTGGTGCTGGTGGTCGTGATTTGGCTCTCAACGATGTTCTTGCAAGTGTCGCAACACGACATTCTCTCATCCGGCTTTGACGCGGCGGCGCATCAGTTTTTGGTGAGTTCAAACTGGTTGCGTACAGCGGCATGGAGCCTACGCGGCGCATTGGTCTTGTGGATGACGGCGAAAGTGATGCGATGAAAAAGCGCGACCTGCCCACCAAAATTTGTCTCGTCTGTCAGCGCCCGTTCGCATGGCGGCGCAAGTGGGCCAAGGTGTGGGACGAAGTGAAGTATTGCAGCGACGCTTGCCGTATGCGCAAGAAAGCGAGCAAAGCATGAAACTAAAAACTGAATTCACCGACCGCGATGAACTCATCGCTTATTTGCGCGTAACCTTTCCCGATGCGGCGGCGCATTCGCCTGAAGTGTCTGAAACGCGCGGTGGCAGGCGTGCGGCTGAAACCATGTTGCAACAAATCAAGCCGGAGCGTTACGCCGCGACGCGCAACCACTTGAAAGGTTCGGTCACGCGCTTGTCGGCTTATTTGCGACACGGCGTCTTGACGCTCGCTGAAACGCGCCGCGCGGCCTTGCAACGCGGCGGCAAGCAAGCCGAAAAGCTCGTGACTGAATTCGCATGGCGCGATTACTGGCAGCGCGTATACGCCCAGATCGGCGACGGCATCTGGAAAGACCGCGAGTCGCTCAAGACCGGCTGGCGTCCGGCGGATTACGCTGACAAGTTGCCTGATGATATTTCCGAGGGCGTGACTGGCTTGCGTTGTATGGATAGCTTCGCCGATGAATTGCGCGCAACCGGATATTTGCACAATCACGCGCGGATGTGGCTCGCGGCTTATGTCGTGCATTGGCGACGCGTACGTTGGCAAGCGGGCGCGGCGTGGTTTCTCGCGCATCTGCTCGATGGCGACCCGGCTAGCAACGACCTCTCGTGGCAATGGGTAGCGAGCGCCTTCGCCGTCAAGCCTTATTATTTCAACCGCGACAATCTCGAACAGTTCACTGATGGCGTTTATTGCCGCGACTGTCAGCATTACCGCAACGGCTGCCCGTTCGAGGCGACGTATGACGAATTGCAGGCGCGGCTTTTCCCGCGTGCTAACACAGAGGCGTTCACCGACGCAGGGGCTAAGAAAAGATGAATGATGTTTTAGTTTGGATTCACGGCGATTGCCTCAACCCGCACAGCCCTGCGTTGCAAGCGCATCCTGATGCGCCGCGTGTCTTCGTCTTTGATGACGCAGTGCTGGCGCGTTATCAGGTCAGTTTGAAACGCATCGCGTTTCTCTATGAGTGCCTGCTCGAAATTCCGCGCATCGAAATTCGCAAAGGCAACGTCACCGCTGAACTCGCCAACGCCGCGCGCGAACACGACTGCACGCGCATCGTCACCGTCGAAAGCGTCGCACCGCGTTTTGCGCGCATTGGCAAAGCGTTGCAACGCGAACACGACTTATCAGTCGAAGCCCTGCCGCTTGAGCCTTTCGTCGAACTCTCAGCACAAGAAACGGCGCGCCTCGATCTGAAACGATTTAGCCGTTATTGGAATCCGCTCAAAGCCAAAGCCTTGAGCTTGAATCAATCGTTCGATTGGTAAATTCGTATGCAAGTAAATCTGACCAAGTTAAAAAATAGCGCGCTGAGTTCGCACTTGCATCGGCAAGGCATCGGGCGCGAGCAAGCGATGCGCCAGACGTAACAAATCCGCTGAATGACAGGGCATTGCGCGCAGTCGCGGCAACAAGCCTGCGTGTGGCGCGGCTTCGCTCTCGACCAGAATCGGAATGCTGCGATGCGCGCAACTGTTGCGTACCGTCGTCAGAATGTCAGTCAGTTGGTTCGTCTCAACTGCGACAATCGCCAAGTCGTGTGGTTGCTGGCAGGCGCGCGCGGTTTCTTTGGCAGACGTGGCAGTGGTGATGACAACGCCGTTCAGGTTAAAAGCACTGTGCCAGCGTTCAGGCGCGTCGCTCACGACGAGCAGGCGTTTGGTGATGATGGGATTCATAAAACTGAGAAAACTTGTTTAAGGGTTTAATGAGAGATATGGGAGTTATGGGAAAGTGCTTACTTATTCCCATAACTCCTATGATCGTTCTTCTAAAAGCTAAACCGTAAGCCGATTTCTAATTGCCGCGCGCCTGATGCGCTGTTGGCCTGACCGAAATAAGGCGAACTCAGCACGCCGCTATAAGCTCCGTAATTCACGCGATTGAGTACGTTGGTGATTTGCGCCGACAACGAGAGGTTGAAGCGTCCGGTTTCACTGCCGCCGCCGAACATTCCACCACCACCAGGGCCGCCACGCATTCCACCGCCGCGCGGGCCGCCTTGTTGATCTGCTGCCGCACTTGCGTTCTTGCGTTCGCCGAAGCTGAACGTTTTGGCAAAGCTCATATTCACGTTGAACGCGCCGGGGCCGTTCGCGTTGACGCCGTTCGCGTAGTTCGCCGTCAGGTAACTTTGCAGTTGCGGCGTGAGCAATGAATAAAGGCTCGGCGACAGATTGCCGTTGCGCGTCAGACCTAAAGGCCGGTCGTTGATTTCGGTGTCGCCGTTACTGTCTGTGCCCGTCGTGATGTTGAAGGGCGAACCCGACGAAGCCGTCACGAAAGGCGACAGGCGAATGCCTTTGGGCAGATTGATCGTACCGCCGACAAACAGCGTGTGGCGGCGATCCATTTGCGAACGACCCCATTCCGAACTCAAGTCGTAGTTATTGACGGGCACGCTCAAGGCGCTGTCAGAATCGCTCATTGTGCGCGACAACGTGTAATTGCTGAACACTTGAAACGTCTTGCCCATCCGCCGTTGCAAACCGAACATCAGGCCGTGCGATTGTGACAGCGCGGAAGATTCAATCTGATAAATGTTGCCTTGCGTCGTGTCAGGGCGAAGGCCATCGAGCGGCGCGTTGATATTGCGTGAACGGAATTGATGAATGCCGCGATTGAACATATAGGTCGTCGTCGCTACGAAACCCAACGGCAGTTGGCGTTCAACAGAAGCGTTGAAATTCATCGAATAAGGCGCAGCGAGTTGCGAGTCGAGCGTGCGGCGAATCGTGCGTGCCGCACTGATGGTCGCGTCTTCGGCTAAGGCATTCGGCCCCATCAACCAAGTTGGATTGCGAATAATGAAGCTCTGTTGCCGCGTACCGTCAAAACGCAACACGTTGCTATAAAGGTTATCGGTCAGCCGCGAATAAAAGATGCCGCCGCCGATGCGTACCGTTGTTGTGCGGCTTTTGCCGGGCGACCAGGCCAATCCGATGCGCGGCGCGAAATTGTTCGCGTCGCTCAGTTGCGATTGAAACTCGTGGCGCAAGCCCAGCGATAAAGTCAGGTTGGGTTTGACGCGCCAATCGTCCTGAATGAAAGACGCGGCTTGATATTGCGTGAAGCTCAAACGCGGGTCGCCCTGACTGATCGTGAATTGCGTCGGGCGAATCAGATTGCCGTCGGCATCACGTTCGACCCCAGTCCGGGCTGCTTCGATGACGGCGCGATATTGATCAAGGCTGCTGAACGTATACGTCCCATTAAAGTTGCTCGCCGTATTGTCGTTGATGCTGTAACGCATCAGTTGCGTGCCGCCCTTGATCGTGTGCTGTTTGTGCGTCCACGTCAGGTATTGCTGCCATTCCAGATTGTTTTCCTGCGTCGTGCTGGGGCAGCAAGTTGCGCCACCGCCGTTGAAAGCGTCCAACACGTTGATGGCTACGCCGGTTGTGTCACCAGTTGCATTGGTGGTCGTGTTGCGGCTTTCACGAATGAAACGCAGGCGCGTTTCCATAATCAGTTTCGGATTGATAATCATCGTCTCGCCCACTTGCAGCGTTTGATTCACGCTGTCGGCGTTCGAGCCGCGTTCGGGCAGCAAGTAACTATTGCCGGTCACGCCTCCACCAAAACCGCCACCGCCACCGGGGCCGAAGCCGCCGCCGCCGAAGCGCGCCGCGAATTCACGATTGATCGAGCTGTTGCCGAAGCGGTTGTAACTCACGTTCAACGTATTCCTGTCGTTGAGCAGATAATCAGTGCGCAAGTTGAATGAAGTGCTGGTGTTGGGCGCGTTGACGTTCGCGGTGAACGTGCCGTCGAGCGTGCGCGCCACGACGTTGTTGCTGCCTTCGAGCGCACGACGCTCGACGTTCATAAAGAACGACATCCGCTTGGCGATGATCGGGCCGCTCAAATTGAACTGAAAACGATTCTGATTGAGGTCGGGCTTGGTCACGGCAAAAGCGTTGCGCGCGTCGAACGATGAGTTGCGCAAGTTGAAGCCGAACGAACCGCGCCATTGATCGCGTCCGGGTTTGGTGATGATCTCTACGCGGCCATTGCCGGGTTGCGAATATTCGGCGGTGAACGGATTTTGATTCACGCGAATTTGCATAATCGCTTCGCGCGGAGGCAGCCGCCCGCCGGTGAAACCGTCAATGATTATTTGTGCGTTTTGCCCGCCCGCTAAACCTTGCAAGAAGCTCTGCATATCGTCTTCGTTGTCGGGCACGATGGCTTGAATCGTCGCTTCATCCAGCACCGTCGCGTTCAAATTTTTCGTCGGGTCAGTCGTGTCCTGCGGGTCTTCGGCTGAGATGGTCGTGACGATATTCATCTCGGCGACTTTCAACACAACCTTGAGCGGCGCGGCGTTCGCGGCGAGTTGCAAGCCGGTTTGCAGAAAAGGCGTGAAGCCGTCGTAAGCAACAGTCACTTGATAAACGCCGCCTGCGAGTTGCGGCACGGCGAACGCGCCGCTGGCGTCACTCGTCACGGTGCGAGCCTTGCCGTCAGCGCCGATGAGCGTAACGGTCGCCCCTGGAATCACGGCATCGGTTTCGTCTACGACTGAGCCGCGCAGGGTGAAAGCGGTCTGCGCCGCCCCAGATGTAATCATGATTAAGTTCAGGGAAAGAATTCCCAGCAAAGCAAAGCAAATAGTTTGAAGATTCTTTTTCATAGTGACCTCTGCGCGACGTTTGTTTGAATGATGCGAACCGTGTGTCCTCATCTGTGAGGCAAGATGCCTGAATTCGCAGCGCAGGTGTTAAAGCTGAGGCAAACTGTTTGTAAGGTTTGTAAATTCGTGCCGAGTTTCGCGGCGAAAGGTCATGACGAAGCAAAGAGTTTGTAAAGTTTGTAAGGTGGGCTAGGCAAGGGTGAGTTTGTCACTATAATCCGCGCTGTATCGCAACCTGTCAGGTTGCGAATGTTTCGCCGTTCGACAATTTACTGCAAACTCAATTCACCGCAACCTAACAGGTTGCGATACGGTTTTATGAACGAACTTTGGCGCGGACGCGCTACCATCATCGTGATCGTCATTATGGCGTTGCTGTTGCCGACGCTAGCCGTATTGCAATACCGCTGGTTGTCGCAACTCAGCGAACGCGAGCGCGGATATTTGCGCGCCAACATGCGCGGGATGGCGTTTCGTTTCAGTCAGGATTTAGATAACGAATTGACGGGCGTCTTTGCGGCGCTTTTCACCGCTGCACCGCCGGTTGCTGAAACCAAGCCACCCACGAGTTCTGAAGACTTGCTGCCGCTTTACGCCGAACGGTTTGAACGCTGGCAGGCCGAAGCCGAGCATTCACAATTGATCGGCGAAGTTTATGTGTTGCGCGCCGACGCACGCCCTGCGTTGTGGCAATTGCAAACGAATGAAAAGAAATTCGCGCCGTGCGAATGGCCTGCGGCGTTGGCAGACTTACGCAATCAACTCGAAGCCAGCGCCGCGCAACCACGCAGCGAGTTCGCCGACGAATTGCGCAATCGTCCGTTGCTCACGCTCAACGATGAACGGCTCGCCTTTGTGCAGCGCGTGATGTTGCCGCCGCGCGGCTCGACCAAAGGGCAAGTGACGCTGTTGCCGCCCGCCGGATATTTCATCGTGACGTTGAGCCTGCCCGTCATTCAACAGCGCGTATTGCCCGCGCTCGCCCAGCAGCATTTCGGTTCGGTAGAAAGTTTTAGCGGCTCTATCGTCACGCAAACGCCCGAACGCAAACTGGTTTATCAAATCGGTGCGCCGCATGATTTGCAGGCCGAACCCGATGTGACCACCGATCTCTTAGGCTTACGGCGTCAGGAATTTCGCCGCATTCTCAACAGCCGCGCGCCCGACGATGCGCCGCGCGGGATGCGCAACATCAACGATGAACAGCGGCTGTGGCAATTGCGGTTGAGTTATCGCGCGGGTTCGCTTGATGCGATTGTTGGTTCGGTGCGGCGGCGCAATCTCGCGGTGAATTTCGGCATTCTCGCGTTGCTCGCGGCCAGCGTAGCCTTGCTGTTGCTTTCGGCGCGGCGCGCGCAACGACTGGCAACGCAACAAATGGATTTCGTCGCCAGCGTCTCGCACGAATTGCGCACTCCGCTCGCCGTCATCAAATCTGCCGCGTGGAGCCTGCAACGCGGCGTCGCACGCGAACCCGAACAGATCAAGCAATACAGCGGATTGATCGGCAAAGAGTCTGACCGGCTGATTGAGATGATCGAACAGATTCTCGAATTTGCCGGAGCCGACCGGCGCAAATACGAACTGCAACCGACCAGCGTCAACGAACTCATCGAGAACGTCATCGGTGCTGCGCAACCGTTGATTGCCGAAGGCAGTTTTGAACTTGAAAAGAATGTCGCGTCGCATCTGCCTGACATCGCTGCCGATTCGCCAGCACTCGCGCGCGCCTTGCGCAACCTGATTGATAACGCGATGAAATACGGCGGCGACGCGCGCTGGTTGAGCGTCACGGCGCAACGACATCAGAAAGAAATTCAAATCACGGTGCGTGATCGCGGCTTAGGCATTCCGGCTGACGAACTCAAAAACATTTTCGAGCCGTTCTGGCGGGGTGCTGAAGCGACTTCGTCGCAAATTCGCGGCAATGGCTTGGGATTAAATCTGGTTCGCACCATCGTGCAAGCGCACGGCGGGCGCGTCAGCGTCGAAAGCAATGTCGGCGAAGGCAGCGCGTTTACGATTCATTTGTCTGCGCTCAACGAACCCGTCATTCAACCCACTGCGGCTGTCATCGCAACTAATAATTAACAACCAGCAACTGACAACCGACAACCGACAACCGCTATGAACCAACGCATCCTGCTTGTCGAAGATGACCCCGGCCTTTCGCTGATCGTATCTGACGTATTGCGCAGCGAAGGTTACGCCGTCGAAACCGCTGCCGACGGCGAACGCGGTTTGCAATTGGCGACGAGCGAGCATTTCGATCTGTTGATTCTTGACGTAGGTTTGCCGAAGAAAAACGGCTTTGATGTGTTGCGCGATTTGCGACAACGAGGGACGACGACGCCCGCGATGATGCTGACGGCGCGCGGGCAAACGATAGATAAAATTCTCGGCCTCAAACTCGGCGCCGATGATTACCTGACCAAGCCTTTCGACACGGGCGAACTGCTCGCGCGGCTCGAAGCCATTTTGCGCCGTGCGCCCGCAGCGGCTGCGCCCGAAGCCGACGTATATGTATTCGGCGACGTGCGCGTAGACTTTCGCCGCGCTGTTGTTACGCGAGCGAACGAAGCCGTTGAACTCACGGCGCGCGAATACCAACTGTTGCGTTACTTAATCGAACACCGTGAAACCGTCTTGTCGCGCGATGACTTGTTAAATGAGGTGTGGGGTTACGACGCGATGCCCAACACGCGCACGGTTGACGTACACATCGGCTTGCTGCGGCAGAAGCTCGAACCGAACATACGGCAGCCGCAATACATTTTGACGGTGCATGGCATGGGCTATCGTTTTGTGGGTTGAGGCGAAAGCTGGCTTCTCGGTTGAGATGAAAGCGCAAGAATTGCCAAGCGCACTCGATCTCAGCTTGCTATGCTTTCGTCATGGTTGAATCGCAATACCGCGAACAGATCAATCGCGTCATCCGCGCGATCATCAGGCAGCCCGATCACGATTGGACGACCGTGGCACTGGCCGAACTCGCGGGGATTTCAGCGTTTCACTTTCATCGTATCTTTCGTGCGCTGACGGGCGAGACGATGTTTGCCTTTTTGCAGCGGCGCAAATTGTTGCGCGCCGTTGAATTGATGAACGAAGACCGCTTCACGCTGACTGAAATCGCGTTGGAATGCGGCTTCGATTCCGGCTCGTCGTTGTCGCGGGCGTTTCGCAAACAACTCGGCTGCACGCCTTCTGAATATCGCCAACTTCACCCGCCGTTGCTCTTGCCGCCTGCCCATACGCGCGCGCTGCCCAAGCTCGACATTTCCGTCGAGATCAGAGAGATGCCAGATCGTCAGGCGCTCATCGTCGAGCGTCGCGGCTTGATCGAACACAGTTTCGCGCAAGCAGCGGCAGCGGCCTTTCGCGTACTCACCGATGAACTCAAGCGCCACCACGGCTGGCCGCACGTACGCGAGTGCATCGGTCTTTGCCCCGACGAAGCCAGTCTCGTCCCAGATGCCAATGCGCGTTATCAAGCCGGATTTATTTATGAAGACGCGCCGCCCACGTTTGGTGAAGCATTGGGCGACGAAGTGCGCCGCGTCACGATTCCCGCCGGGCCGTGGGCGGTCAGCTTGCATCGCGGTTCAGATGAAACGCGCTGGCAGCTCTGGAATCGTTTGTATCGCAACTGGCTGCCCGCCTCAGGCCATCGGTTGCGCGCGGCGGCTCCGTTTGAGGTTTATCTGAACCGACCGAAACAAACGCCGCCGGAAGAATGGCAAACCGAAATCTGGATTCCGATTGAGTAATAACCGAAATGATCAAAGCAATTTTGTTGGGCGGCTTGAGCGCGGGCGTTCTGGATTTTATCGGTGCGTGCGTGAGCAACTATTCACGCGGCGTCACGCCGTTGCGCATTGCGCAATCTATTGCGAGCGGCGTGTTGGGCGCGCGAGCCTTTCAAGCCCTTCCAGATGGATACCGAACCGCAGCACTAGGCGCCGTGATGCATTTCGTCATCGCGTTGGGAGCGGCGACCGTATTCAATCTCGCCAGCTTCAAGTGGCGCTGGCTAATCTCGCATCCTTACGCGAGCGGTGCGTTGTATGGCATTGCGGTGTTCTGGTTCATGCAACTGGTCGTGTTGCCGCTGTCTGCGATTTCATTCAAACAAAATTTTTCGTTGCCAGTCGTCGCCGGGGGTTTGCTCGTTCACGTGATTTGCGTAGGCTTACCCATCGCACTGGTTGCGCGCTGGTACGTCAAATAATCCGTTGGAGAAAAGAATGTACAAAACCAAACTTGCCACTGTTTGCTTGAGCGCCGCGATGCTGCTGACGGGCGATTTCACGCAAACGCCGCTCAAGGAAAAACTAACGACGCGCAAAGTACTCAATCTCGCCGTCGCCAAAGACATCGCCGCCGCCGCCGAAACCGAAGCGCACAAAAATAACTGGAACGTTTCGATTGCGATTGTGGATGAGGCCGGGCGGCTGCTGTATTTCCAACGCATGGACGACACGACCAACGTCAGCGTCGAAGTCGCGCTCGCCAAAGCGCAACACGCCGCGAACTTTCGCCGCGATACCAAGTTTCACGAAGACCTGTTGAGCAAGGGCAACAATGTCGTACTCGCTTTGCCCAACGGCATGCCGCTCGAAGGCGGCTTGCGCTTGCTAGTCGAAGGCAAAGTCATCGGCGGCATCGGCGTATCAGGCGTACAAGCACCGCAAGACGCACAGATCGCCAAAGCCGGTGCCGATTTATTGAACTGACAAACTCACGGGGTGACGCGAATTTCGTTGAGCCGCCGTTCCAGAAAGCGGCGTTCGCTTTCGTTACTCACCAGTGACAGCGCGCGTTCATAACTTTGCGCGGCTTCGTTGAATGATCCCGCGCGGCGCAACAAGTCGGCGCGCGCCGCGTGTAGCAAATGATATTCAACGAGTTCGGCTGATAGCCCGTCTATCAATGTCAATCCGGCTTGCGGCGTTGAGGCCATGGCTACGGCAACGGCGCGGTTGAGCGCGATGATGGGCGAAGGCTGAAGCCGCAGAAGCAAGTCATAAAGCTGAACGATCTCTTGCCAGTCGGTGTCTTCAACGCGCGCGGCACTGCAATGCACAGCGGCAATCGCAGCTTGAATCGAGAACGTACCAGCGTTGCTGCGCAAGGCTGCTTCGACCAGCGGCAAGGCCTCGACGATTTGAGCTTGGTTCCAACGGCTGCGGTCTTGATCTTCGAGCAAAACGATTTCGCCGGTGTCGTCCAGACGTGCTGCGCGCCGCGCATCGTGCAGCAACATCAATGCAAGCAACCCAGTCGTTTCGCCCGAAGGCCGCGGCAACAGCGCGCGAATCAACCGCGCGAGTCGAATGGCTTCGAGACAAAGATCAGCGCGTACCAATGCCTCACCGCGCGTCGCCGCGTAACCTTCATTGAAAATCAGATAGATCACCGTCAGCACGGCGTCTAATCGCGCAGGCAATTCGTTAGTGTCGGGTACGACGTAAGGAATGCCCGCATCACGAATCTTGCGTTTGGCGCGCACGATACGCTGCGCCATCGTTTCGGTCGTCACGAGAAAAGCCCGCGCGATTTCTTCGGTTTCGAGTCCCCCCAACAACCGCAGCGTCAACGCGACCTGATTCTCTTGCGCGAGCGCCGGATGGCAGCAAGTGAAAATCAATCGCAAGCGTTCATCGGGAATTTCCTGCGTGTCGTAATTTGGCGTGACGCTCGACGGAATCAAGCCCGATGCCGCGACCCATTCGAGCTTTTCATTCAAATTCTTGCGACGACGAATGCGATCAATCGCTTTGAAACGCGCCGTCTGAATCAGCCACGCGCGCGGCGAATCGGGAACGCCGTCGCGTTGCCATTGCGTCACGGCGGCGGTGAAGGCTTCCTGCACGGCTTCTTCGGCGGCGTCGAAATCGCCGACTTGATGAATCAAGGTGGCGACGAGGCGGCTCCAATCGTTGCGATAAACCGTTTCGAGCGCGGCGTTAATTTGCGGGGTTAGATTGGGGTTCATAAAAAATCAAAAATATTTTCGATAGGCTGTCGAATTCAGTTTACGCCGTTCGACTTAGTGGTGAAAGACGAAAAACCCAACAAGGAGAAATGACCTGATGAAATACATGCTGATGATTTATATGGAAGAAAACGCGATGAGCGAAAGCGAACGCGCCGCTTGTTATGTGAAATCCACTGATCTCGCGCATCAACTCAAAGCTGAAGGAAAGTTCATCGCTACATCGCCGTTGCATCCAGTGACGACCGCGACGAGCTTGCGTTTACGCGATGGACAGCGGCTTATTACCGATGGCCCCTTCGCCGAAACGCGCGAACACCTGGGTGGCTTTTACCTGATTGACGTAGCGAACCTCGACGAAGCCATCAACGTCGCTGAACGCATTCCCGGCGCGCGTGTCGGTACGGTTGAGATACGCCCTGTGATCGAACTCGAAGGCGTGCCGCCCGCGCAAACTGCATAATTTTTTTCGCGCATTGTCTAAAGCGAACCGCGCCGTTCGACTTAACGGTGAAAGGACGAAATGAAATACCTGCTGCTGGTTCATCACAACGAAGAAGTTTTAGGCAATCTGAGTGAAACTGAGTTGGGGCAAATGCGCGCCGAATCCGTTCAACTCACGCAACAGCTTCACGACAACAAACAATTTCTGGATGCCGCGCCGCTGCATCCGACGGCGACAGCGAAGTGCGTGCGCGTGCGCGAAGGCAAACGCCTCATCACCGATGGCCCGTTCGCCGAAACGCGCGAACAGGTCGGCGGTTACTTTTTTATCAACGCTGACGATCTTGACGAAGCGATCAACATCGCCGGTTAAATCCCCGGCGCGCGTATCGGCACAGTCGAGATTCGTCCGATACTCGAAATTCAAGGGCTACCGAAACCATATTCACTAACCCAAGGAGAAAACATGGCTACGAAAATTTTTGTGAGTTTGCCGGTCAAAGACCTGCCGAAATCCATCGAGTTTTACACCAAGCTCGGTTACACCTTTAACCCGCAATTCACCGGCGAGGCGGCGACGTGCATGATCATCAGCGAAGACATTTACGCGATGCTGGGGACGCACGATAATTTCAAATCGCTCACGACGAAAGAAATCTGCGACACGACGAAATACACCAGCGCGTTGATCTCCCTCTCTTGCGAAAGCCGTGCGCAAGTAGACGCGCTCGTCGCCAAGGCCATCGCAGCAGGCGGTTCGACTTCCAGCGAGCCGACGGATCACGGCTTTATGTACTCGCACGACTATGAAGACTTGGACGGCAATGGCTGGGGATTGTTTTGGATGGACCCGAGTACCGCGCAGTAACAGCTTGGGTCGGAACACATAAGTTTGATTTGAACAACAGAGGTTTACATGAAAGAGCAGAAAATCGAAAAACTGAAAGGACCCGCATCGTATTTTCCTTCTATCGAAAAGCAATACGGCAAGCCGATTAACTATTGGTTGGATTTGCTCAAGCAATTGGAAGGGATGAAACACATGGAAATGGTCGCTTGGCTAAAAACCGAGCATGGCATGGGACACGGTCATGCCAATGCGCTCGTTGGATACCTGCGTGCAAGCTCTGGCGAAGGTTGATTTAATTTCTGAGAGATCAGATTTCGTTTTTAACGAAAGGAATCAAATGCAAAAAATCACTACGTTTCTCTGGTTCGACAACAACGCCGAAGAGGCGATCAACTTTTACTGTTCGATTTTCCCTGACGCCAAACTGTTGAGCGCGACGCGCTGCGGCGAAGCGGGGCCGGGGCCAAATGGTTCGCTGTTGACTGCGAGCTTTCAACTGGCGGGACAGGAATTCGCGGCGCTCAACGGTGGGCCGATGTTCAAATTCAACGAAGCCGTTTCGCTGGTCGTGAATTGTGAAACCCAGGCAGAAGTGGATCATTACTGGGAAAAACTTTCAGCTGGCGGTCAGACTTCACAATGCGGCTGGCTGAATGACCGATTCGGCTTGTCGTGGCAAATCGTGCCTTCGGTCTTGCCGCAACTGTTGCAGCATCCTGATCCTGCCAAAGCCGCACGTGCGATGCAGGCGATGATGCAAATGACGAAACTCGACATCGCTGCGCTGGAACAGGCGTGAACACCGACTTCGTCCGGCTGGACGAACATTCTTATTAACCCAAGGAGTACAAAATGAACTTGAATGCACATCTGAATTTCAACGGCCAATGCGCCGCTGCTTACAAATTTTATGAACAGCACTTGGGCGCGAAAACGCTCTTTTCGCTCACCTATGGCGCTTCGCCGATGGCGGGCGAATTCCCGGCGGATTACGCTGACAAAATCATGCACGCTACGCTTGAGGTCGGCGGCACGATGGTGTTGGGAGCCGACAGCCCTCCGGGTCATTACCAATCGCCGAACGGTTTTTGCATGTCGCTCAGCATGGAAGACCCTGTCGAAGCCGAACGGGTTTTCAATGCGCTGGCGGAAAACGGCAAGGTGAATATGCCGTTGCAGCAAACCTTCTGGGCCAAACGGTTCGGTATGCTGATTGACCAATTCGGCATTCCCTGGATGATCAATTGTGGCGATCCGAGTCCGGCGGGTTGAGGTCGGAAACGCTAATTGGATTCACACTCACGGAGAAAAAAATCATGCAAACAACTGCCCCGATTGCTAAAAACATTCTTTGGACGAGCCGCATCCTCAGCGGCTTGCCTGCGTTATTTCTGCTCTTTGACGGCGCGGCGAAATTATTCAAGCCCGCGCCCGTGGTCGAAGAGACTATGCGACTCGGCTATCAGGCCAGCGTAATCGTGCCGCTTGGCCTCACGCTGCTGATTTGCACCATCGTTTATCTGACGCCGCGCACGACCATGCTCGGCGCGATTTTCCTGACGGGTTACCTCGGCGGCGCGGTCAACACGCACGTGCGCATGGGCGAAGGCTGGTTTCCGGTACTTTTTCCCGTCATCTTCGGGATGCTGTTGTGGGGCGGACTTTATTTGCGCGAAAGCCGCTTGCCGCAACTCATTCCGCTCACGTCGAAAGCCACCGTCACGTCAAAAAAGATGTATTGGGGCGGGTGGGTCTTGAGCGTTTTACCCGCGCTGTTATTGCTTTTCAGCGCCTACGCGAAATTGTCGCAGGCTCCGCAAGCGGTTGAGGGCTTCACCAAATTCGGCTATCCGCCCTCGGCGATTTCCGGCATCGGATGGCTCGAATTGCTTTGCACAGTGCTTTACCTGATTCCGTCAACGGCAGTGTTTGGCGCGATTTTGCTGGCGGGTTATATGGGCGGCGCAGTGGCTACGCACCTGCGCGTCGGCGAACCGTACTTCGTGCAGGCGCTCGTCGGCGTGTTGCTGTGGGGCGGACTGTATTTGCGCGACGAACGATTACGCGCGCTGTTGCCATGGCGGCGCGACTGAGGCGACACCCCGATATGCTGTAATGCCACACGGGCGATTGTGAGTAACCTCCACCGCAGTGCGAAGTTCCATGCGAAGCCCGCTCGTCCAGTGAGAGGGGTGAGCGCGCTTTGCATTTACCCTGCCAATTTCTCACGTAACGACGATGCTTTCACCACGTAGTGGGAAAATGTCGTCCGTGTTGCCACTTCTTACTTCAGCCCATTAAGATGCCGTCACTTTCCCGCAACACAATCGAAGTATCACAACCTGACAACCCGAAAGGAATCTCGCATGCACCTGACTGCGCTCGACTGGATCATTGCGCTCGCCGCCGTAGCAATTTGCTTTGTGCCCGCTTTGTTTTTCAGCAAACGCTCTGCTCAAAACACTTCTGAATTTTTCGCGTCGGGGCGCTCAGTTCCGTGGTGGCTCGCGGGACTTTCGATGGTGGCGACGACGTTCAGTTCTGACACGCCGAACCTCGTGACCGACATCGTGCGGCGTCAAGGCGTAGCCGGTAACTGGGTCTGGTGGGCTTTCGTGCTGACCGGTATCGCGACAGTGTTTTTTTACGCGCGGCTGTGGCGGCGTTCGGATGTGCTAACCGATTTGGAATTTTACGAGATTCGTTATTCGGGCAAGGCTGCGGCGACGGTGCGCGGCTTTCGCGCGATCTATCTGGGTTTGCTGTTCAACTGCCTGATTATGGCGACGGTGAATCTGGCCGCGTGCAAGATCGCAGCGATTCTGTTCGGCCTCGAACGCTGGCAGACGCTTGCTTTCGTCGGCGTGCTTAACGTCGCTTTCGCCGCGCATTCCGGCCTGTGGGGCGTGCTGGTCATTGATATGATTCAGTTTTTTATCAAGATGACGGCGGTCATTGCGGCGGCTTATTTTGCACTCAAGCATCCTGCCGTAGGCGGCCTCGACGGATTGGTCACCAAGCTCTCAACGATCAAAGGGCCGGGCGGAATTAACTACCTCGATGTGCTGCCCGATTTCACCAACAACTGGGACACGGCGGTGGCGGTCTTCATCATTCCTATCGCCGTGCAATGGTGGTCGGTGTGGTATCCGGGTGCTGAACCGGGCGGCGGCAGCTACATCGCGCAACGGATGCTCGCCAGCAAGTCTGAGAAAGACGCGCTGGGCGCAGTGCTGTTTTTCAACATCGCGCATTACGTCTTGCGTCCGTGGCCGTGGATATTGGTCGCGTTGGCTTCGATTCTGGTTTATCCGAACCTGTCAGACATTCAAGCGGCCTTTCCGAATCTCGACCCGAAGCTGCTCGGCCACGACATCGCTTATCCGGCGATGCTCAAGTTTTTGCCGGTCGGTTTCGTTGGGCTGATGGTCGGCGGATTGGTCGCGGCGAATTCGTCTACGATCTTGACCCATTTGAATTGGGGCGCGTCTTATCTCGTACACGATTTTTATCGTCGCTTCATCAAACCTGACGGCGAAGAGAAGCATTACGTGCTGATGGGACGCCTCGCCACCGTGCTGCTGTTCTTCCTTTCCTCTGCGCTGGTGTTCTTTCTCGACTCGGCCAAAGACGCCTTCGACATCATCCTGCAAGTGGGAGCAGGCACGGGCTTGTTGTATCTCGTCCGTTGGTTCTGGTGGCGCATCAACGCCTGGTGCGAAGTCGTAGCGATGATCAGTTCGTTTTTCATCGCGGTCATTTTGCAAACGACTTCATACAGCGGTTCGACAAAACTGTTGTTGACGATTGCGACGACGACCGTTGGCTGGTTGCTTGCAGCGTATCTCGCGCCGCCGACTGACCAGCAAACGCTGATCGCTTTTTATCGCAAAGTGCGCCCCGCTGGGCCGGGCTGGGAACCGATTCGCAAGGCCGCAGGCATTGCGAAAACCGATGCCGCGCCAGGCGAAAGCATGCCGCTCGCATTAGTCGGCTGGGTTGCGGGTTGCACGACAATCTGGTCTGCGCTTTTCACCGTCGGCAATTTCTTATACGGACGCACGAGCGCGGCGTGGTTGTTATTGGTTGTATTCCTTGTCAGCGGCGCGGCGTTGATTGCCGTGATGAATAAGCTCTGGGCAAACCCGAAAGCTGCCTGACCGCGCTCCATAAGGTTGCCGCCATTCACGGTCGTGCTGAACTGGATGGCGGATTTGAAGAAGTGAATAAGAAGAATAAAGAGTACGAAAAACTTTTCACGCGCCCGGCTGCGCACGGCACACGGACGATTCAGATTTGGGAGATGTGAGATGGCGATGCTGGTCGGAAGCCGTTTTGATCATTACGAAATTCTCGCGCCGCTCGGAGCGGGCGGCATGGGCG
>JAYSVR010000505.1:0-11918 GCA_043718445.1 Acidobacteriota bacterium | reverse complement strand
ATCGGTGCAGAGGCAGCCGACAATTGGCGTTGTGCTTTCAGCAATTGATTCTCGACTTCAAGCAAGAGCAGTTGGCGATTATTGGTTTCACGAGCTTGCGACTCGGCCAGCGTCGCGCGTAAATGTTTGATCTCGTCGTCTTGACGTTCGATGCGAGCGAGCAACGCGGCAACTTGCATTTCCGTCCGGTGTTGAGACATCAGCGATTCTCGCTCCGCTTTGTGCGCCAAATCACGAACTTCCCGTTGCAATTCTTTGAGTTCGGTTTTGGTTTGCTGGCTGTCTTCTAGTTAAACGCAAAGTTTGGCGTACGAGATCAAAAAGGTCTTTCCACATTTATGCTGCCTTCCATTCACGCGCCAGAATCGCACGCGTTTCCGCCTGCAATTCCGCAATTTCTTTTTCATCGTGTGCCATGATTTCGTGCGCCTGCCGCATCCTTTGCAAACACTCTGCAATCAAATCGCGCAGGGTTTGTGCTTCCCGCTCTGTGACTTCCAACTTGATGGTGTTTTCCATTAGTTTAACCTCCGCGTTGCATTTTAGCATTTTTTCGGTACTGGGCCGGGGCATAATTTTCTCCGGCGTATTCTGGTGATGGGACGTTTTATTTGGTTGCCGCTACTGACTTGCTCAAGCCTTCGCCCTCGACCACCTTGACGTATTGATTCGCCGCCACATTCGTCAGCTTATCAATCTTGCCGCTGGGCCATTTGATTTCGAGCGTGTCAACTTTGGCGGCTGCGCCCAAGCCCAGCACTTCGCGCGGATCATGCGACGAGAGATAACCGCCACCACTGGTTTTGTAGCGGCTCTTTTTCAACGCGCCTGCCTGCCAACTGATGATTGCGCCCACGCCGAGCGAATTGCTTTTCTTTGCTACTAACTCGACGCCGAGCCAGTTGTTTTTATTACCGCCTTCGTTGCGTAACAACACGGGCGCATCGCCGTTGTTGATGACCAGCAGGTCTATGTCGCCGTCGTTGTCGTAATCGCCCACCGCCAGCCCGCGCGCGGGAAAGTCTTTGGCGAAGACTGCGCCTGAAGTTTTGCTCACGTCTTTGTAAGCCTTGCCTACGTTTTCGAACATCAACAGCGGCTCTTTGTATTTCACGCGCGAAGCCTGTTGCTCGACCATGTCGTCGGGATGTCCGTTAGCTAAAAACAAATCAGCATCGCCGTCGTTGTCGTAATCGAAAAACTTCAAGCCCCAGCCCGACAACAGTCGCGTAGCTTGTCCGATCTCACCCGCCTGATCGCTGAAACTCTCGTTCTGGTCGTTGTGATAAAGGCTGAAAAGTTCCTGGTCTATGTTCGCTACGAACAAATCCTGCCAACCGTCGCCGTCGAAATCAGTCGCGTCTACGCCCATGCCCGAACGCGGACTGCCCGCGTCGCTGTAACCTACGCCCGAAGCTAGGCCGACCTCTTCGAACTTGCCTTTGCCGCGATTGATAAACATGAAATTGGCTACGGTGTCGTTGGCGACGAAAAGGTCTTGCAAGCCGTCGTTGTTGATGTCGGTCGCCACCGAAGCGAACGACTTGCCCAGCGCCGTGCTGATGCCCGAAGCCACGCTCACATCGCTGAACGTACCGTCGCCGTTGTTGTGAAACAGCTTGCTCGGTTGCGGTTTGAAGACACGCGGGATGCAGTAATACTTGCGCCCCAAACGGTTGTCGCCGCATACGACATTCAAATCTTTTTTGTAATAAACGAAGCTCGACACGAACAGATCGAGCTTGCCATCGTTGTCATAATCAAACCACGTCGCATGCGTAGACCAGCCTGGCGCAACGACTCCGGCTTTGTCTGAAACATCGGCAAACGTGCCGTTGCCGTTGTTGCGATAAAGAATATTTTTGCCGTAGCTTGTCACGTATAAATCCTGCCAGCCGTCCGCATCGAAATCGCCTGCCGCCGCGCCCATGCCGAAGCCGTGTGCGGTTGAAGCGACTCCGGCCTTATCGGTCACGTCACTGAACGAACCGTCGCGATTGTTGCGATAGAGCGCGTGCTTGAGCGGCTTGGCAGGCGCAAAGAAATCCGACGGGCCGCTGTTGACCAGAAATACGTCTTGCCATCCGTCGTTATCGAAATCGAAAAAGATGCCGCCACCATTGCAGGTTTCAGGCAGAAACCGATCTGCCGAACGCGCGTTGTCGTGCGTCCACGTGATGCCGCTTTTCGTCGCAGGCACTTCGATAAACGTAGGCTTGGCGACTTGCGCTTGTGACTTAAAAACCAACGACGATACTACCAACAGCACGACGCAAACTGCGGCGAACAAAAATTTCAGCGATGAACTCACGGCGTTACTGCCTCCGTTAAAAATGAATGATTGAATGAGATGAACGAAACGGTGGCTAGTTTACTATGCGCGGGGCCTTGTTCAACCGAGCCTGCATAGACAGCCTTTCGCCTCAGCGAGTAGACTGCCTCACATCAATTGCTTGGCATTCGTTCAAGGAGCATTTTCATGAAAAAAGTCGTTTTGAGTCTGGTCTTATTTTGCCTGTTAGTCGCTGTGGGCTGGTTTCACGAACGCGCGCGCGCGCAGCAAAAAACCGTCATCAAGCCGCAAGAGGCCATGACGACCACCGCTGTGCTAGTTGACGTCGTCGTCAAAGACCGGCGTGGTCGCGTCATCAAAGACCTGAACGCCGAGGACTTTGAAGTTTTTGAGGACGGCAATAAGCAAAACGTAGACGGTTTTGAACGCATCGCACGTGACGCTGGCGTCTTGTTAAATAACGAAACGAAAACCGAGGCAAAAGAAAAGCCCATACCGACGACGCCCGCCACTAATACGACCCCCGTGCCAGTGCGCAACGCCAACGAAAAGCAACTCGGTGCTACGGCAATGGCGTTGGTGTTTGATCGTCTTTCGCCCAATGCACGCAATCTCGCTCGCCAAGCGGCGCTGACATACGTTGGCAACAACAACGAATTACCTGCTTACACCGGCGTTTATACTATCAATCTTTCGTTGCAACGCATTCAGTCCTTCACGCGCGATCCGAAACTGGTGAAGCTGGGCATTGAGAACGCAGGCGCGCGCGTGTCTTCTTCGTCGGTCGGTGATTCGGCTGCCAACGCCGAAGCCACGAATAATCAAATCTCACAAGCCGTGGCGGCCTCGAGTGCGGCAGCAGGCGCAGCAGGCGCAGGCAATAGTGCAGCAGGCGGCGCGGCGGGGGCGGCAGGCGTTGACGCGCAACTCTTGGAAATGCAACGCCGCATGAACGAAACCTATGAAGCGTTGGAACGCAATCAACAAGGCTTTGCTTCGGTGAACGGTTTGATGGCGCTGGTCAATGCGATGGCAACCATGCCGGGGCGCAAAGCCGTCGTTTACTTTTCTGAGGGCATGGCGATTCCTCCCGATGTCGCCCAGCAATTTCGCTCAGTAGTCAATGCTGCCAACCGCGCGAATGTGGCGATTTATACCGTAGACGCCGCTGGCCTGCGGGCTGAAAGCACACTCGCTCAAACGCGCAACACCGTGAACGACATCGCGCAACGTCGCCAAGGTCAAATTGGCAGCAGCGGACCGATTGTGGGCGACCCGCTTACCAAGCAACTCGAACGCAATGAAGACCGCTTACGGGGCGACCCGCAAAGCGCGCTCACGACGCTGGCACAAGAAACCGGCGGCACTTTCATCGGCAACACCAGCGACATCGGCGAAAAACTCAAAGAAGTGGACGAAGACATGAGTACGTATTACCTGTTGAGCTACGCGCCGACCAATACGAACTATGACGGCAAGTTTCGCAACCTCTCAGTTAAGGTCAAACGCAGCGGCGTTTACGTGCAAGCGCGCAAGGGTTATTTCGCGGTAAATACACCAGGCTATGTGCCAGTACTGGATTACGAAACGCCCTCACTGGCGATTTTGGCAAAGCCGAATCCGCCGATTTCTTTTCCCATGCAAACGGTCGGAATGAATTTTCCTGACTCGACGCGCACGTTGCGTTCTGTGGTCAGAGTGCAAGCGCCCGCCAGCGCCTTCACCTTTATCGAAGAGAAGGATGGCAAAGAGAAAGGTGGCAAAATTTTTACGACCAACTTCACGATTGTGGTTTTGATCCGCGACCAAACCCATCAAGTCGTTGGCAAACTGAGCCGCCAATATGTGTTGCGCGTTCCGCCCGACAAACTGATTGAAACGAAAAACAGTCCCGTTTTCTTAGACCGCCAAACCGAATTGCCGCCTGGTCGCTACGAACTCGAAGCTATTGCTTATGACGTGCCAAGTGAAAAGGCTTCGGTCAAAATCGGCAGCATCACGGTCGAAGACCCAACGGAAAATAAATTGCGGATGAGTTCGCTTTCTATCATTCAGCGCGCGATACCGTTCAAAGAAAAATCAGACAGCCCTTTTAAGGTCGGCGAAATGATGCTTTATCCCAATCTGACCGGCGTAACGCAAAAATCCCTGAAACAGATGGCGTTTTATTTTGTCGCCTATCCGGCCAAAGGCACGAAACCGCCCGCCGAATTCAATTTGCAAATTACGCAAAACGGCAAGTCCTTTGCCAATCTGCAACTCAAACTGGAAGCGCCCGATGAACAAGGCCGCATTGCTTTTGCCAGCGGCATTCCGATTGAGAGCCTGACGCCGGGCGGTTATGCCTTGCGCATCACGGTCAAAGACGAACAAACGACGCTGACTCGTTCAACGCCTTTCATGATCGAACCTTGAGCAAACCAAGAATCGTCCACGAAGTCACACAAAGAAAACACGAAGATAGAAAATGCTCTTCGTGCTTTCTTCGTGTGTCTTGGTGGGCGATCTTTTCGATTTGCGGCTTTAGCCTCACCGCGTTGGCGCAAAGCGTCGCACCAACTGAAAACGATCAAAGCTGGAATCGCCGCGTTGTCGGCGCAGGTGATTATCAAATCGTTCTCGAAGTCTCAGGCCGCCTCGAAATCGCGCGCGCCTTTCAACCACCCAATCCGCTCGACCTCAAAGACATTTGCCGCGCGAAACAAACTGCCGAACAGCGCGCCTTTCTTTCTGCCGAAGGCTATTTATCGGCGCTTGAAAAATCTGCCGATGCCACGCGCCGTCAAATCGAAATCGCGCGACTGCACATCGAACTCGGTCAAATCTGGTCTTATCGGGGCGAAATGACCAAAGCCGTCGTGCATTTCGAATCGGCGCGCACCGCGTTGCAAAAAGGCATTCTCGATCAACCCGCTTATGCCGACGACTTGATGTATCTCGACGAAATGCTTGGCATCTCGTATCTGCGCAAAGGCGAACTCGATAATTGCGTGCATCAGCATCGCGCTGAGAACTGTATTTTCCCGTTGAGCCGTGCCGCAGAACACAAGCTCACCGCAGGCTCTTCGTCGGCGATCATTTTTTTCAAACGCCACCTCGCGCGCAATCCTGACAACCTCGAAGTGCGCTGGTTGCTCAATCTGGCTTACATGACTTTGGGGCAACATCCGCGCGGACTGACTCCCGAATGGTTGATTCCCGTCACGCCATCAAAAGACTCTTTGCCGCGTTTCCCTGACGTGGCCGCACGTCTCGGAATTGATCGCGTGAGCGCCGCAGGCGGAGCCATCCTCGACGATTTCGACAACGACGGGTTCCTCGACGCAATCATCTCAAGCGTGGACTCGTGCGAATCAATTCGTTTCTTTCACAGCAACGGCGACGGCACTTTCACCGACGCGACCGATAAGGCCGGACTCAGCGAACAACTCGGCGGCATCAATTGCGTGCAGACTGATTTCAACAACGACGGCTGGCTTGATGTATTCGTCATGCGCGGCGGTTGGGAATTCGCCATGCGCAATTCGTTGTTGCGCAACAACGGCGACGGCACGTTCAGTGATGTAACCGAAGCCGCAGGGCTGTTGAGTGGCGAACATCGCACGCACGCGGCGACGTGGGCTGATTACGACAACGACGGCTGGCTTGATGTGTTCGTCGGCCACGAAGAAACGCCCAGCCAACTGATGCGCAATCGCGGCGACGGTACGTTTGAAGATGTTTCGTTGAAAGCCGGCGTGAATCGCACGGGCTTCACCAAAGGCGCGTCGTGGGGCGATTACGACAACGATGGCTGGATGGATTTGTATGTCTCGAATTACGGCGGCGCGAACTTGCTCTATCACAACAACGGAAACGGCGCGTTCACTGAAGTGGCGACCAAACTGAACGTCGCGCAACCGCTGATGAGTTTTCCTACGTGGTGGTTCGATTACGACAACGACGGCTGGCAGGATTTATTCGTCGCCAGTTTCGTGCCTTCTATCACCGAGGTCGCGCGTGGTTTTTTAGGATTGCCCGCACAGGCTGAAACAATGCGGCTTTATCGCAACGACACTAAAGGCGGCTTTCAGGATGTGACAACCACCGTTGGCTTGAATCGCGTAGTGCCGACAATGGGCGCGAACTTGGGCGATTTCGACAACGACGGCTGGCTCGACGTTTATCTCGGCACGGGCGCTCCGTCATACACGGCGCTAATGCCCAACTTCGCCTTTCGCAATCGCGCAGGCAAGAGCTTCGTTGACGTGACGGCTGCGACCGGAACCGGCCATTTGCAAAAAGGCCACGGCGTAGCCTTCGGTGACATAGACAACGATGGCGATCAAGATTTTTTTGTGAATGTGGGCGGCTTCATTCCGGGCGATAAATACAACAAGGCGTTGTTTGCGAATCCTTCAACGAAAACCAACTGGCTCTCGCTCAAACTCACGGGCGTGCAAACCAACCGCGCAGCCATTGGCGCGCGCATCAAGCTGACGGCTTCTGACGTGACCGGCAAGACATTCACGGTTTATCGCGTTGTCTCAAGCGGCGGTTCGTTCGGCGCGTCTTCGCTCACGCAAAGCATCGGCTTGGGAGTCTTCAGCAAGATTGATAGTTTGGAAATCGAATGGCCGACGAGCAAGACACGGCAGGTCTTTCGCAACGCCGCAACGAATCAGTTTCTCGCGGTGAAAGAGTTAGCGGATAAGGTTGAAAAGCGAATGCTCAACTCGTTCACTGTCATCAGAACTCCAGCTCAAAAGACCACACGCTACAAACAGAAATAGCGATCTATTGCTTCAGCGGTATTAGTTCAGCTTCCATAAGTCCGCCAGCAATTTTGTATTTGATGATTGCCATTGTCGTTACTGCGCGCCCCTCTTGCGTGGCTGGCGCAAAGGTCGTTTTACTTGTTACAGATAAAACCAGCGGGGCCAGCCCCAACCCTGGACGGCGAGTCATGAACTTATGACTTGCCTTGCCGTTTTCACTGATAACTACCAACAAACCTGCAATAGCATCGAGGTTCGATGCTACGCCTTGCACCACAGGCATTTGTAAGAGACGGGGTGGGCTAGAGAGCTTTTTGAAGGGGACAATTACAGGGCTTTCCGGTTTCTTGTCGTAATCCAAAATATAAGGTTGCCAAAAGCGCAAGTCCGCAATCATTGCGCTCCATTGCGGCGCGTCCTGAGCTTGCGGCGTACTTTTCAATGCGCGCTCAAAAGTAGTAACGGCACCGAAAAATCGATCCCCCTGATTTTCCTGAAAGCGTTTTTTAGCGATATTGAAATCGGTTGGTTCCCCTATAAGGAACATGTGTGTCAGCGAAAGAAAGCTTTTTTGCGCATCCAGTTCGTTAATCTTTATATTTGGGTCAAAGACGCGGGAAAAAATTTCGATTAGCGTTTGTGTCTTGAGTGCATATGCTGCCGTAAATGCTGGATTGGCTTCGATTGATTTTTCAACTTCTTCCAGCGCGCTGAAAGTCTCTCCTAGTTTTAGATGGATAACAGCCAGAAAATATCTCGCCTCATCACTTTTCGGGTTAAGTTTCAACGCAGCTTGCGCTTCTTTTTCCGCTTCTTTCAATTTATCCGCCGCCAGATAACACGCGGCCAATCCATTGTGCGGGGCGGCTGAGGTTGGACGCAGCTTGACGACTTGCTCGAAGGCTCGTTGTGCATCATTTGTCTTGCCTTGCCGATTGAGCATTACGCCGAGGTATTGCCAGGCGTCTGCGTCTTGATCGTTTTTCTTAGTCGCACGCTGTAACAACTCGACGGCTTCACCGACGCGGTTTTTTTGAAGAAGTTCGACAGCTTGGCGAACCTCGTCTGATACCGTCGTGGGCGCTTGCGCAGCAACATTCAATCTGTTTGCACAAACGTAATTTGTAACGAGCAGCGTGATGGCAAAAGCAATCAGCAACGGTTTCATTCGGCCTCCTAAAACTTCAAAAGGAAGTTACGAGTAAGTGGAACAAAGCTTACGGCTTTGCTTTTTCTGGCTCTCGCTCCTCAATCGCCGAATCGCCTTGTTCGTTCGCTTTGTTCAGTCGCGCGAAAGTCTCACGCGCACGGTCGGCGTCGGCGCGGCGATTCATTTTGGCGTAAGCGCGCGCCAGCGAGTAATAAACCCGTGCTTCGTTCGGAGCCATGCGTTGCGCCATTTCAAGCTCCTGAATCGCGCGCGGCGCGTCGCCAGTTTCAAGTGCCAGTCGGCCTAACAGGTAATGCCCTAGCGGCAGGCGCGTGTTGAGCTTGATGGCTTCTTCGGCGAGTGGAATGCCCGCTGTCGGATTCTTGTCTTGCAACTTTAGATACGCAATCTGTAGCCGCGCCAGCGCATGCGTAGGCGTGTTGGCAATCTCGCGTTCAAAGGCCGCGAGCGCGAGTTCGTTGTCGCGTACGTCAATCAGAAAGCGGCCATAGGCATATTGCACGTTCGGCGCTTTCGGATAATCAGCCACGAGCCGGTCATATTCGATGCGCGCGTCGGCGGCGTTCAGTTGGGCGAATAAAGACTGCGCCAAGCCCGCACGACGAATCATTTCGCGGTTGCTGGCATTCACTTCAACTAGCTTGGGCAACGTAGCCATCCGCAGCACGGCCAGCCCCATCCCCATCAGCAAATCCTGGCTATTGAGGCCTTCGCGGTTGAGGCCGGTGAAAAGGCGTTGCGCCGTCTCGAAATCGCCGCGCAAAAGTTGCAGCGTCGCTTCGTGAAAACGCGCTACGCGCAACAGGTCGGGATTGTTGTCGAGGCCGAGTTGCTTGCTTTGTTGCAGATGGATGAACGCTTCGTCGTATTGACTCAGCCGGTATTCGCACAAGCCTAGCAAGGCCAGCGGCGCTCCCGCTTTGGGGCGCAACGCCGCAACCCGTTTGAACGCGGGCACGGCTTCGGCGTATCGGTCACGTTCATAGAGCAGCGTTGCCAGATACCACCAGCCTTCGTCCCAACGCGGACGCTGTGCGACGCCTTTTTGATAAAGTGCGATGGCTTCGTCGAGGTTGCCTGCTTCGCGCGCGGCATCGGCTTGCGCGGCGATTTCAGGCGCAGCCGTTGCTTGTTGCAATGGCGGCGTGGCTTTGGGCGCGGGTTTGCGTTGCGCCAGCGCGATGAAATTCAAACACAAAAGGCAAACGATGAGTCGAAGGAAAAGCTGCATAACGGATTATTTCGGATAAGGCTCGCCCGCGCGCACGATGCGAATGCGGTGATCGGTGAATTTGAAATGCGCGCCAGTCAATTCGATTTTTGGCATGTGGCAAGTCACACAATCGCGCTTGCCGGTTTTGCATACGCGCGCCGCCGGTTCAGCTTTGCTCACCTGATGACACGCCAGACATTTCGCGTCGTAATACGCCGGTTCAGGGTTGAGGTTGCCGTGCGGGTCGTGACACGCCGTACAGCCGATGCGTTTGTCAGCCGAATAACAGCGGCTGTTAAAGATGCGATAAGGCTGAAAGCGTACGTTGTTCTTGCCCGCATGATTAGGCATTTCGATGACGTCGTCTACGCTGCGATGACAGGCTCCGCAAACGGTTTGCGAAAGGTCGTCGCCATCGAGCGCGCCCAACCGTTTGAGCCAGCCTTTCGCCGGTTGGCCTGACTGGGCGGCGGCGACGTGCTGTTCGCCTGCGCCGTGGCACGATTCGCAACTGATGCCGAGCTTGTGATTGAGTTGAATAACCGGCGGCTTGCTCGCAGTCGCACCCGCTTCAATTTTCGCGTTAGTCGTATGACAGCCGAAACAACTGCGCGTTTCGTCCAGACTCATCGCGCGTCCGCCCGCTTCGATGAGCGACTCAGGCGGTTTAGGGTCATGACCGAGCGTGATGTCGAGCGCATTGGTGTCGTTATAAAAACTCACGCGGCTTTCATACAGCACGCCGTTGTATTCATAAACGTAAGTCTGGCCCGAAAAGCCCTGCCCGAAAGCATAAAGCAAAGGTGCGGTGATGGTTTGCAAACCGTTGGTGATTTCATAAACGCTGCGGTTGCCGTCGCGCGTGATGCGATAAACGAACTTGCCCTGTTGAAATTTCAGCAGCGAATGTTCGCGCAATACCTGGCAATCAGCCGCGCTCACCAGCGCGCGCGACATCGTGGTTTGCTGTTGTTTGGCCGCGATGTCGCGGTGGCATTCGGCACACGATTGGACACCGACAAAGCGCGGCTTGGTTTGTGAAACGGCGTTGACTGAAGGCCGTGCAGAAAAGAACGCCACCGCCAGCGCCAAGCCGAGCAGCGTGAGTTGTAGCGTTCTCTTCCCCTTTTTTTTCATAGACTCAGTCATGGTTACGGCTTTTCCTTCGTGGGTGCGTTCGTCAGCTTGTCGGCGCTGGGTTGGCGTTGTTGTTCTTCGTCATTGAGCTTGTCAATGTGGGCGCGAATGCGGTTGGCGTCGGCAGTGCGTTTCTGCTTGAGATAAAGCCGTGCCAGCAATACGTAAGCCTGCCGATAATCGGGCTTGAGCGCGACGGCGCGCTCAAGCAGTGGGACGGCTTCAGCGGTGCGTCCGCGCGCCTGTTGCAATTGGGCAGTTTGAAACAACGCGGCAATGTCGTCAGGGTGCAATTCAAGCGCGCGCTTGAGCAGAGGCTCGGCTTCGTCAAGCAGGCCGTCTTCGCGCAAGAGCCAGCCCAAACGAATGTTCGCCGTGAAATCGCGTGAGTTGTGGGCAAGTTCGTTGCGAAATTCCTCTATCGCCAAATCGCGGTTGCCGGTGACGAGATAAGACACGCCGAGTTGCGTGTGAACCGTCGGCAGTTTTGGGTTTTGTTTAATCGCTGCTTTGAACTCTTCGATAGCGGCGGCGTGCTTGCGCGTTGCGGCGTTGAACGCGCCGAGAATTAAATGCCCTTCAGCGGGCGGCAGTTGCTGAAAGACCTTATCAATCAATGCGCGGCCTTCGGCGATCTGTTCGTTTTGCAAGTAGGCCGTACCCAGCACGTAGGCGGCTGAGACGTTGTCAGGTTGCGCTTGATAAACAGCAGCGAGTTCCTTGATGGTTTCGGCGAGCTTGTCGCGCTGGAAATAACACATTCCTAACAGTTGTCGAGCTTGCCAGTTTTGCGGTTGCGCGACGACGACCTGCGCAAACTCTTTTTGCGCGGCTTCGATTTGTAAGGTCTCGAAATAAGCGATGCCCAGATTGAAGCGCACGGCTAATTCAGTCGATTCAATCAACAACGCAGCTTGATAGTGTTTGATGGCTTCGTCGTAACGCCCCAGCTTGGCGAAGACGACGCCGAGATTGGAAAGCGCATCCATGCGGCGCGGAATCAATTTGAGTGCGGCTTCATAAGCCTGTCGGGCAGCTTCGTAATCGCCTTTTTGGTGCGCCGCGACGCCGCGCTCAAAGTGCGCTTCGGACAGACGTACCGTCTCGCGGTCTTGCGCGGGCGCGAAACTCAACAATACGGATAAAGCCAGTGTGATAAGCATAAAGCGGTGCATTGATCTGTGTGAAAGTGCCGCAAGTATACCATTCCCGCCATTCGCCGTCTCATTGCTCAGCACAAAGAAAAAAGCGCGAGGAAAGAGTTTCTTCCCTCGCGCCTGATAGAAAGTCGGATTGCTCCGAGCTTGTGATTAGAAGGTGAACTTCAACGCCAACTCGACGACACGC
>JAYSVR010000504.1:0-36971 GCA_043718445.1 Acidobacteriota bacterium | reverse complement strand
GACTTTAGTCCGCACATCATCGCTGAACAAAAATATGCGGACTAAAGTCCACACAACGGGTCACAGGCTGAAGCCTGCGCCACGTTTTGAGTATGCCTTCGATCACTTTACAACGACGCATTCGCTGGGCTGACGCAGACGCGGCGGGCATTCTCTATTTCGCGCGAATGTTCGATTACTTTCAGGAAGGCGAAGCGGAACTGCTGCGCTCGGTGGGATTCGTGCATCGCCCCGAAGACGGCCTGGGCATACCGCGTCGTCACGTCGAAGCTACGTTTCATCAGGTCTTACCGCTCGACGCGCCATTTTGGTTGCGCGCCAAAGTTGCGAAACTTGGAACGACTTCGATTCGTTATGAATACCACGCATTCGCCGACGAAGCGTGTCAGCAACTCGCGCTCGAAGGCGCCATCACTGTCGTTTTTACCAAAGACAATAAGCCCTGTCCGATTCCGGCGGACTTGCGCGCGTTACTTACTGATTGATCTGACTGAGAGAGCGCGGTCGTCACGACCGCGCTCCATCAAGGAAAACTATGAAACCACTACAACGAACCCTATCCCTATTGGCGCTGACCTTGCTCGGCACGGTCGCGTATGCGCAAGAAGCCCAAACTGCGACGCTCTTTCAAAAGCCTGCGGTGAGCCAGACGCATATTGCGTTTAATTACGCGGGTGATTTGTGGACGGTGGCGCGTGCGGGCGGCGATGCCAAGCGCCTCACGACCGGCGTCGGCAACGAGAGCTTTCCGTCGTTTTCACCGGACGGCAATACGATTGCGTTCACGGGGCAATACGATGGGAACACGGATGTATACGTCGTGCCGGTGAATGGCGGCGTGCCGCGTCGGTTGACCTTTCATCCCGCGAACGATGCCGTAGTCGGTTGGACGAATGACGGCAAGCGCGTGCTGTTTGCTTCGACGCGCAATCATCCGAATGGCAACCCGCAACTATTCACCCTCAGTGTTGAACCCAACGCGAGCAGCCTGCCTGAAATGTTGCCGCTGCCGTTGGCTGAGTTCGGTTCGTTTTCACCCGACGGACAGCAAGTCGCTTATGAACCGCTTGCGCAATGGCAGCCTGAATGGAAGCGTTATCGCGGCGGGCAGATGGATTACATCTGGATTGCGAAGTTGAGCGATTCGTCCGTAGAAAAATTGCCGCGCGACAAATCGAATGATCGTTACCCGATGTGGATTGGCGACAAGGTTTATTTCGTCTCTGACCGCGACGGCACTTATGGTTTGTATGCTTATGACACCAAGTCAAAGCAAGTCGCGCAGGCGTTCAAGAGCAATGAGTTCGACATTAAGTATGCTTCGGCTTGGAAAGGGCAAACGCCGACTATTGCGCTCGAACAGTTCGGCGTGATTCATCTTTTCGATGTGAAATCGGGCAAGACGACGCACGTGAACATTCGCGTCAACAGCGATTTGGTTTCGGTGCGTCCGCGTTATGAACGCATCGGAGCGCGCATCACGAACGCCGCGATTTCGCCAACCGGAGCGCGCGCCGTGTTTGAAGCGCGCGGCGAAATCATCAGCGTGCCCGCCGATAAAGGCGATGCGCGCAATTTGACCGCGACGCCCGGCGTGATGGAACGCGATCCGTCGTGGTCGCCGGATGGCAAATGGATTGCTTATTTTTCGGACGTTTCGGGCGAATATGAATTGCACCTGCGCGATCAGAAAGCTGAGAAAGAAGCTAAGGTCATTAAGCTCGATCCCAACTTTTATAACTCGGCAACGTGGTCGCCCGACAGCAAGAAACTCACAGTCGTAGATCATCGCAACTGGCTTTACTTGATTGACATCGAGAAGGGGACGCAAACCAAAGTCGAACGCAATCTCGAAGGCTTTCCTGACAGCGTGCTTGAAGTTTCGTGGTCGCCCGACAGCCAGTGGATCACTTATGCGCGCAACCTCGACAACCACTTGCGCGGCATTTTTGTTTATTCGCTTGAGACGGCGAAGGCTACGCAAATCACCGACGGGATGAGCGACGCGCGCTATCCGGCCTTTGATCGCAGCGGCAAATATCTTTACTTCACCGCCAGCACCAACCTCGGCCCGGCGTTCAGCTTCGCCGAAATGTCTAACTTCCCTTATCAATCTTCGCGCAATGTTTATGCGGTCGTATTGAAGGCCGACGCACCTTCGCCGTTAGCGCCGGAAAGCGACGAAGAGAAAGTTGAAGAGAAGAAAGCCGAAGAAAAGAAAGACGGAGAGACGCCGAAGCCTCCCGATAAACCCACTGACAAACCTGCTGACGCTGCTGCGCCCAAGCCGCCTGCGATGCCTGCGAAAAAAGAAGCTGAACCAGTCAAAATTGATTTTGAAGGCATTGACCAACGCATTCTCGCGTTGCCGATTCCGTCGCGCGATTTTGTAGGGCTGACAGTGGGCAAGGCGAACTTGATTTATCTGTTCGAGAATCCGCCGAGTGGCGCGGGTTTTGGCGGCGGAGGCGGAGCGCCGGGTTTCATCCTGCACAAGTTCGATCTCGAAAAGCGCAAACTCGACAAAGCGGGCGAAGGCATCACGTTGTTTGTGGTATCGGCCAACGGCGAAAAAGTTTTGATGCGACAGGGCTTCACGAATTGGGTGATTGCGAACGCGGCTTCGTTGGGCGGGCCGCCGATGCCTCCAGGTATGCCGGCAGGTATGCCGGGCGGGCCGCAAATGTTGAAGACCGCCGAGATGGAAGTGCAGATTGACCCGAAGGTCGAATGGCGGCAGATGTTCAACGAAGTCTGGCGCGGCGAACGCGATTTCTTTTACGACCCGAATCATCACGGACTCGATCTCAACAAGGCCAAAAAAATGTATGAGCCTTATGTCGCTGCCGTCGCGCATCGCTCCGATTTGAATTATTTGTTCACCGACATGCTCAATCAGTTGACCGTCGGGCATATGTTCATCGGCGGCGGCGATGTGCCGCGACCGAACGCCGTGCCGGTCGGCATGCTCGGCGCTGATTACGCGCAGGAAAACGGACGCTATCGTTTTGCGAAGGTATACAACGGCGAAAGCTGGAATCCGAACTTGCGCGCGCCGCTCACGCAACCCGGCGTGAACGTCAAAGCGGGCGAATACCTGCTCGCCGTCAACGGACGCAATCTCACCGCCAGCGACAACATCTATCAGGCGCTCGAAAGCACTGCGGGCAAGCAGGTCGTCCTCAAAGTCGGAGCTAACGCCGACGGCACGGCTGCGCGCGAAGTCACCGTCGTACCCGTCGCCAGCGAAAACGGATTGCGCAACCGCGCGTGGATCGAAGGCAATCGCCGCAAAGTAGACGAACTCTCTGGCGGCAAGCTGGCTTATGTTTATGTGCCCGACACCAGCCCGCCGGGTTACGAGAGTTTCAATCGTTATTACTTCTCGCAAACCAACAAACAAGGCGCGGTGATTGACGAACGTTTCAACGGCGGCGGTTCGCTGGCTGATTACATGGTCGAATGGATGTCGCGTCCGCTGTTGAACTTTATTTACTTCCGCGAAGGTCGTGACGTGCCTACGCCGCTCGGCGCGATATACGGCCCGAAGGCCATGATCGTCAACGAACTCGCGGGTTCGGGCGGCGACGCGCTGCCGTGGTACTTCCGCAAAATGAAAATCGGCCCGACGGTCGGTAAGCGTACGTGGGGCGGTTTGGTGGCGGC
Organism: Acidobacteriota bacterium; assembly: GCA_043718445.1. Classification (GTDB taxonomy): domain Bacteria; phylum Acidobacteriota; class Blastocatellia; order RBC074; family RBC074; genus JACPYM01. Next base: position 33,305 of record JAYSVR010000504.1, on the reverse strand, counting down.
CGTCGGCGCTCCCACCTTGATGGATGGCGGCGCAGTGCGCGCGCCTGACGCGGCGATTTATGGTTTGAATGGCGAATGGGAAGTCGAGAATGTGGGTACGCCCGCTGACATTGAAGTCGAACTCGATCCCGCGTTGTGGCGACAAGGCCGCGACGCCCAACTCGAAAAAGCCGTGCAGTATTTGATGGACGAACTGAAGAAAAATCCACCGCCGCAATACAAACGCCCGGCGTTCCCGAATTATCACAAGGGGACGGCGGCGGGCAGCGGTTCGTCGGGGAATTGAGGCTGCGCCGTTGGGTAACGCAAGCGCGCGTTTTGCGTTACCTGTCGGCGAAAGGAGTCGTTATGAAAACGTATGACGTGATTGTGCGGAAATTGCGACTTCTGAATTTCCTTTGGCGGAAGCGTGGTTGCGTAAGATGGGGTTACGACGGCAAGACCCTAACGACCCTGATTATCAAAGTTTTCTGGCCTCGCTCGCATTCTTGAAACAGGAAGATCGTGAAAGGTCACGACGTGAAGCCGAACAACTCGATTCGCTGTGAAGGAGCAACTTATGAAATACAACGTCATTGTCGAACCGCAGAACGGACACTTCCGCGCGTTGATTCCTGCGTTGCCGCATCTGGTGGCGGAAGGCGTTTCCATCGAAGACGCCGTGCAAAAAATGCAGGACGTTGCGCAACAATTCATTGCCCGAACGGAAGTCAGGACCATTGAATTGGCGATGCCCGCGACTCCGACTGCGGGCGAATTAATTTCGCAAGATTGGTTACAAGCTGCCGGTCAATTTCCGCTTGAGGCGATGGCGTGGTCGGCTGATAAACTAGATCGGCGTGAGGCCATCAAGCGAGAGCTTGAAATCGCTGCCGCCCTTAACGATCCGACACCTGCCTGGCCGCTTGGCAGCCCTCAGGCTGCGCTTAACACTATCGCCGCTTGCCGGATTGATCCCCATGACAAACTTTATCAGCAATATGTTGCCGTGCTGGAAGCGGAAGAACAGCAACAACGGGAAGAATTTGAACGGGAGAACACGGCGGCAGCTTAAAGGGTAACCGGATTATGTTCTATGTGCTTGACACTAACATCTGCCGCATGGCGATTGAAAAACATCCGTCGGTTGTCAGACACATCGAGGCGCTGCCGGCAGAGGATAGGGTTTGCACCACGCTGATTTCCTTCGGTGAATCGGTGGGGGGCTGGCTGCCGTTTTGCCGCAAGGCCGACAACGGTGAGGAACGGGCGCATTACTATGGGCTACTTTACGAAGTCTTCAATTTTTACCGTGGCATGATTTGCCTGCCGTTCGATGACGGCGCCGCTGTCATCTTTAATCAATTGCGTGCCCAAAAAGTGCGCGTCAAAACGAATGACCTTTCCATCGCCGCCATTACGCTTTCAGTCAATGGTATTTTAGTGACTCGTAACACAGTGGATTTTGTGCGCATTCCCGGACTCGTCATTGAAGATTGGACGAGGTGACACTCCGGGGATGCACTGGTTGATGAACATTGAAAGAAGAGAGGAATGCAATGAAGAAAATTTTTTTGACTCTGGCACTCACACTGCTCGTCAACGTGACGGCTTGGCCGCAATCGTCACAAACGGGCAAAATGTTGTTTCGCAACCCGACGATGAGCAAGACGCACATCGTCTTTGTTTACGCGGGCGATTTATGGATCGTCGGCAAGGAGGGTGGCGAGGCTACGCGGCTGACGACGGGCGTGGGGACTGAGACCAATCCGGTCTTTTCGCCGGACGGTTCGCAGGTCGCGTTCACGGGGCAATACGACGGCAACCAGGATGTTTATACCGTGCCTGCGACGGGCGGCGTACCCAAACGATTGACCTATCACCCTGATGTTGATCAGGTCGTGAACTGGACGCCCGATGGCAAGAGTGTTTTGTTCTCTTCGCGCCGCAGCAGCAGTTCAGGACGTTTCGCCAAGCTGTTCACGATTGCTTTAGACGGAACGCTTCCGACGGAAGTGCCGCTGCCGATGGCGCATAACGGCTCGTATGCGGCGGACGGTGCGCGCATTGCTTACGAACCGATTGGGCGCGCCTTTCAAATGTGGAAGCGTTATCGCGGCGGACAGCAATCGGTGATTTGGATTGCAAACCTGAGCGATTCGAGCATCGAACGCATTCCGCGCGTAGCCTCAGCGAATGGCTCGAACGATTTCGACGCGATGTATGCGGGCGATAAAGTTTACTTCCTCTCTGACCGCAGCGGGCCGGTGACGCTGTTTGCTTACGACACCAAAACCAAAAAGGTCACGCAGGCTTTGCCGAACGCCGGACTCGATCTCAAGGCCGCGTCATTGGCTTCGGGCGGCGAGAACATTGTGTATGAGCAGTTCGGCGCACTTAACGTGTTCGATCTCAAGTCGAGCAAGAGCCGCGCGGTGAACGTCACGCTCAACGGCGATCTCGCTGGTGTGCGCGCGAAATACGAAAAGGTCGGGATGCGTGCATCGAACGTGGCGATTTCTCCGACCGGCGCGCGCGCCGTGTTTGAAGCGCGCGGCGAAATTCTCACCGTGCCTGCCGAGAAAGGCGATGCGCGCAATCTGACCAACGCGCCCAACAGCGCCGAACGCGATCCGTCGTGGTCGCCCGACGGCAAATGGATTGCCTATTTCTCTGACGCATCGGGCGAATATGAACTGCACCTGCGCGATCAGAAAGGCGCGGGCGAAGTCAAAAAGATCAAGCTCGAACCTACGTTTTATTATTCGCCGCGCTGGTCGCCCGACAGCAAGAAGATTGCGTTTAACGACAAGCGCCTCAACCTTTGGTACGTAGACATCGAGAAAGCCGATCCCGTCAAAGTAGACCAAACGCTTTCTGATGCGAACGCGCTCGACCCCGACTGGTCGCCCGACAGCAAGTGGATCACTTATTCGAAGATGCTCAAATCGTGGACGCATACGATTTTTGTCTATTCGCTCGAAGACAAAAAAATCTCGCAAGTCACCGATGGCATGAGCGATGCGCTCTCGCCGCGTTTCGACAACAACAGCAAATATCTTTACTTCACGGCCTCGACCGACATCGGCCCGACTAACGGCGGACTGGATATGTCCACTTATCCGTTGCGCGCCACGCGCAGCGTTTATGCCGTCGTGTTAAAGAAAGATCAGGCTTCGCCGCTTGCGCCTGAAAGCGATGAAGAAAAAATCGCTGAAGACGAGAAGAAAGACGGCGACAAGAAAGATGAAAAGAAAGACGGAGAGAAGAAGCCTGATGCCGCTGCACCGCCTGCTGGTGGTGCCGCCGCTGCGATGGCTGCAATGAAACCGAGCACGAAGAAAGAAGCTGAACCGGTCAAGATTGATTTCGAGAACATCAGCCAGCGCATCATTGCGTTGCCGATTCCGGCGCGCAATTACCTCGGCTTGATGAAAGGCAAGCCGGGCATTCTTTTCGTGTTGGAAGCGCCGCAAGGCCCGCCTGCGCCCGGCGGAGCGTTCGGTGCGACGGTGAGCAAGTTCGATCTCGAAAAGCGTAAGCTCGATCCGTTCGTCAGCGGCGTGCAAGGCTTTGACGTATCGGCCAACGGCGAAAAGGTTCTCTATCGCCAAGGCCCGTCGTGGTTCATCACGAGTGCGATGATGCCGCCCAAGCCGGGCGACGGACGCATCAAGGTCGAAGACATGGAAGTTTTCGTAGACCCGCGCGCCGAGTGGAATCAAATCTATAAAGAAGTCGCGCGCATCGAACGCGATTTCTTTTACGACCCGAATCTGCACGGCATGGACTTGGCGGCGATCACGAAAAAGTACGAACCTTATCTCGCCGGACTCGGACATCGCGCCGATTTGAACTATCTGTTTCAAGAGATGTACGGCGAAATGTCAGTCGGTCACTTGCGCGTGCAAGCGCCGGGCGACGTGCCTAATCCGAATTTCGTGCCGGGCGGATTGCTCGGCGCTGATTTTAAACTCGAAAACGGACGCTATCGTTTCGCCAAGGTTTTCAACGGCGAAAACTGGAATCCGCAACTGCGCGCGCCGCTCACGCAACCCGGCATCAACGTAGCGGCGGGCGATTACCTGCTCGCCATCAAAGGCCGCAATCTGACGGCGAGCGATAACATTTATCAGGCGTTAGAAAATACGTCGGGTAAACAGATTACGTTGAAAGTCGGGCCGAACGCTGACGGAACCGGTTCGCGCGAAGTCACCGTTGTGCCTACGGGCAGCGAAGGCGCGTTGCGCAATTACGATTGGATCGAAAGCAATCGTCGCAAGGTCGGCGAACTATCGGGCGGCAAGCTGGCTTATGTTTATCTGCCTGACACGGGGCAGGGCGGCTACACAAATTTCAATCGTTACTATTTCGCGCAACTCGACAAAGAGGGCGCAGTGATTGACGAACGTTTCAACGGCGGTGGCAGTGCGGCTGATTTCATCATTGACCATCTGGCGAAACCGGTGATGAGTTATTGGGCGGTGCGCGAAGGGATGGAAGCGACTACGCCGTTTGGCGTGTTGCCGGGGCCGAAGGTCATGCTGGCGAATGAATTTTCCGGCTCAGGCGGTGACTTGTTACCCTGGATGTTCAAGCGCAAAAAGATCGGCCCGGTCATCGGCAAGCGTACCTGGGGTGGATTGGTCGGCATCGGCGGCTATCCCACGTTGATTGACGGCGGTTACGTGACGGCTCCGCACTTCGGTTTTTATACGCCCGAAGGCGCGTGGGAAGTCGAAAACGTAGGCACGCCACCCGACATCGAAATTGACCTAGACCCCGCCGCCTGGCGCAAAGGCGTAGACACGCAACTCGAAAAAGCCGTCAGTGTGGCAATGGATGCGCTCAAGAAAAATCCGGTGAAACGTCCGGTCAAACCGGCTTATCCCAACTATCACAAAGCGGCTCCGGCGGCGGCAGGAGGGAACGGTTCGGGGAATTAGGCAAAACACGTGCATGATGCCAAGCGCGCAGGTACGCTTGGTTCTTTGTTGACAGATAAGCGACAGGCACGACAGCAAACTTTTGTTGTCGTGCCTGTTTGGCGTTTTGCCAAGCGGGTTGAATTGAATTATGCCCAAGCAAATTTGCTCAACAGCCGTTGCTGAAGGGCAAACGCCTCAGCTATTTCGAGATTGTTTCGTTGTTGGGCACGGGCGGCATGGGCGGCATGGGCGAAGTCTATTTGGCCGAAGACGAACGGTTGCATCGCAAAGTCGCGCTTAAGCTGTTGCCTGCGCTGTTCACGCAAGATGCCGAACGCTTGCAATGTTTCAGAAAAGAAGCCCAGGCCGCTTCGGCGCTCAACCATCCAAACATCCCGACCATTCACGACATCGGCGAAGTGGCGGGTAGGCATTTCATCGCTACCGAATATGTCGAAGGCCAAACGCTGCGCCAGCTTTTGCAACATACTCACTTTTGGTGAAAACGCATTTGCCGAATACACCACCATCGCGCCCGACAACCGCACCATTTATTACAGCCTGACCACCATCGAAGCCGACATCTGGCTGATGTCACTGACTCCCTAAATTAACACGAAGGTGTAAGGCAGATTTGAAATCTGCCTTACACCTTCGTTTGCTTTAACAGGTTGGCGGGAACACGGGAAGCGTCACGCTCGCTGCCGCAGACAAGGTCAGCTTGTGCAAGTTATGTCCTTGCGTGAACGCGCCGGTATTCGATGCCGCGTTGGCGTTGAAGTTAATCGCTGCGCCGAAGATGCCGCCGTCAATGGATGAAGACAGTCGCAGCCAGCCGCTGCGTCCGCTGCCGACGATGGATTCGATGCGTGGCGTAGTGCGCGGGAAAGTTCCGCTCAACGAACCGCGCAACTGACAGCCCGAACTGCTCAACGAGAAGCTATAGGCTCTCTCAGCGTCGTCATACAACAACCCGAACAACGAACCGACCGAAGCCGCGCCCGTCGCCAGATTGCCGCCGATGCGGTTGACGACCAACAACGTATTGTTGCCGTCCGCCGGACTGCCGAAGCTGCTCAAGGCCAAAGTGCGCGGCAGGAAGTTGTAACTCACTCCATTGAAACGCAACTCCGCCGTGCTGCTGGTTGCGTCGCAAGCGGGCATGCCGCCTGCAATTGCCGCAATCGCTTCAGCGCCCAGATTCGCTTGATGGCCGGTGGCCAGCTTCACGTATTCGTCGCCGATCAAGAAGTTGAAATCTATCGGACAGCCGGTGCGATCAGTTGCCACGGCGATCACATAGCCCGACGTACCCGGATCAAGATCGCTCGCCAAAAAGCTCGCGGTCTGATTGGGCGTCAGGCAAATGTATGAATCCGCCACTGAGCAGTTGCTGCCGTCCACGAAAAACAGATGCACGAAAGCCTGCGCCGTCACATGCGTATTCGTGATGCTTAGTCGCGTGTTCTGCCGCGCCGCGTCAATCGTCGAAGTGTAGTAGTTATAAACCAACACGCTGCCCGCTTTCTGATCGCTCGGCGCGGGGTCGGTGTTTGTTAATACCATTTGTGCGACCGCGCCCGAACCAGCCGATGCCGAACTGCCGTTGAACGAAGCGTCGCCTACGTAATCTGCCGTAATCAGGTGCGAACCCACGGTGAGCGCCGAGGTCGTCAGGGAAGCTACGCCATTGGCGAGCAGCATAAATGACGGTTCGGTGCTTTCAATTTCTTTGGAGTTCGCACTGGTGAGCGAGACCGTGACCGGGGCACCCAGCGGCGTGCCGTTGTCTTTTAATTGTACGGTTCCGGTGGGTGTGCCTGCCGCCGGTGCGATGGGCGCGACCGTTATGGTGAAGGTCACAGGGGAGCCTGCCGTCGAGGGATTCGACGACGACGTGATGGTGAGCGTCGTATTGCCCTTGTTGACGGTATGCGCCAACGAGGCAGCCGTGCTGCTCGCATAGTTGCTGTCGCCCGCGTAGGTCGCGGTCAACGTTTTGGCTCCGACCGAAGTCGAAGGCAACTGGCAACTCGTCGCAGGCAGCGTGATGGTGCAACTGTTCGTACCATCGCTCACCGTGACGGTTCCCGTCGGCGATCCTGCGCCAGGGGCCGTGACCGCCAAACTCATCGTTACCGTGTAGCTTTGCCCGATTACACTCGGAGACGGCGAACTGCTGACCAGCGTCGTCGCCGTACCGGCCTGATTCACCGTATGCAATGCAGTCGCCGACGCACTGGTGTTAAAGCTCGCGTTGCCCGCATACGTCGCTGTGAGCGTCTTGGCTCCGACCGAAGTCGAAGGCAGCGAACACGAACCCGCGACGACAGTCGCCGTGCAGTTGTTGGTTCCGTCGCTCACCGTCACGTTGCCGGTGGGCGTACCTGCGCCGGGCGCAACCGCCGTTACCGTAAATGCCACGACATAACTTTGCCCAAACACCGATGGGTCAGGCGTATCGCTGACAATCGTCGTCAGCGTATTGGCCTTGTTCACGGTGAGTTGGAACGGCGCGTCGGTGAATACGCCGCAGTTGTCAGTCGTGCGGATGGTGATGGTGTGAGTGCCTACGGGAGCGGCGTTGCTGATCGTGACGACGCCGGTGGCGTTGTTCACATTGATCGTGCCGGTATACGTTCCCGCGTTTTGTACGACGATGGAACTGATCGTGCCGTTGTCGGTTGGCCCGGTGACCGGATTCACGGTGGTTCCGTTGCCGAATACCAGCGCCGCCGGATTGCTGTAAGTCAGTGTCGGCGCAGTGTTGCCCGGCACGCTGATCGAATTCGTCGCGCTGCAACCGGCGGCATTGGTTACGGTCAACATCAAGCCGACGTTGCCCGTAGCGCCCGCCGTATAGGTCACGTTCTGGCTGGTCATGCCCGCCGTGATCGTACCGTTGGTAATCGTCCAGGCGTAAGTCGTAGCCCCCGCCGGGCCGCTGGCCGTATTGCCAGTCGAGTTGCCACAGACCTGCGTCGGGCTGGGCGTGATGATCGGTGCGCTCGGCAGCGCGTTGATCGGAACCATGACCGAACTGTTGTTGGAACAACCAGCCGCGCTGGTGGTCGTCAACGACAACGTGACGTTGCCCGATGTGCCTGCGGTATAGGTGATGTTCTGGATGTTCGCGGCACTGGTGATGGCGCCGTTAGTGATCGTCCAGGCATACGTTGCCACGCCCGCTGGCCCGCTAGCCGTATTGCCGATTGACGTAGCGCACACTTGCAACGGATTCGGCGTGATCGTCGCGTCAGGCAACGGATTGACCGTCACCGTCGTTGGCGCAGCAGGTGCGCTGCTGCATCCGAGCGCCGTCACGACGACGGTGTAATTACCCGAAGTTGTCGCGCTGAAAGCCTGATTGGTCGCGCCACCAATCGGATTGCCGTTCAAGTACCACTGATTGCCGCTGGCGCTGCTCGAACTCAGCGAGACGTTGCCGCCTGCGCAAAACGTGGTCGGCCCACCCGGCGTAATCGTTGGCGTTGCCGGAATCGCATTGACTGTCACGGTTGTCAGTGCCGAAGTCGCCATACAGCCGTTGCCATCCGTCACCGTGACGGAATAGTTACCGCCCGCGCTGACCGTGATGGATTGGGTCATTGCGCCATTCGACCACAGGTAGCTGCTGGCCGCGCTGGAGGTCAGCATGACGCTGCCGCCCGTGCAAAACGTCGTCGGCCCGCCCGGCGTAATCGTCGGTGTCGCAGGTAACGGATTGACTGTAACGGTCGCACTGCCGCTGCCATTGATCGGATTGCTGCCGCCATCAACGCTGCCGGCTGCCACCGCGTAGGTTGTCGTCATTGCGGGAGTGACGGGGAAGGTGAACACCGGCCCGGCTCCGGTTTGCGTACCGCCACCATTAGTCAGCGTCACGGTGAACGGAGCCGTCCCGCCGATCACTGTCACTACGACATTTGCCGAGGCTCCGGCACAGACTGTACCGCCGCCACTCATTACGCCGGTGATGTTGTTGTAACAGACCGTGACGTCACTCAGCGTCGGCGTCACAGTGTTGTTGCTGCTACTCAGGAAGGCTTTGTATTGCAGGTAACGGAAGCCATTGAACTGGCTCAGTGAAGCTCCGCTCGTGGTGAAAAATGTCGCCGCCGTGTTGTCGGGGCCGACAAACGTGAACGGGCCAATTGCGCTGTTGCTCGCCGCGACCTGGAATTTCAAGTCGGTGCTGGCAGGCGTCGTCGCCGTCCACGAAAGCGTCGTCCACGTCGGGGTTGCGCCAATTGGTGGGTTGGCGTCTTTGGTGTTGGACGTTTGTGTGCCCGATGCCGGATAGCCAACCTGAATATAGGTTCTGAAGTTAAAGTCTCTGGTCGAATCGGTGGCCCACGTTACACCGCTATTAGTCGTTGTGACTCGCTGGCCAGCGGCATAGGAACTGGGGCTTGCACGAATCCAGAAATAACCTGTTCCAGGCGAGGGATTCGCCGTGGGAGCCAGGATCAGCGCGTATTGTGTCCCAGCCGTCACCGTGGTAGGCGTCGCAAAGGTCACCGTGTGAAAAACGCTGCTACCACTGGAAAACCCTGGCAGTACCGCAGTCGCCAGATCGGCACCGGTAGGCAGGCCAGCACTGGTAGCGCGAATCGAAACATTGATATTCGGCGTGGTTCCCGTACAGCCAATACAGAAAAGTTGGACATCTGCCTTCACCAGCGGGCCGCTAACCCCTGCCGTAAACGTCTGCCCTCCCCAACTGGTCGCGGTGAACTGCGTTCCGATTGTCGTCCCCGCCAGGTTGGATTGATCGAGCACGGGAGCATTCGACAACGTGACGCTGTCAGCCGGAGCCGTGAGGTCTACGTTTGACTGTAATCCCAATTGGAAGTCAGAGGTCGTCGTGTCAGTCAAACATCCCGCCGCAGCGGCATTGTTCAACATGAAATTTTGCGTCGTCGTGTTGCCATCGGTCACAGCAATGTTTGAGGCAGTGCTGGACGTATAGCCCGCCGCGCTTGCCGTGATGGTGGGATAGGTTCCCGAAGGCACATTCAGAAATTGATAAAAGCCTGCGCCGTTCGTCGTTGCGGTACGGCTGCCGAAAGTGATGGTCGCGCCCCCAATCGGAGCGCCGCCCATCGTCGCCGTCACTGTGCCTTCTACGGTTCCGGTCGAGACCGGCGTACACGAGGGAAACGTGAATGATCCGATGCGTGTCTGGTGATTCAGCCCGTCCACGTCGTAATACATATTCGTGTACCAGAACGTGCAGCCGTCGGGCGCGAGCGACATCGCGCTGTAATCGCCCCAACGCGCGCAAGGCCCTCCGCCGCAATTGCCGGTTTGCGTTCCGGCTCCCTGAATCAAGACTTGCTCCGTCTGGCTGAAGGTATTGACCGGATCGGTAGCTAATCGGCCTGCGTATTTAATCGCCGGTTTGGTGGTGCTGCTCGAAGTGCTGTAACCGAGCGCCAGATCGCCATTACGGTTGACGGCCAAACTAGGCATGAAACGATGAATGACGTTCGCGGCATCAGGGTCCCAGGTGGCGGCTTGCGGCAGATTGGCCGCCACGGTGCCGCCCGTCACGTTCACTTGATACCAGCGCGGCGCAGCAAAACCGGTGGTATTGCCTCTGCGTATCGTATGCGTCGCCCACAATGATTCCGCGCCGCCGATGTTCGTGTATTGGTTTTGCATCATCGCGCGGATTGGCAAAACATCCAGGCTGTTGCCGCCCAACGAAGGCGCATTGGCTACGTTCGCATTCGGCCAACTGGTAGCCGCCAACGGCGTGTCAGGGCCGGTGAAGGTCGAGAGCGAAAGACGGTTCCAATCAACCTTGAATTTATAGACTGTCAAGGCGTTGGTGAATTGCCAGGTCGAGACGAAATAATTCGGCGCACCCGCTGGTGGCGTACCGGTTTGCAGTCGCGCATTGCTGGGCAACAAGGTGAAATCACCAGCCGGAGGATTGAACGAAACCACCTGCGCCGTGGGCTGTCCGGCATACATCTGCGCCTTGTTGAGCGCCCAGGCGCGCGTGCCTAGAAAGCCACCGCCAGCGGCGAAGCCGAACATGTTGGCGGACATATAAATGCCATCCGGCCAGACGCCGAATTTCGGATAATCGTTCAAGCCATCGGCCAATCTGATCGAATAAAAATTCCAGCCGCCCGTCACCGGGTTACTGTTTCTTGAAACGGCTACGCACTGAAAGGCTTCGGCGGGCGTGACGTTGCCTCCACCATCAACCGTGAAGGCAAAGTCGGTAATCACCCAACGATCTTCAAAGGTGTCGTAAAGAATGACCGGGTCGCCGAAATTGCGATTGTCGCATTGGTTGCCGAACGCACCCTGGCTCATAAAGTTGTTCAGCGTGAGAGCGGTCAATTGGCTGCCCGTGGCTTTGTCGTAGATGCCTATCGAACTGTTGATGCTTTGAATGTAATGGGTCGGGCCGACATCGCCCACCGTGTCGGGCGGATGTCCGTTGCCCCAAGTATTGAAATCGAGGCCGGGGAAACTCGCTGACGGCGCAGGCGCAGGCGCAGTCGGCACCGCAACGCGCACGGAAAAATTCGGAAAGTTCAACGCCTCAGTGACGTTGCCCAACGTGCGCGGAGCGGGGTCAGGGCCTTCGCGTTCAAAGCGTTCCTGTTTTACCGGCTTGGATTGCGGCAAGTTGCGCAGGTCACCGAAAAATGACCGGCCCGATTGCTTCATGGTCTGTTGCGTAGGCTCATCATTGACGACCGCCAGGTTTGCGCCGGTGGCTTCTTGTCGGCTGAATTTAGAGACTCGCCCTACGTATTGGTAACGGCCTTTTTTGCGTCCCTTACGTTCTCGTTCTTCCTCTTCGCGTTCAGCGGAAAGGCGCGTTACACCTTCTTCCGCGATAGCTTCCACTACTTCTTCCGGTGCGATTTTGCCTTTGCCGCGTAAGTCCACGAGTTCGCGCTTAGGTTCCTGTGCGACCGCCTCAGGCGCTGCGCTTTCGGCGGCTTCCGCGTTGGCTGCCTGCTCGTCAGTGGACTGCGTTTCATCAGTGGCGCTGCCGGTTTTAGTACCTGACTTGGCAGCTTTAGCGCCAGTGCGCGGCGTGTTTTTAGCCGTCGTAGCGATACGGTGGCGGCGTTCACTCAGCCACGCTTGTCCGATCAATGCCACAGTCAAAGTGATAACGAGTGCGAAAAAGATTTTTTTCATTGTTGCTTTCTTTCGTTAGCGGCCTGCCGATGTCTTCTCTGACATTATTGGGTCACCAGTGTGTGTGTAGGGTGAAGTTCTGAAACTCTTAACTAAAAATTTTGACAGCCAATCGGTTTAAGCACGCATTCACGTGCTGCGCTCAATGGGGTCATCTTTAATCACCGGAGCCGGAGTCGGCTCTTGGCGTTTGGGTCGTTCCTGTTTCACGGGCGGAGTTTGCGGAAGCTCGCGCAGGTCGCCTTTGAAAGGCGTAGCGCCTGTGAGTTTCGATGTTTGGGGCGCGGGGCTGGCGGTTGGCGATTCAGCCGAAGCATGTTCGGCGGTCGGGTCGGCAGTTGTCACAGTCGCTCCTTTGGTCGCAGCCGCTTGAACCTGAGCATTAGTCTTTTTCTGATTAGCTGACTTTACGGGGTGCGGTTTGCGCGGCTTGCGGGATGAGTGCGCTGTCTCGTTTTGCGCGAACACAGGGAAACTCATCTGGCTCAAAGCCAATGCGCAAACGGCAGATTGCGCAAGGCAGCAGAGTGAGGTGTGGAGTAAGAATCTCATTTGCTAATGATCTCTCGGTTAATCGGCTGGTGTGTGCCAGACGATATGAACCACGAGACTCGTGACGTAATTCAGCAGGGAATACGCCGCTGCAAATATCTCGTGTGTAGATTTGTGAGTAAGCAACCAGCCGTGAATACCGCTCAAACGGCTGGCGAAGGCAACTACGAACGGTTGCCGAATTGCGAGGCCTAAGCGGCTGAAACAACCTTGGTTGCCTTAACCGCTCAAGCCCGTCAAATAGGTTAAACGAAAATTTTGTGAGAAAAAGGTGAGCCGAAACTCGTGTGATTCCAGTGATGAAATGCAAGATGCCATACAAAAAATGATACGACAAGCCCTGCACTAACAAGTTGGCGGAAATACCGGAATTGTGTAACTCGCCGCCGTAGTCAGCGTTAGTTTGTGCAGGTTATGTCCTTGATTGAACGCTCCCGCATTCGCCGCCGCATTGCCGTTGAAATTGATGGTCGCGCCGAAGATGCCGCCGTCAATGGAGGACGACAGCCGCATCCAGCCGCTACGCCCGCTGCTCACGATTGACTCAATGCGTGGCGTAGTGCGTGGGAAAGTCCCGCTCAACGAACCGCGCAACTGACAACTCGAACCGCTCAACGCGAAGCTATAGGCTTTCTCAGTGTCGTCATATAACAACCCGAACAACGAACCAATCGAAGCCGCGCCCGTCGCTAGATTGCCGCCTACGCGATTGACGATCAGCAAAGTATTGTTGCCGTCCGCCGGACTGCCGAAGCTGCTCAACGCCAACGTACGAGGCAGCGCGTTGTAACTCGTCCCGTTAAAACGTAACTCGACGTTGCTGCTCGATGCATCGCAAGCGGGCAAGCCGCCCGCTACGGCTGAGATGGCTTCCGCACCGAGATTGGCTTGATGGCCTGAACTGAGCTTCACGTATTCGTCGCCGATCAAGAAATTGAAATCAATCGGGCAGCCGGTGCGGTCAGTTGCTACCGCGACGATGTAACCAGTCGTACCCGGATCAAGATCGCTCGCCAAAAAGCTCGCCGTCTGATTGGGCGTCAGGCAGATATAACTATCAGCCACCGAACAATTGCTGCCGTCCACAAAGAACAGATGCACATATGCACTTTGCGTCACGTGCGTATTCGTGATGTTGATGCGGGTGTTCTGCCGCGCCGCATCCACCGTTGACGTGAAGTAGTTATAAAACAACACGCTGCCCGGCTTTTGATCGCTCGGCACCGGATCAACGTTCGGATTGGCAATGACGTTTTGTGTCATCGAACCTATGCTGCCGTTAAACAGCGCGTCGCTGCTGTATTCCGCTGTGATCGTATGCGCCCCTAATGACAACGTCGCAGTTGTCACCGAAGCCGTGGAATCTGCCAGGAGCGCCAACGCGATTGCGCCGCCAGCAGCCGGTGCCGGGGGAACTGTCAACGCGACAGGAGCGCCGAAGGCTACGCCGTCAATTTTGAATTGCACCGTGCCGGTCGGTGTTCCCGTCGCAGGCGCAACGGGCGCGACGGTAACGGTGAACGTCACAGCCTGATTGATGAGCGAAGGACTCAATGACGATACGACCACCGTGGTCGTATTCGCTTTGCTGATCGTCAGCGTGTAACTCGCCGTGCCCATACAGTTGTTGTTGTCAGTCGCTTTCACGGTCAGCGGGAAGCTGCCCAACTGGATTGGCGTGCCGGACAATACGCCTGCGGCTGATAACGTAAGGCCCGTCGGCAAGGCGCTCGCGGTGCTGAATGTCGTAGTGCCTACGCCGCCTGTTTGGGTGAATGTTTGGCTGAAAGGCGCAGTCACGATTCCAGTGTTCGTTGCCGGAACGTTCACCATGATCGTCGGGCAAACGATAGAGAAGCCAACAGCCGCGCTGCCGGTGCAACCTTTGCTGTCAGTCGCTACGACATTGACGTTCACCGCTCCCACCGTCGTCGGCGTACCGGTAATCGTGCCGTTGCTGTTGAGGGTTAGTCCGGCTGGCAAACTCGAACCCGACGCCAGCGCAAAAGTATACGAGGCATTTCCACCATTGGCTGACAACGTGCCGGTATAAGTCACGCCCGCCGTCGCATTCGGCAACGTCGTAGGCGTCACCGTGATCGTCGGGCAAACGATAGAGAAGCTCACCGCCGCGCTGCCGGTGCAGCCTTTGCTGTCAGTGGCAATGACGTTGATGTTGACAGTAGTAGCCGCCATCGGAATGCCGGTGATCGTGCCATTGCTGTTGAGCGTCAAGCCCATCGGCAAAGCCGAAACCGTTGAGAAGGTGTAAGACGCTGTGCCGCCGCTCGCCATCAACGTGCCGGTATAAGCCGTACCGACGGTTGCATTCGGCAACGTTGTCGGTGTCACCGTGATCGTCGGGCAAGTCACGCTTAGTGAATACATTTGCGCGCCGGTGCAATTGGTCATGGCTTCAGTCGCCGTGACGGTGAAACTGAATGTGCCAGCTTGCATTGGCGTACCGCTCAACGCTCCGCCGCTGAACGTCATTCCCATCGGCAGCGTTCCCGTCAGCACAAAGCTGTAAGGCCCTGTTCCGCCTGCTGCTGAAAAGTTCTGCGTGAGATAAGCCGTACCGACTACGCCAGCGGGCACACTCGCCGGTGTGAGCGTAATCGTCGGGCAAACCACCGCCAGAATCGTCGTTTTGTCGCGCGCTTCGTTATCTATGAAATTCGGTTCTTCTTCGCGGGGCGTTCGTACGCTGGCGATATTCGTAATGCTGTTCGGGCCAACGGGCGTGCCCGCGCCGACATTGACGGTGATGGTCAGCACCGGAAGGCTGTCACCCGGATTAAGGATCGTCGCGTTCGTGCAACTCACGTTTGCCGTACCCGTGCCGGTGCAAGTCCAGCCCGTACCGCTGAACGAGTTCAACGTCAGGGTGGCGGGCAGGTTATCGGTCAGTGTGACAGCGCCTAGCGTGGCCCCAGCCAACGCGTCGTTAGTGACGAGAAAGTTATATTGCCCCGTCATCCCCACGGTGAAATCGCCCGTGTGAGTTTTGGTCAATGAAATGTCAGGCAGCGGATCGAAATTGAAAGCGGCCACCGGCGCGTCGTGGTCAGAAATGCGTTCAGGGCGATTGGCATCGGTGCGATAAATTTCAGGGAAGTCGGCGTCGAGGTGCGCAACATAAAACTGCGCGAAGAAGTCATTCAGCTTGCCGTTCACCAGCACGTGATCGAGTGGTTGCGCGTTGCCGCCGAATACGTAGGTGTAGCTGGCAGAACCCGGATAATCATTCACCAGATTGACGAGGTCAGGGTTGACCAGATCAGCGCCAGAGGGAACTACGTCTTGGTTATCGGGCGTCGGCACGCCTCTGATGACGTCCATCAAATTGGCGTAGCCGTCATTCACCTTGAATGCGTTGAAATCGCCGACCAGTGCAATGCGTTCGTTGGGATTGTTGGTCTGGCGCGTTTGCACGAGGTTCGCCAGAAACTCGGCCTGCTTTTGCCGTTTGAAACGAACGCGCGTGCCATCCACCGGATCGTTGTTGCCGTTGAGTGAACGCAGGTGATTGACGATGACCGTGATCGGGAACGAGCGTCCATCGGCGTTGTTCACAAAGCCCGTGAGACGCAGCGGGGGACGATCATGCAGCGTGTCAACCGACATATCGGTGGGGTCAATGAAAGTGGTCGCGGCACCTTCCTGCAACACCTCTGTCACGCTGACGCGCGGCGTCGTACCGGTGACGATAGCGGTTTTGATGAGGAAGCCTACGTCAATGCCGCCGGGGTCGTTACCCTCAACCAGAAAAGCGGCGTAACCCGGATTCGGCTGCCCCGCCGCGACGGCATCAGCGTTGATTTTGTTCGCCAGCAATTGCAGCACCGAAAGTTTTTCGGCTTCGACGATGCCGAGAATGTCTGGGCTACGCAAAATGTTGCGAATCGCCAGCGAAGCCTTATTCAAACGATTGTTGAGCGCGGTCAGCGTTAGCACGGTGTCGCCGCCCGGGTCGTTTACGTCGTCATAAAACCGTTCGATGTTGAATGACCCCACGCGAAACTGATTGGCATCAGGGTCAGGCAGCGGCAAGGCCGTCACATTGCCCGACACTGTCGGCGTCGCCGTGCCGTCGGGAAACAGCGTGTAAGTGCGAAACGCATAATCGAGTACGCCTTGCAGGTTGGCGACCGTCGCACCGGTCGTCACGTCAATCACAGGCTGGCCGAGCGCATCGCTGTCAACGCGAATGCGTTCGGGGTTGCCGTCAAAGCGCGGCACCGGCGGAATCATTGCGCCGCTGCCGGGCGGCACGGGTTCAGGCGCTTCGATCCCCGCTTCACGATAAGGGCGGTTAGGAATGTCGAAAAGCCGCGAAATCACTGGGGTGATGATGCCCTGAAACACGCCGTCGCTGGTCGAGGTTGCGGCGGCTTCGTTCTTAAAGCCGCCGGTCGGAGCCACGACGGTCAGCGCAGCAATTTTCACCCGCATAAATTCGAAAGGTTCGAGTTGCGTAATGCCGCCACCCGGCGAAGGCTGAAGCAACGTCACCGCCGCTGGCAAAGTATTGCCCGTCGAGAGTTGCACAATGGTTGGGCCGGTCAATTGCGTCGTCGAAATTTCAGGCAGGCAATTCGGTCGCAGCAGCACATTGCTGCAAATCTCGCCGGTGGGAATGAATTCGGTGATGGTGCCAGTCACCCGCAAGCGATTGCCGACGACTGCCGAGGCAGAAACCGGGCTACCGAAAACGAAGATGCCTTCTGACGTAGCCGGATTGGCGTCGTATTCCCCTTCTGGCGCTTGCAGGTAAAAGCCATTCGTACGCAGCGCCGTGACGATGCCTTCGGTGATAACCGAACCCGACAACGGCGAAATCGTGCCGCTGCCTTGTATGTCGTGAATCGGCGTGATGGCTACGTCATCGTTGTTGATCGTTCCGACGCCGGTGTCGTCCGAGAAGTTGAAGGCCAGATCCATCGGGTCTTCTTTAGCCAGCACGACGCTGAAGGTCTCGTTGGTTTCAACAGTGGTATCGCCGTTGATCGTGACCGAAACAGTGGTGGATGAATTACCTGGGCTGATGCTGGCGAATTGGTTGACGACTCCCACGTAGTCATTGTCGGCGGTGGTCGCCGTGCCGTTCATCGTAGTGAAGTTAAAGAGGAATCCATCGAAGCCGCCGGCGGGCGAGGGTGACGATGACATAACCGTGAAGGTCAACAACGATGTGCCAGCATTGCCCTCAGTAATCGAAACATCGTTGATCGAAAGCGTAGGCGGACTGTCATTGTCACTGATCGTGATGGTGGCAGTAGCAGGCGAACCCAGATCGTAATCCACCGTGTCGGTCAGATTGAGAATGACGGTTTCGCTGGCTTCCACCAACATGTCGTCAACCGGAGTAATCGTTAGGTTTACGAATGCGCTGCCAATCGGAATCGTCGTGGTTCCCGTCAGTGCGGGGTTGTAATCACCGGGGCTGGCCGTGCTGGTTCCGGCAATCGAATAACTGATGCTTAACGCGCTGGTCGTTGCGCCGGTGCGCGTGATGCGGAACGTGCCTGCATCCGGCCCGGTTTCCGACGCAGAGGCGTCCGGCGCGGTGATGGTAAGTATCGGTACGGTCACTGTGCCTTGGGGCGTGATAGAAAAGTCGTCAACGGCTAAACCGTCATCCGCACCAGTAGCATCAATGTCAGTCCAGCGGATAAAAAAAGTCGCGCCATTCGCAATCGTCAATCCCGTGATAGTTGTTGACAAGGCAGTACGGTTGGCTGCGACGTTGCCGTCTTTCGCTCCGGTGGTTGCAGTCACCGGCGTGACAAAGTTTAGTGCTGCCACGGCTGTCCAGGTTCCGATGACAAAGTCGGTCGCATTGGTACTGTATTCAAAACTGATTTGGTCAGTGCGCGCAGCAGTTCCGAGTCGCCATTCTTCACCAGTGTATGCAACTTGCAGGCTGGTCACGGTTGCTCCCGTGTTATTGGTGAAGCAGGCACCGAAGACAGGGAGCAAGGTGCCACTGCGCAACCCACCTAGCGCACGATCGGTAGCTGCCGCCGTGCCGTAACTATAGGTATCGCCCGAATTGCTGCCGCCAGTGTCAACGGCATATTGCTCGTTATCGCGTGTGCCCCCGCCGGTTTCGGTTAATCCCCATCCAGGAATTGAAAGCACATTGGTGGTGCTTCCAGCAGTATTGGAAAGCGTATCGAAATTTTGGGTGTAAGGCGTGCCTAACGTGGTCAAACTAACCGCCGTGCCTGAAGCTGCGCGACTGGAAATCAAATGCCACCCGCCGAGAGTCAGCACCATTGTGACCATTGTGAATGCTATAGCGACCAAGCTAATGCGGCTGCGGGTTTTTAAAGAAGCGGTGAGAAAAGAGACCGTCGAAAATGAATTGCTACGCGGCATTGCCGAAACCTCGTGTGTAGTTCTTACCCGCACGTCTGGCTAAACAGCATCGTTAAAAGCAGGCGGCGTTAAGATATTCGTTGTGGAAAAAATTGTTTGGGGCTTCCCGACTGACAAATTCCAGTGAGGCAGCGGGACGAACGGCAGTGTACAAATTTTTGTTGCGCTGTCCAGCCAGATGCGACAACGCAAAGGTAAAGTTATGGTAAAGGTCGCTCACGACCTCTCACTACTGTTTCACGATGCCGATATAAGGCAGGTTGCGATAGCGTTCGGCGTAATCAAGTCCGTAGCCGACGACGAATTTATCTTCGATGGTGAAGCCGATGTAATCAGCGTGTACGTCGGCCTTGCGTCGTTCGGGCTTGTTGAGTAAGGTGACGATCTTGATGGAAGTCGCCCCGCGCGCGCGAAAACTGTTGACCAAATAGCTCAAAGTCAGGCCAGTATCGAGAATGTCTTCGACCAGAATGATGTCACGACCGGCGAGCGGTTCGTCGAGGTCTTTCACGATGCGCACTTCGCCGGTTGATTGCGTCCCCTTGCCGTAACTCGACACGGCAATGAAATCAATACTCAATTCAAGATCGGTCGCGCGAATGAGGTCGCTCATAAACACGAGCGCCCCTTTCAGCACGCAGATGAGTTCGGGCTTGCGTCCGGCGTAATCGCGCGCAATCGCTGCGCCTAATTCTTTGATACGGATTTGAATTTCTTCCGCCGAGATCATCACTTCAATTTGGGGACTATTAAACTCTGAGCTAGCTGACATACGGGATGCGGCTCCTTAAAATTCGGTAGAACAGGTTACCAACCTGTTCTACCTTTCTGGTTGTTTTATTTGAAATACGAAAGGCGAAAGGCACTATAGAAGCGGCTCAAACCGCCTGTCAATTTTGACTCGCCTAATTACTCTGAAAGCCACTGAAAGCAGGTCGTACTGAATGAATTTCCGTTTTCCGCTCATCGAAAAATTGCCGCCTTATGTGTTTGCGGTAACCAATCAACTCAAGATGGAAGCGCGCCATCGCGGCGAAGACATCATTGATTTCGGCATGGGCAATCCTGATCTGCCGACGCCGCAACCCATCGTAGACAAACTTTGCGAAGCCGCCCAACACGCCAAGAACCATCGCTATTCGCAATCGAAAGGCATTCCGAATCTGCGGCTTGAAATCACGCGCTGGTACGCGCGGCGTTACGGCGTCGAACTCAATCCTGAAACCGAAGCCATCGCCACCATCGGCGCGAAAGAGGGCTTCTCGCATTTGATTCTCGCGCTGGTCGAACCGGGCGATAAAGTCATCGTGCCCGATCCGAGCTATCCGATTCACTCGTTCGCCGCGACGATTGCCGGTTGCGAAATCATCAAGTTGCCGATCAATGATGGCGCTGAAGCTACGCTCGAAGCCTTGCGCAAGCTCGAATACTCGGACAGCGCGCAGCCCAAAATTCTGGTGCTTTCGTTTCCGCACAACCCTACGACCACCACGGTTGACCTCGCGTTTTTTGAGGAAGTGATAGACATAGCGCGCCATCGCGGCTACCTCGTGATTCACGATTTGGCCTACGCCGATTTGATTTTTGACGACGGACAAGCGCCGAGCATCCTGCAAGTCAAAGGCGCCAAAGACATCGCGGTCGAAATGTTCTCGATGTCGAAAAGCTATTCGATGGCGGGCTGGCGCATGGGCTTTTGCGTAGGCAACGCGCAAGTCGTTTACGCGCTGACGCGCATCAAGAGTTATTTGGATTACGGCATGTTTCAGCCGATTCAAATCGCGGGCGTGATTGCGCTGCGCGATTGTGATGAATACGTGCCAGAGATTGTGAGCGTTTATAAAAATCGCCGCGATGCGCTGATCAAAGGTTTGCATTCCATCGGTTGGAACGTACCTGCGCCGCAAGGCACGATGTTCGTGTGGGCCAAAATGCCTGAGCAATATGCGAAAGCCGGTTCGCTCGAATTCGCCAAACATCTCATCACCGACGCAGGCGTCGCCGTCGCGCCCGGCATCGGCTTCGGACAAGCAGGCGACACGCACGTGCGGTTCGCCCTGATCGAAAACGAACAACGCACAGCGCAAGCCATCCGCAACATCAAACACTTTTTCACTCAGGAACCCGACTGGGTATAAAGGCGAGCTAAACGGCAGAAGGGCTTTCGCCACAACAAAGCACAAAGGCCACAAAAAAGATTTCTGATTATGAGGTCTCCTTTTGTGTCTTCTGTGCTTTTTTGTGGCGAAAGCCCTTCTGGTTACTTGACGCGTACCGTAACGCGATTTGCCTCAACGCCATTCACCGTAATCACCACTTCTACCTCACGCTCGCCGCGTCCTGCCAAACTCGCGGGGAATTCGAGATTGAGTTGATCGAGTCCGACGAGGCTGCCTTGCGCGCCCGCGTAAAGCACGTTTGCCGATTGGCCTTCGATGGTGGCGCGGACGGTTTCGGCTACGCCATTGCCGTCGTTGGGGAATTCCGTCGTAGCCCGTCTGATACCCGTCGCAAACAGCAATAGAAAATTCGGACGCCCGCCGATGGTGATGTCGAACGGCGCGGACTGATATGTCACGCCATCCGGCGTAGCCAATGCCGCAGCCGCGCCTGTGCCTTGCGCGTTGTTCGTGAAGACCGCAGGTAAGCTGGGGACGACCTCGACTGTACCGACTGAATAAACGTCTTGCGCAGTGCGGATGACGACTTGTGCCGTACCCAATCCCACAGCGGGCGGCAGCAGGAAATTGATTTGCAAGGGCGAGACGAAAAACAACTGCGCCGCGATGCCGTTCACCGTCACGGTGGTTCCAGCCAACGTCGCAGGCAGCGGTAAGGTTTGCGCGATAGCAGTTTGGGTTCCCAGATTCGCGGCAAAGGCTGAACAGATTTGTTCTGCCGCGACGGAGCCCGCGCGGTAACTGGCGGCGTTGACGGCGGCCAGCGGCGCAGCGTTTTTGACGCGCAAGGTGATGGCGCGCGTATCGCTCAACTGCCCGTCGCTCACCGTGAAATTGATCGTGGCCTCACCGGCTGCCGATGGAGTCCAGCGCAAGCGTCCTGTCACCGATCCATAGTTATTGGCGCTATTCGCGGTGCTGTCAAACGTCGCGCCCGTCGGCAGGTTTTGCGCCGCGAGTGTCAGCGCGTTGTCGCGCATCGGGTCGTAACCATTCACTTCAAAACTGATTTCCTGTCCGACAAAGGCCAACGAAGACTGAGGCGTAACCAGCAGCGGCGGTTGGTTCGGATTCATCACTGTCAGGTTGTTGAGCGGCAAACGTTCGACGCTGGCGAGATTGGTCGTGCCCGTGAAACCGGCGACCGCATAAAGTGCGTTGTTGATTGTCGTGCCTGCGGTCAATGAACGCGCCGTGATCAAGCCGAACGAACCATCGAGCGGGAACCAGCGATTGTTGGCTAAATCGTAAGCCATCACGTCACCCAACGGCGTAGTGCTAGTGAGCAATTCGCCACCGGCAATCAGCCACAGCGCGCGTCCGTCGGCGGTTTGCGCGAGTCCGTTCACCGCGTATTGACGCGCCACCGGCAGGTTCGCCAGCGTTGTCCAACGTTGCGCGTCGAAATCGAAAACCTCAGTGGAGGCTGCGCCGCCGCATACATAAAGTTTGCCGTTGATGAGCGCGGCTTCGTGTGCAAGACGCGCCGTCGTCATCGACGGCAATTCATCCCACTGATCGGTTTGCGGCGTATAACGCCACCCGCGGCGCGAGTTGGCGTTGGAATCGAAGCCGATGCCGCCGATTTGATAGAGAACATTACGCACGGGGTCAGCCACCAGCGCGTAAAGAAAAACGTCAGTCGGCGGCGGCGCAGCAGTTGTCCATGAGTTTGCCGCTACGTCATAAACGAAAAGTTTTTGCTCAATCGTGATCTGCTGATTGATGCCGCCCGCGATATAAATCTTGCCGTTGAGATAAGCCGCTTCGGCTGCGTTCAAGCCCACCGGCATTGCCGCAAGCGGTTCAGACACCGGCGGTGTTTGATCGAGCCTGAAGCGTTGCGCCGTCGCAATCGTCGTGCTGCTCGCCGTGCCGGTGCGTCCACCAAAGACGAAAAGGTTTTGTCCGTCAGATGTCACAGCAGGACGTTGCACGGATTGCGCAATCGTGCCGACGGCTTGCCAACGGCGCGCGAGTGCGAAGGCGGTGGTCGAGAAGGCTTCGGTCTCAGCGCCTTCGTCGTCGAGCGCGGTGACGCGGAGCGCGTAACTCGTTCCGGCGGCCAAGCCGGTTGAGATATTCCAGTTGAATGATTGCGCGCTGCCGGGCAATTCGGTGGCGAGGTCAGTGACTTTGCGGCGCGCTGCGCCTTCGCCGGTGTGCAACTCGACGCGATGGCGCGTGAGCGCGCGGTTGTCTGATGAACGCCAACGCACCGTGAGCGTCGTACCGGTAAAAATCTGTTCGCCGCCATTGGGCGCAAGTAAGGTTAAGGCGGGAGGCGTCGGCGCGTGGTAGCTATAAGCATTCGGCAAGGTCGCCAACAGATTGAGTCCGTGCGAGACCAGCACGTTGACTGCGCCGTTGGCGGTCGCTGCCGGCGTCGTAACGCGCAGCATTTGGCTGCTGATGAATTGCGGCGTCGCCGCCGTCAGCGTGCCGAATTGCAGCCGCGTCTCGGGCGTGAAGTTGTTGCCCAACACCGTCACGACCGTGCCGCCGCGCACCGAACCCGCCTCAGGCGTGAGGCTGCTGACCGTAACCGCAGACGGCGTCGCGGTGGATTGATAATACAGATAACCGTTCACCAACTGCGCCGAGCCGAAACGATTTTCGAGCCTGATTGTGATCGCACCCGGCGCAGTGGCAGCCGGTACTGTGCAAGTCAGCACGCCTTGCCCTAACACCGTGACGTTGGTCGCCGCGCGTGCGCCGAACCAGACCGTTGTGTCGGCGCTTTCCGAAAAATTCGCACCAAGAATGCGGACGGTGTTGCCGCCTGCCAGTGTGCCGAAAGCGTTCACGGCTTCGGTAATGACCGGCGCGTAAGCCGCATTGGGCGGCAGCGCAGCAATATCCGATTGCCGCCCGATGACGCGAATGTCGTCAACGTACCAACCATCGGCAACGGTTCCGAGGTCGCTTTGCACGCGCAAGCGCAACCGTACATTGCTTGCGCCTGCGAGTCCGTCAAGGCTCACGCGCGCGGGCGTGAACGCAGCGAGCGTGCCGGTATAAGCCGCCATCCGCCGCCACGTCGCGCCGTCGTCTATTGACGAATCGACAAAGCCGTAATCGAAAAGGTTCTCGAACGCATAGCTGTGCGTGAAAGCCAGCGTCACGCCGTCCATCCGACTGAAATCAAAGCGCGGCGACAACAGCGAATAGCTGGCGTTGTTCGGATAACTCGCCCCCGGACTGTCAGTGAACGAAGTCGTACCCGAAGCCGCCCGCGTCGTGGTCAGCGCCCACGTGCTGCTCGCTTCCATCGGCAACCAGCCGCGATTGCCGCTCTCAAAATCGTCTTCATACAAACGGTTTTCGCCTGCGAGCGAAAACTCTTTCGTGATCGTTGACGCCGCGCCCGCGCCGTTGTCGGCGTCTTCGTAACTCACGCGCAAGCGGTCGCGCGCTGTGAGCGAAGCCTGCACGACTCCGTCGCCTTTTTGCACGGCGCTGTTGCTGATACGCGCTGAACCGTTGTAAGCGCCATTGAAGACGGCATCGGGCGTGAGCGTATAAGTTTCTTCGTCGCCGCTCGGCAAGCTCACGACGCGCACGCGCACCGTGCCGGTCGCATTGCGGTCACCCAAACTGACGCGCATCGTTTCGCCCGAAAGATAGCTCTTGCGATCAAGCGTCAACGTGCCCGCCGGGTTGCATGCGGGCGGCGCATCGAAACTTTCAATCGGGAAGTTATCGTTAGCCGAGAGCGATTCGGTCAGGTAGCCCAGGCCGCGTTTGCCGAAGGCTTGCCACAACAGGCATTGATTCGCGCCGCCGTTGTTGACCTTGTCGGCCAGCAAGATGCCGTTGCGTGCGTCTACGAACGAAGGCGAGCGCGGCGAAAGTTTCATGCCGTCCACGACCAGTTGAATGCTCTGGCGCTGGCCTTCCTGAAAGCCGTATTGCCGAATCAACTGCGCGCGCATTTCGAGCAGCGCATTGCACCAAATCTCGCCCGTCGGATGAACGGCGCTGGTGAGTCGCACATCGCCGTAATTGTATGGATAAACGCTCGTGTTCGAGCTGTAAGGAAAGCGTCGAATGCCGCGCGTGTAATTGCCGGTGGCGTATTGGCCTACGGCATAACTGCCGTTGAGATCGTCGCCTTCTTTCGCCAGCAACACGATGCCGAAATAATCCGACCAGCCCTCGCCCATGCCGCCGCCTTGCACGCCGCTCAAGCCCGCGACTAGCCGGTTACTCAAGCCGTGAGTGAGTTCATGAATCACTATGCCCTGATCGAAATCGCCGTCGCGTTGCGGCGTGCCCGTCCACAAATACATCTGCATCCGTCCGGCATTGCCATCGGCGGGCGTAGAGAAATTCGCATTGTTCGTACCGCTGCCGTCTTGCGCTTCGGCCAGCACCGCGTCGCTGCCGCGTCCGCCGAAAGTGAAATTGTCGGTTTGAAAATTGCCCGCCGCTTCGTTGAAACCGAACTGATAAAGAATGTCGTGATAACGGTTCGTCCAATAAAACAGATTGGCTTGTGCGGCCTTTTGATAATCACCGGTCGTCGGCGCAAGCGACAGATCAAGCGGAAAATTGAAGAGGCCATCGGTCACAGTCAGGCGCGGCTGATCGGGTTGGTTAGGCGTCGCGTCGCGGTCTAAATAAGTGCTGGTGTTGTTGCTGATGAGATCGTTAGGCGCTTTGGCGTTCCACCAATCGTAATGCGGGTCGCCCGTCGTGAACGTCTCGCGTGAGTTAAACGGCGCAGCGCGAAAGGGAAGTTCGACGCGTTCAATCGTCGCGGGATTGGTCGTGGCTACGGGCAGGTTCGGACGCGGGCTTTCGCCGGTGAAGACTTGTCCGCGCGGCCCGTTTTGCGCTTGCTCGTAATTCGCCTGTTCGTAGTTTGTTAGATTGCGGCGATAGAGCAACGAACCGCGTTCGGCATCAATCACCAACAAATAAACATCGGGCGTATCACGCAACCACAACGTCATCTGCCACGCCAGTCGCGTCGCATTTGGCGTCGCTTCAGTGGTGAGAGGGAAGTAAACCAACTCAGGCGTAACGTCGCGTTCGTATTTCTCTGCCTTGAAGATCGTCTTGCCCGCGAGCGTCTGGCGTTGCAATGAAGTCGTACCGACCGCCGCATAATCAGCCGCGACGCGCAAGGCTTGCTCCGCCGTAAGCGCCGGCTCAGTTGTGTTGATGGATTCAGCCAGGCGGCTAACGAGCGAACCGCTGGCGGCGATGACTTCGCCATTGCGTGCGATGTGCGTTGTGACATCACCCTCAAACACCGGGATGGCGCGATGTGCCTCTTGCAATGTTTGTTGCAAGGTCACGTGCGTGAGTCCGTTGTGTTCAGTGCGATATTCACGGGCTACGGTGAGCGCATTGGCTTCGCTGGCGCTGAGGCGAAACGCATCGCTGCGCATTTGCACAAAACGGCGCGCGATGGTGTTCGGCGCGGCGGCGCTGTTTTGTGAAAGACGTGTTTGCAGCCCCCAAAGTTTTTTCGCTGCTTCATGGTTCGCGCTGGTGTTGTCGTTCGTTACCGGTTGGCGCAGGTCGAAATCAGGCAGGGAAGTTTGAAGACTGACGGAATCATTTTGCGCACTGGTTGAACGAGCAACTGCCCACCAAAATCCCACTGCCACTAGCATTAAAAACAATAACCTTAACAAATGTTTCATAGCTTACTTGTACTGATAACGATTTCGCGTTGAGTGCGATTTGAAGTTGACGCACCCGTATCACCGATTGTCCCTTGTCCATTAACCAATGTTAGGCAGAGAAAAAGCCTCTCTGCCTAAATGCGTGTTTGGACATTGAAGGCCCACTTTATCTTTACGGAGCTTTCGCCACAAAAAAACACAAAAACCACAAAAGGAAAAGAAGGCTTTTGTGGTTTTTGTGCTTCTTTGTGGCGAAAGCCCCGTCAGGTAAACACAAATCTCTAATTTCAAAATGGCGGTTGAGGTGATTTCAGTTCACTGTGAAATCAATCCACTGTTCAACCTGCGCGTATTTGCGATTGGCGGCGTGGTCTTTCACCACCACTCGCAAGGCGTATTCGCCCGCCGCCATATTGTCAAAACCCATTTGCCCGAAACAAGCGACTCGTTGTTGCGTAGCGTTATCGCCCAGCGCTACGGGACGTTCCTGCCCTTGATGGATTCGTTTGCCGTCACGGTAAAGCTCGGTAAACGAAGTCAATTGCGGTTGCTTCGTCGTCGCATCAAGCGCCGCGTTGTATACGTGAAAAGCGTAATCCAGCACGGCATTGCGCGGTACGCGACGCAAGGTCATAGCGAGTTCGCGTTGACGGCGTTCCTCACGTTTTATTTCGGCAGCTTCGGTAGCAGGCGCAACCGCCACGTCGTTCGCGCCTTTGGGCGTACCTGCCAGCACGATGCCTGACATCGCCAGCCGTTTCTTTTTCAGATCGGGGATTTGAATGAACTGTCCGGCTGAACCCAACTTGCCGGTCGCCGGATCGCGCGCCACGATGCGAAACTGATAAGCGCCCGGCTGTTTGAGCGCAATGTTTGACGTATAAACCAGACCGTCGCGCAAGATGCGTTGATATTCTTCCTCGGTGTAACTCATCTCGAACGAACGCCCCACTTGATCGGTGATCGCGCCTTGTTCGTTAAAGGCGAAGGCGACGAGTTCGAGTTTCATCTCGCGCTTGCCTTCCGGTGAAGACGTGACGGTGAACTTGTCGGCTTCGAGATGCAGCATCGAACGCACGAAGGTCAGCGTGCCTTCGGGCATTTTGTTTTCTTTATCTTTTTTCGGTTTGGCATTCGCGTCGGGTTTAGCTGTTGCAGCCGATGTTGCCGTTACGGGAGGGCTGTCTACGTTAAAAAAGACCGAAGTCATACGCAGCGTGAAATCGCGCGCGCCGAAAGGTGAATAGAGCGCGTTGAGAATCTGTTCGTCGCGCGTCTTGGCAACTGGACGCGGCGCGGTGTCGGGGATGCCGAAAAATCCTTTGCGCGAACGCGCCGTCAAACCCGCGCGCGTCACGCGCAAACGGATGTTGTGATACTTGCGGTCAAAGCTCGCATCGTCAGGGTCGAAGCCCAGCAGGTAATAACTCTCGTTGTCTTTCAGCACCTTGCGTACGCCGAGGTTCAGGTCGTTATTGTTCAGAATCGCAAAGCCGCCGGTCTCGCGCGCCAGATAACTCAAGCCGTCTTGCGACTCGCCGAATTGTTGCGTGGTCTGTTCGCGTTGTTGCTCTATCTGGTCTTGCGACATGCCGTTAAAATCATCTGCCGCCGTGGGCGAAAGCGTTTGCAAGCCGCGCGCGTCGAGCGAATAGATGACGACGCTTGAACGATTGGCCTGATCTACTAAACGGCGTACGTTTTCGATGACCTGCTGATTCTGATCGCCGTCGCGGCTAAACAGCGTAATGCCGTCAGAGATCAAAACTGCCATCTTGCGACCGGGCAACTCGCGCAAACCACGTACGACAAAATTCACCGCGCCCAACGTACCCGTCGAAAACACCGTGTCACGAAAGTCGTCTTGCCGATCTTGCGAAGCCTGTCGCGCTTGCCGGTCTTCTTCGCTTTCGTTCGGATTCGCCGTGACGCCATTGGCTCCGCCGACTCCGAATTTCGGCACCATGCTGCGCGCAAACGGATTCCACGTGAGCCGGTCAATCGCGGTCAGCAACAGACGCTTGTCGCTGGTGAATTGTTGCAACGCGCCGAGTCCGCGTCCCGTACGAATGATGCCGACGAGATCGCCTTCTTCCATCTGTTGGGTGACGAATTTTTTCAACGCCTCGCGGGTGTAATAAGTGCTCTCAAACGACAGGCTCAGGTCGTCTACGATAAAGGCGATGGTGCGCGCGACTTTTTCGGGCGCGATGACGCGGCCTGACAGATTGGGCGGCGCGACGGTCAGATTCTTTTCGTCTTTCTTTGCTTCAGGCTCGCGCTCTTTGACCGGAATCTTAATGAGTTTGAAAAAGGTGAGCGGCTGTTTTTTGCCGTCAACATAAAGTTCGACTTCGTCTTCTTTCACGTCCAGCACGTGCTCGCCTTTTTTATTGGTGATGACGGCGTCAATTTGTACGAGTTGGGTCGAGATGCGTACGACCGATTCCTGCTCGTCGGGTTCCGGCGGAGTCGGGGGTTTTTGCTGTTGCGGTGGCGCGCTTTGCGTTTGCGCCTCAGCGAACCGCCACGGCAACACCGCCGCGCCGACGATTAACAAAATGGTGATGGTCTTAAAGCAAAGCGACATGGCTGCTCCTTAAGTTTGAGTGGTAACAAAGGGGGCGACTTCATTTGCACGGGCGCATACTAGGCGAGGCGCGAAAACTTGGCTAGCCTTCGCCGCCAGCGTCGGCATCGGCTACACTCCGCGTCACGCAATCAATCCAACTTATCCAAAGGGAGCAATTCAGTGAACAAAATTTTTTGGGCATCGGCCTGTGTCGCGTTGCTGTGGTTCGTCGCGCCGTTGCACGCGCAAGACGAACGCGCTGCGATCCTCAAACAAATGGATGCGCAGGCGCAAAAATACGGCGCACTGTCGCGCAAAATTTGGGAAGAGCCAGAGGTCGGATACAAAGAACACAAGAGCGCGGCGTTGCTCAAAGCCGAACTGCGCGCGGCGGGTTTCACCTTGCAGGAAAACGTCGCTGACATTCCTACGGCGTTTGTGGCGAGCTATGGCAGCGGCCAACCGATCATCGGCATCATTGGTGAATACGACGCGCTGCCCGGCCTCTCGCAAGCCGACGGAGCCGAAAAGAAAGCCCTCGTCACCGGCGCTCCCGGCCACGGTTGCGGCCACAATCTATTCGGCGTGGCTTCGGCCTTTGCCGCCATCACGGTCAAAAATTATCTCGTCGAAAAGAAGCTCTCAGGTACGATTCGCTTTTACGGCTCGCCCGCTGAAGAAGGCGGCAGCGGCAAGGTGTATATGTCGCGCGCAGGCGTCTTCAACGATTGCGACGTCGTGCTGGCGTGGCATCCCGGTGATCGCAACGCGGCGGATATGCAAAATTCGCTGGCGAACATCACCGCGAAGTTTCGTTTTTACGGAACCGCCGCCCACGCCGCCGGAGCGCCCGACAAAGGGCGTTCGGCACTCGACGCCGCGCTCTTGATGACGCACGCCGTAGACATGCTGCGCGAACACGTACCGCAAACCACGCGCTTGCATTACATCATCACCAATGGCGGTGCGGCTCCGAACATCGTTCCCGATTTTGCCGAGGTGTATATGTACGCGCGCCATCCGAGCATGCCTACGCTGGATGGCATCTGGTCGCGCATCGTGAAATGTGCAGAAGCCGGTGCGCTCGCCACCGAAACTCAGATGAAGATGGAAATCGTCGGCAGCGTATTCAACCTGTTGCCCAACGCGCCGTTGGCGAATTTGTTCGACGTGCAACTGAAAGCCGTAGGCGGTTTGAGTTACACGCCCGAAGAAAAAACCTTTGCCGAAAAGTTGCGGCAGACTTTTTCGCTCGACGGTGCGTTGCCGCTAGGCAGCGAAGCTCAAATTCAAAAGCCCGCTGTTGATGACGGCACCGGTTTCGGTTCAACCGACGTAGGCGATGTGAGTTGGATCGTGCCGACCGCGCAATTCACTACGGCGACCTTTGTGCCGGGCACGCCCGATCATAGTTGGCAGAGTACGGCGTGCGCGGGTTCCGACATCGGACGCAAAGGCATGGTCGTCGCCGCTAAAACCCTGGCGTTGAGCGCGCTCGAACTCTTCAAAGACCGCAAACTGATTGCCGCCGCGAAAGCCGACTTTCAACAGCGCCGCGCGGGGTTTGAATATCGTTCGCGCATTCCCGTCGGGCAAAAAGCTCCGCTCACTTACCGCGACAAATGAACCCTATGCTGTTAATCAATGACCTCAGACGCAGTTCGCCTGAATTGCAGGTGGAACTGCAAGCCGCTGTCGAACGAGTGTTCGCGCGCGGCTGGTACGTGTTAGGCCCTGAGTTGGAACGTTTCGAGGCTGAGTTCGCGCAATGGAACGGCGCAGCGCATTGCGTCGGCGTAGCGAACGGGACCGACGCGCTCGAACTCGCGCTGCGAGCAGTTGGCGTTCAAGCTAATGATCTCGTCGCCACTGTCGCCAATGCCGGAATGTATTCGACCACCGCGATTCGTGCGATGGGCGCGATCCCCGCTTATGTCGAAGTCGAACAAGCCAGGTTGACGATGGATGCCGAAGCGTTGGCTCATCTCTTGCACGCGCAGCCCAAAATCAAAGCCGTCATCGTTACGCATCTTTACGGACAACTCGCAAATATCGAATCGTTATTGTCGCTAACGTCGGCGCGCGGCATTCCGTTGATCGAAGATTGCGCGCAAGCCCACGGCGCTGAACGCAACGGCAAGAAAGCCGGAACCTTCGGTGACGTAGGTTGTTTCAGTTTTTACCCCACCAAAAATTTGGGTGCTTGCGGCGATGGCGGCGCGTTGCTTACGGCTAGTGCGCAACTGGCCGAACGCTTGAGAAGTTTGCGGCAATACGGCTGGGGCAAAAAATACGTGGCCGAACACGCGGGCGGCAGCAACAGTCGTTTGGATGAAATACAAGCCGCGATTTTATCCGCCAAGCTGCCTCGGTTGGCGGCGTGCAATGAACGGCGGCGCGAGATTGCGCGGCGTTATCAAACAGCTTTTGCGGCGTTGCCGCTCAAGACGCCGCCGCATCTGGATGCCCACCTAGATAAAAGCTATGTTGCGCATCTATACGTCATTCGCGTGACTGAACGCGCGGCGTTGCAAGCCTATCTGCAAGCGCACGGCATCGGTTTTGACATCCACTATCCCGTTCCAGATCATCGCCAGCCCATTGCTCAAAAAGATTCTCTTATTGTTTCAGCGTTGACTTTCACCGAACGCCTTTGCGACGAAGTGTTAACGCTGCCGTGTTTCCCCGAAATGACCGAAGCGGAAATTGAGCAAGTCATTCAAGCAGTGACGACTTTCTTCGAATAACAGAAATGGTTAGTGCCGCACACTTTCAACATCCCAACGCTTTGGTCGAAACCGTGCACATCGGCGCAGGCACGAGCGTCTGGGCCTTCGCGCACATTTCGGCGCGCGCGGTGATCGGTCGGGATTGCAACATCTGTGACCACGTATTCATTGAAAACGACGTGCTGATTGGCGACCGCGTGACGATTAAATGCGGCGTGCAACTGTGGGACGGCATCACGCTGGGCGATAACGTATTCGTCGGGCCGAACGCCACCTTCTCCAACGACGTTTATCCAGACAGTCAGCAGGGCAGCAATCATCCGCCCGCTGCTCTATCGCGCACCATCGTGCGCGAAGGCGCGACGATTGGCGCGAACGCTACGATCCTGCCGGGCTTGACCATCGGACGGCGCGCAATGGTTGGCGCAGGTGCAGTGGTGACGCATGACGTACCCGCCAACGCCAAAGTCGCAGGCAATCCAGCGCAAATCATCGGTTATCTGGATTCAGAGCGGGCTGACGCACAGCCTAAGCGCATCACCGAAATCACTGATGCCGCGCAGCAGTCTTCTAAAGTCAAAGGCGTAACTTTTTATGACATGCCGATCATTCCCGACTTGCGCGGTAACTTATCCGTCGGCGAAATCGAAAAAAATCTCCCCTTTGCGCCTCAACGATATTTCGTAGTTTCAGGCGTGCCCAATCGGGAAGTGCGCGGCGAACACGCTCACAAAACGCTGCATCAGTTTTTAGTTTGCCTGCAAGGCGATTGCTCGCTGGTCGTAGACGACGGACGCGAGCGCGAAGAGTTATTACTCAACAGCCCCGCCCTCGGCATTCACGTAGCGCCCCTGGTTTGGGGCATTCAATATAAATTTTCCCGCGATGCGATTTTGCTGGTACTGGCGTCGGCGAAATACAACCCTGACGATTACATTCGCGATTATGACGAGTTTGAACGACTCGTCGCTCGCCCACTTCATGATGAAAGTTGAAAACTCAGAATCCCAAGCGCCAGAAATACGCCGTGAACGCTTAGCCCGTTTTGGCATTGCGGTCGTCTTGTTGCTGTTGCCGCTGCTTTATTTTTACCCTGCCGTTTTTCAAGGAACCGCCTTGATGCCGGGCGATGGTTGGTCGCAAAACATCGGCGTGCGTTTGCTGGT
>JAYSVR010000503.1:0-11953 GCA_043718445.1 Acidobacteriota bacterium | reverse complement strand
CCGGACTCGTCGTGATTGCTGCGCCAAATGTTAGTCCAGCGCTCCTGCCGGAGCGCGCAATTCTTTCGTGGCTTTACCGGTGGTTCCGCGAAGCGCTCCACCACCGGCTAATATCCAGCCGCGCCTACCGGCGCTAAAACTGGCTGACAATCATTTCCCCGCATGACGTTCACCACGCGTAACCGGCGGCAACACGATGAAACGATACGGCGATCTCTGGTCGCAAATCACCGACATCACCAACCTCGTTGAAGCCGCGCAAAAGGCGCAACGCGGCAAGCGTTATCGTCCGAACGTTTTGGCCTTCAACCATCAGTTAGAAGCCAACCTATGGCAATTGCACTCAGAACTGGTCAACCAAACTTATCAGCCGGGCAATTATTTCACCTTCGAGATTGTCGAACCCAAACGGCGAATGATTTCAGCCGCGCCTTATCGTGATCGCGTAGTGCATCACGCGCTGTGCAACGTGATTGCGCCGATCTTCGAGCGGACGTTCACGACCGATTCATTTGCCAATCGCACGGGTTACGGCACGCATCGCGCGGTGCGCCGGTTTGTTGGTTACGCGCGGCGGCATCGTTATGTGTTGCAATGCGACCTGATGAAATACTTCCCCAGCATTGACCACGGCATTCTCAAAGAACAAATCCGCCACAAGCTGAAATGCGCTGATACGCTGTGGCTGATTGACCGCATTCTGGACGGCAGCAACCCACAAGAACCGCTGGATTGGTACTTTCCCGGCGACGATCTCTTCACGCCGGTTGAGCGGCGGCGTGGCTTGCCCATCGGCAATCTGACCAGCCAATTCTTTGCTAACGTTTATCTGAACGGCTTCGATCATTTCATCAAAGAAGATTTGGGAGCGGCGTGTTATGTGCGTTACGTGGATGACTTTGCGTTGTTCAGCGATAACAAAGATTGGCTGACGCAAGCGCGCCGCCGCTTGACTGAGTGGTTGATGTCTTTGCGATTGCGCATTCATCCGATCAAGAGCCAGCTTTTTGAGACGCGGCACGGCGCGAGTTTTTTGGGCTATCGAGTCTTGCCGCAACAAGTGCGCGTCAGGTCAGATAATCTGAGACGCGCACGGCAGCGATTCGCGTCTTTGCAAAAACGATTTCAGCGCAATGACTTGCCGCTCGGCGAACTCAACCAATCCATCCGCAGTTGGGTGGGCCACGTTGAGCATGCCGATAGCTGGCACTTGCGCCAACAGGTTTTCAGTTCGCTCGCGTTTGCGAGGGGCTGAGATCGGGAGAGGCCACCATAACCGGGTGCTGCGTGGCGGTTCGTGGAACAACAATTCAAGGAACTGTCGCGCTGCCAATCGTAATAGGAACGCGCCCGGCAATCGTAACAACAATATCGGTTTTCGTGTGGTTATGATTTCGAGTACTCCGCAATGCCAGAGCCGCTGTGTGTGAATGCAGCGGGCGTGCCGTGTGAGTCCAGT
Source organism: Acidobacteriota bacterium (assembly GCA_043718445.1). GTDB lineage: Bacteria > Acidobacteriota > Blastocatellia > RBC074 > RBC074 > JACPYM01. The sequence goes on along the minus strand of JAYSVR010000503.1, from coordinate 10,494 downwards.
GCAGCTTCCGGCGATGTGAGTGATTGCATCCGAAAATCAACCGAGTCAAGACGGGCTGGTAGCCGCAACGCGAACGTCCGTCTGACTCTTTTCCTTTAGCAGGATGCCATGAATTCCCACTGCTGTGACTTGCCTTACTTGTCTTCCTTTTTCTTTTTTCGCGGCTTCTGATTTTCTTCCTCAAACTTCAAAATTCTCGTGGTCGAATCAGTCGCCGCGACCATTCGCAAAGTATCTTCAAGTTGAAACACGACGCGCGTACCGGAAGGCAAAAACAGATTGCGCCGCGAAAAAACCAGACGGACGAGTCCGGCGGTGGCGGTGGTGAGTTCGTATAAGGCTCCGGTGACGGGCAGGCGATTCGCCAGCATCGAAGCGCGCGAGTCGAGGTTGCCGCTTGACGGGTCGTAATACAAAGCCTGGGGGCGGGTGGTGCGCGTACCCGTAATGCCTTCGTGTTTCTTTTTGCGGGTGAGAATCAGCGGCGTAGCACTTTCAGGCGTTTGCACGTAATCAAGATCGTGATCGAAGCTCACGCGCCAGGTCTTTTGGCATAAGGCCGGATGCAAAGGCACTGCGGCAGGAGACGCTTCGCACGCAAAGCCTTCGATGCCTTGTCCGATTAAAAAGGGATCGAGCCAGAGGACAGCTTCGCCCGGATGGCCGAAGTAACTGCCGGGACGCAGCGCAGCCTTCAGGCGCAAGCGCGTTTGTGCGGGCAAGACGGTCAGTCCTTTGTCGGTTTTGAGCGGCTCTATCAAGACGCCGGTGAGTTCGATGATGCGGCGTTTTTTGAGATCGGAGCTTAGGTATTTCGTTAGCTCGACTTCCAACACCGGCGGACGGGCGAATTTAATTTCCAGCCGCTCATTTTCTTCCCCAGCCTTTTCTACGGCCAGACGCGGGCGACTGGCTTCGCCTGAGTTATTTTCTTGTGCATAACTGCTGATTGCGTTTAGTAATAAAGCTACTGCCAAAATAATTGGCCATTTACGAATAGCTTGCATGAGTTACTCCTTGAATTTAATGGTATGGCAACCTGTCAGGTTGCCAGTGGCACGGCAATGCGTTCGTTGCTAGCTAAAGTAAGCACTTAAATGCCTGGCAACCTGACAGGTTGCCATACAGTCGCCAGAAATCCGGTCTTAAAAAAGCAGCCTCTTGGTGAGCAGCTTGTGAGGGCTGCGCATCAAGAGGCTGCGTGGGGAGCTTGAGTGAGCGTGTTTTACCGGCGTCCGATGGGCAGGCGACGTTGGGCGAGACGGTGGCCTTCGAGCGTGAGGGCCGTCACGACGATGTCGTCAAAGCTCGGATTGGTCGGTACGCGATCAGTGAAACGAAATTCGCTGTGCGCGATGACTTGGCGTTGAAAGCCGTTGGCCGCACGTACTTGCACGCAAATCGGGTATTGCTGGGCGCGTACGATGACGGTGACTTGTTCGCCGCGAGCGACGCGATCAACCGAGCCGCCGCCGATGGTCTGACCGCTGCCATTGCGAAAGATGATGTCAACCTGATTGGTGACCGGGGCCGCCGAAGCCGTGGGCGACAACAGCGAAGCCGTCTTGCTGGCAGGCGTTGCGTAAAAGCTCAACGCACAGACGAAAGCGGCGAACAGTGACAACGTCATAGCCAACGTTACGAATTTTCTGGTTGCGGTTTGCATAATATTTTTCTCCATTGAGTTAAAGGGTCAGTGAATTTTCCGAAAAGACGAGTAACTACAACCGCGTTGATTGAGTTACTTCGTCTGCTTTCACTGGGGTAAGCGTCGCCGCGCCGAAAAGCGGCTCAGGGAAATTGAAAAAAATAAGACCGGTGTTTTCGCCAATAGTTAAACGCAACGTATTAAATGAAAATCTTTGAGCCGCTTTTTTGACCAGCTTCGCTATTGAGAGTGAGGACGCCACCCGAGGCGGACTCATTCTCTGCGAAGCTATTGGTATGGCTTTGCCTGTCCCAAATGAAAGGTCGGTTGAAATGCCGATCTCTGAATCAAGGAGTGTTTGCTCATGCATTTGCAAAATCTTTTTCCCACGGGCCTTCCCGTTATGATTCGTTTCTTTTCAATGTTGGTGCTGGCGGCGGCGCTTTCTGTGGCGGCATTCGCGCAAGCGTCGCCGACGTTCGATTTTGATTTCAACGACAGCACGGGCGGCACCGTGCAATACCACTCAACCGGACACGCGGTAGTGGGCGTGGTGACGGCTTACGTACGCGGTCACATTCGTGACAGTCAGGTTTCCAGCCTGAGCGTCAACATCGGACGTTTCACCGGCGCTAACAAGCTGGAAGAATTCAGGATTGCCTATACGAAATCGCCTTCCGTCGTAGCGCCTTCGGTGCGTTGGTATAACGTGAGCGCCACGACCAAGCGGCTTGAAATCATTCGCGTACCCGCGCGGCAGGATTTCACCGGCACGGCGTTTTCTTCGCGCGGTTATGCCAACGTGCAAATCACCTTCGTCAACGGTCAGCCGGGCAAGGCCGTCGTGAGTTACACACACGGCACTTACTATTCGCCTTACACCAACAGCACGACGCCTCCGGCGGGTGTCAGGGCTTATTCGGGTACGGTGATGTCTGGGGTGCCGTTGAATGGTAAACGGTTGTTTTACGTGACGCGGTAAGTGCGCGGGTTATTTCTGGCTGGAACGGGCGCGCTGGTGCAGGCGCTCGTTCCGAACTTTAGCTGACTCATACGAAAGGAATCTAACCATGACTAAAAGCGTGACTAAAAGCGTGACTAAAATCTCGGTGATGCTGTTTTTATTTTTAGTAACTGGATTATGTGTCGCCGCGTGGGCGCAAGCTCCGCCTGCCACGAATCCTGGAACGACGGAACAATGGCAGCGCGCCATGCTCGAAGAAGTGCGAATGTTGCGCGTGACGATGCAACAAATGACCGGCAACAACTTGCGTACGCGCATCGTGCTTGATCAACTGACGCGGCAACAGGGGCGCGTCGAGTCGCTGTCAGAAGAAATCAAAAATCTGAAAGCTATTATTCAACAAGCCCAAGACCCACAACGCGGAGCCGACGAGTTGCAAGAGATGGAAGCACAAATCCGCGAATGCCAAGATCCGCAGGAACGTGCGCGACTGATGCAATCTTATAACGCTTATAAACGTACGCTCGAACGCGAGCGCGCCGCGTTGCAAAAAGCCGCCATAGAACACCAAAACGATTTGCAGCAATGCGAAAATTCGTTGCGAATGGAGCAAGCCAAGCTGGTTGAGTTGCAAGGCCAGTTAGAAAAGCTCGATCAGGAATTAGAGCGACTGGCTTCGACGCCGGCGGCGCGGCGATAGCGTGAGTGAGGCTTCCCGCAAAACGCGTTTGCCGTTAGACTGCGCGCACTATGGATGAACGAGACTTTTACAACGAGCGACCCGAAACCAAAACCGCCACTTATTCCTGTCCGAAATGCCGCGAGAAACAGGATTTCAAAATCCGCTGGCTGCGGCGCACGCGCAAGGCGCAACTGCCGCGCGGCGCGATGGATGAATACACGCGCGCCAAGTTCGCCAACGCCAAAGACCACATGGTGCGCGTAGACGACATGCTCTATTGCGCCAATGCGAGTTGCCGCGCCAAGTTCGACATTCCGAACTTTCAGACCGTCGTCTTTATCGAATAGCGCGCGCTCCATTTCCTGGCAGAACAAGATGCCATCTTGTTCTACCACTCAATGCCACTCACCGGCTGCAAGCCCTTTGTATGTCCACACCGCTGACCCGCGTAGAAATTGTTCAAAACGCATTGACCGATTATTTGGCGAGCGCGCAGCCGCGTTCGTCTTTGTTGCCGCCAGACGCTCGTGTGCGCAAAGGCAGCGCGTTGACTGCCGCAAAGGCGCGCGAACTTTTCACCGATCAGGCGATGAGCCGTTTGCTCGACCTCGCCGCGCGCAAACTCAAAGCTCGCAACGAAGGTTTTTACACCATCGGCAGTTCAGGTCATGAAAACAACGCGGTGATTGGTGCGCTGTTGCGGTTAAGCGATCCGTGCTTTCTGCATTACCGTTCAGGCGGATTGATGATGGCGCGCGCGCGCAAAGCAACTGGTCTTGATCCAGTATTCGACACGTTGCTGTCGCTCGCCGCGTCGAAAGACGATCCGATCTCGCAAGGTCGCCATAAAGTTTGGGGCAGCCATCCGCTGTGGATTCCGCCGCAGACCAGCACGATTGCTTCGCACTTGCCGAAGGCCGCCGGGCTGGCGTTTGCCGTGCGTCAGGCCATGCGATTAGGCAAAGGGCAGGGAAAAGGTTTGGTCGAAGATTCGATTGTTTGTTGTTCGTTCGGCGATGCGTCGGCCAATCACGCGACGGCGTTGGCGGGCATCAACGCAGCGCGTTACACGATTCGTCGTGGCGGACAGGCTCCGATTCTGTTTCTCTGCGAAGACAACAACATCGGCATCTCGGTCGCTACGCCGAGCGACTGGATTCACGATTCGTTCAGCTTACAGCCGCATCTTTACTACCTCGAAGCCGACGGTACGCTCGACGAAATTTATGACACCGCCGCCAAAGCCATTGACGTATGTCGCCAATCGCGTGCGCCTGTGTTCCTGCACTTGCACACGACGCGCCTGTGGGGACACGCCGGAACCGATGTCGAATTGGCCTATCGTTCGATGGAAGAAATTCAAGCCGCTGAAGCCTTAGACCCGTTGCTCATCAACGCGCGGCGTTTGATCGAAACCGGAGCCGCTACGCCTGAGCAGTTGCGCGACATCATTGATACGTTGCAAACCCGCATTGACGAAGTTGCTGAAGTCGCCATTCGGCGTCCCAAACTCACGACCGTCGCCGAGGTGATCGAACCGCTCGCGCCTTACGACGAAATCAAGGTGCGCTTTCGCGTACCGTTTCCTGTCAATGCCGACGTGCGGCTGAAAGCCTTCGACAACAATTTGCCTGAGAACGCGACCAATCCGACCAAGCGTACGATGGCGGCGCACATCAACGCGGCGCTCGCTGACGAAATGTTACGGCGGCCTGAAGTCATAGTCTTCGGCGAAGACGTAGGCAAGAAAGGCGGCGTCTATTACGTCACGCAAGGCTTGCAAAAACGCTTCGGCATCGCGCGCGTATTCGACACGCTGCTCGACGAGACGACGATTCTCGGCACGGCGCAAGGCGCGGCGATGGCGGGCTTGCTGCCGATTCCCGAAATTCAATACCTCGCCTATTTGCACAACGCGCTCGATCAAATTCGCGGCGAAGCCTGTTCGCTCTCGTTCTTTTCGTCGGGCTTGTTCACCAATCCGATGGTCGTACGCATTCAAGGCTTGGCTTATCAAAAAGGTTTCGGCGGACACTTTCACAACGACAATTCGATTGGCGCGCTGCGCGACATTCCGGGCTTGCTGTTGGCTACGCCGTCGCGCGGCGATGACGCGGCAAAGATGTTGCGCGGCCTCATCGCCACGGCTGCGGCTTGCGGTCGCGTAGCCTGCTTTCTCGAACCCATCGCGCTCTATCACGAAAAAGATTTATACGCCGACGGTGACGGCCTGTGGTTGCAAGACTATCCGCTGCCCGACGAAATGCTGTTGCCCGGCGAAGTCGGCGTTTATCACGAAGACGCGACCGACCTGTTGATCGTGAGTTACGCGAATGGCTTGCGGCTTTCGCTGCGCGCGGCGAAACGCTTGCGCGAAGAACACAACTTGCACGCCCGCGTACTCGACGTGCGCTGGTTGAATCCGTTGCCGCTGGAAGCCATTCAACAACACGCTGCGGCTTGCGGTCGGGTGCTGGTCGCCGACGAATGTCGCGCCACCGGCGGAGGCATCGCCGAAGCCGTCATCGCCGGACTGGCCGAAGGCGGCTTTACTGGCAAGCTCCAAAGCGTGCGCGCGATTGACACGTATGTTCCGCTGGCAGCGGCGGCGAATCTGGTACTGATTTCAGAAGTGCAAATCATAGAAGCCGCGCGGCTCATCGCAATTTAGCTCCGGCTGCGCTTATACGCTGCGTCCTGAATTGGCTTTCGCCACAAAGAAGCACAGAAGCCACAAAAAGGATTTCTAAACACAGAGTTCTTTTTGTGGCTTCTGTGCTTCTTTGTGGCGAAGACCCTACGTTATACATCGTCTTGTCCTGCTGCCCGGCCTGACTTACGATGCGCGCCATCTCGACATCACTTCCTGGCAAACAACTCATCTGGAGAAATATGGTTATGCGACGAATTGCTCTTGCGGCTTTTTTGCTAACGGTATCCGCTGCGCTGCAACTTGCGACAAGTTATGCCGACAACTGGCCGCAATGGCGCGGGCCGTTGCTTAACGGCATCAGCAACGAAAAGAACTTGCCCGTTAAATGGACGACCGAAGAAAACGTCACGTGGAAGTTGCCCTTGCCAGATCGCAGCGGCGCGACGCCGATCATTTGGGACAATACGATTTTTCTGAATGTCGCGGACGGTACGAAAACCGCTGGTACGCTTTCGTTTTGGGCGGTCAATCGTACGACAGGCGCGGTGTTGTGGAAGAAGCCGCTGGGCGCGGGCGATCACATGAAGCGCAAACAAAACATGTCATCGCCTTCGCCGGTGACCGATGGTAGGCACGTTTGGGTGCTGACGGGGATGGGCGTACTCAAGGCTTTCGATTTCAAAGGCAACGAAGTCTGGTCGCGCGACATTCAGCAAGAGTACGGCAAGTTTGGCTTGAACTGGGGTTACGGTTCGTCGCCGCTGTTGTTTGAAGATTCGCTTTATGTGCCGGTGTTGCACGGCATGACGACGGATGATCCGTCTTACCTGTTGCGCCTCAACAAACTTACGGGCAAGACGATTTGGCGGCACGAACGCCCTACACCCGCGATTCGTGAATCACCGGATTCATACATCACGCCCGCGCTGTTGCGGCATCCGAACGGCAAGCTCGAAATCGTATTGAGCGGCGGCGATTGCATCACCGGCCATGAGTTGGCGACGGGCAAAGAATTGTGGCGCGCTTATGGACTGAATCCGTCGAACGATCCTTTTTATCGCATCGTCAATTCGCCGGTCGTGATGGACGGGATGATTTATGCCGGAGCTAAAAGCAAACCTTATCTCGCGGTACGAGCGGGCGGCAGCGGCGACATCACTACCACGCATCGCGCGTGGCTGGTTGAGAACGGGCCGGATGTGCCTACGCCAGTGACCGATGGCAAGCTGCTTTATATGGTGCGCGACAACGGCATCTTTCAATGCCTTGATGCCAAGACCGGCAAAGAGATTTATCCACCGCAACGCTTGAAGCCGGGCACCTATAGCTCTTCGCCCGTGCTGGCCGACGGCAAAGTTTACGCCTCGAACGAAGAGGGCTGGACGGTCGTCCTCAAAGCCGGTACGTCATTCGAAGTGCTGGCAGAAAACGCGCTGAACGATTACACGCTGAGTTCGCCCGCGATTTCAGACGGGCAATTGTTTTTGCGTACCGCGACGCATCTGTATTGCATCGGCAAGCGCGCGAAAAAGTAATCCTTCATTCTTTCAGGGCGGCCAGTAACTTTTTAGACGCGACCAATCGGTAAGCCTGTCGCACGTGCGTAGCGATTTCGGCGTCTTCGGTTTTATCGAGTCGCACGCCAATCCAGCCAAACGGGCCTTGATAAGGGGGAACGAAAAATTTGTCAGGCGCGGCTTCGACCAGCATGCCTTGCAAGCCCGGCGGCGCTTTCAGCCAGAGCGCAATTTCTCCATCGCCGTGGTGATTGTTCACATACATCGCAAACATCTTGCCTTTGCTGACGCGAAAGGTGGGCGAACCCCACGCCTCTTTCTCCTCGACTTCAGGCAGCGCCAGGCAAATGGCTCGTGCGCGCGCCAACAAGCTCGCATCATCCACTGTGGTTTTGGGCGGTGCGGCAAGCGGCGCGATGGCGGGCGGTTCATACTTGCCGCTGTCATAAAGTTTGATTTGCGTCGCCGAAGCCGCGTCGCGCCATGATGCTTCAAGCAAGGCGCGCAAGTCGGCAGGTTTCACTTTCGCCAAGTTCACTAACACCGCCGGATAGTTTTCATAATGCTTTGTGACGAAAAAGGCTTGCGGGTCGGCGGTCATCAGCGGATCGCGGTCAGCACATTTGACGACCAACGTCTGGCCGTCTTCGCGCAGGCGCACGAGGAATTTTTTGCTTACGCGAAAAGCCTGCGTGCCATACGAAGTGCCTTCTTCGACGCCGGGGAGGGCGAACAAAATTTGACGAACGGTTTCAAAAGTAACAACAGGGGTGACGACAGATTTTTTCATACGCGTTATGACCTTTCTGGAAGCAGCTTGTAACACAGCCCGTCACTTTTTTTCACAGCCACGTGTTTTCAGCCACGGGCGATTGCGCGACAATGCCCGCCGACTGACCCAGTGATCTCGTCACATCAACCTTCATTCACGCAAAAAGGAGCAACATTATGGGAACGCAACTGAAACACCCCGCAGGCAATTTCTCGTGGTTCGAACTTGGTACGAGCGACCTCGCGGGCGCAAAGGATTTCTATACGAAGTATTTTGGCTGGAGCTTCCGCGACAGTCCGTTGCCGCCTGAGATGGGCGGCGTTTATACGACTTGGACAATAGGCGATAAAGAAGTCGGCGCGGCCTACCAACTCGGCGAACAGATGCCCGGTGTGCCGTCGCATTGGATGACTTACATCGCGGTTGACAGCGCCGATGACATGGCCGCGAAAGCGGTTGCGCACGGCGCTACGGCTCTCTGTCCCAATATGGACGTGATGGAACACGGACGCATGGCGATGTTGCAAGACCCGACCGGCGCGACCTTTGGCCTGTGGCAGCCTAACCAACATTTGGGCGTAGACTTGGTGGGCGCAACCAGCACCGTCTGTTGGACGGAACTCGCAACGCACGACTTGAGAAAGGCCGAGTCGTTTTATGCAGATGTCTTCGGCTGGACGCTCAAGCCCTCGCAAATTCCTGAAATGGAATACACCGAGTTCATCAACGCGGGGCACACGCAGGGCGGCATGATGAAAATGACGCCAGCGATGGAAGGCGTCCCGCCGCATTGGGGCATTTATTTCACGGTCGAAGATTGCGACGCGATGGCGGCGCAGGCGACCGAGTTGGGCGCTACGGTTTGTCTGCCGCCGCAAGACATTCCCAACACCGGACGCTTCGCGGCGATACAAGACCCGCAAGGCGCGATGTTTATGATCTTCAAAGGGGCGATGTAATCATTTTTACCGCCGAGGCGCGGAGGTCTCGCTGAGGCACGCAGAGAAAGAGAGTTCTGTTCTTCTCTCCGTCGCTTTTTCCTCTGTGCAAATCTCTGTGAGACCTCTGCGCCTCGGCGGTGAAAATTGGCCTGCCACCTCTGACCGTGAATCTGCCCAGCCAAACTTGCTTACCTGATTCCAGCGCGTATGCTTGGCGCGTCACTTTATTCGTTATCCAAAACAACCTTTAACAAGGAGAAACCATGCGAGTGCTATGGTTGTTGTTATTCTGTTTTACGTTTGCGCAAAAGCAATTGCCGCGTGTTTTCACGATTGACGCGGCCAATAGCCAAATCACGATTGGGCTGAGTCAGGAAGGCGTGATTCGCCAGCGGCATCCTTCGCATACGATTGCGGTGCGTACTTATACGAGCAAGCTCACGTTGCCGAAAGACGAAACGAAAACCGCTTTCGAGCTTACCGTCGAAGCCAAGTCGCTCATCAACGTAGACAAAACGATGGGCGATTTTGAACGCAAAGGCTTTCAGCACGTACTGCAAACGCAGGTACTCGAAAGCGATAAACATCCGCAGATCGTGTTTAAGTCGGCAGGACTGTCGGCGCTCAAAAAAGACGGCGAGAAACGTAGCTTCACGCTCACTGGCTCGCTCAACTTTCGTGGCGTAACGCGGCAGGTGAGCTTTCCCGTGACGGCTACGTTTGGCAAGGATGCGATCAACGCCAGTGGCAGCGCGAAAATCAAACAGACCGATTTCGGCATTACGCCTTATGCTGACGCTTTGGGGGCGATTAAAGTAGGTGATGAGATGACGGTGAATTTTTCGGTGTTAGCAAAGCTGCAATGAAGAGGTTGGCAATGGATGAAATCGGCGAAAACCTCAAAAAACTGATCCGAGGCTTGACGCAGAACGAAGTAAAGCTGGCTTGTGAGGCTTACAAGTTACTTTACCAAACAGGCGTTCCAGCCATTCCGCAAATCCGCGAAGCTCTTTTCAAATCGAAGTGGACGAACATCAAATACGCTGAAGAAATTCGTTATGTTACAGGCTTGGTCGGTCTTGTTCAGGACATCAATGAAGCTGAGGCGCGGGAGATTTCAAATCACATCATTGAGAGCGGGTGTGATACCGCCGTAAAACGTGCCTTGAATTCTATCTGCCGATTTACTTAAAAGTGACGGGGGTCTGTGGCGAAAACTCCCAACAGCCGCATGAACAAGGCGGTTGACGCTCTTTGACAGCCAAATTGAAATGATGTGCCGGAACGGTTTCGACCGGTTATGCTCACGGTTAGTAC
>JAYSVR010000502.1:0-12123 GCA_043718445.1 Acidobacteriota bacterium | reverse complement strand
CTGCGCCGACATAACCCAATCCGAAAATACTGATTCTCATTACTGCTTGTACTCCTGATGAAGCGTGTCCGTAGCCCGACCGTAAGAGAGGGCTACCTCAGCATTGCGAACGTAACAACCGAAGGGCGCATCCACGAGGTAGCCCTCTCTTACGGTCGGGCTACGGACACGCTTCGCGTCATAATCAATTAACGATTCGATAAACTTGATAAACGTCGTTGCTATACAGCGCCTCGAACTTCTGCGCGTGACGCGCAAGCAATTTTTGTAAATAAACTTGTCGTTCCGGCACGACTTCTGCCGGGCCAGCGATCACGTATCTCGCCTGAATCGTTTGCCAGTGACGAAACAATTCGTTTTCATCCTGCGGCTCATGCCAAGCGGTGAACTTGCGTTCGGTCAGCAGGGCGAGCGTGCGCGGATAAATAAAGACCAACACGTCAGCGGGCGCGGTCGCCTGTCGAATAAAGCTGGCGACTTGCTGCGTTTCGATACGCGAAACGCCCTCGTTATAAGGCTGCCAGTTTGCCTGGGCATAAGTCAGCCCGTAACTCCCCAAGATCGCCAACGCCAACGCGGCGAACGCGGCTTGCGACAACCACGAGCGGGCGGTGAAACGTTCGCTCAAATCAGCAAGTCCGCGCCACGCGAAATACAACGTCGGAGCCATCAGCGGAACCAGATAGCGCAACTGAATTTGCAAAGACACCAATAAAATTGGCGGCATATAAATCAGTGTGAAGATTGCCAGGTACGTTACGCGCTGTTTGGCACTTGCCAACCAGCCCCACACTGCCAAGCCGCCCAGCAGACCTAACAGGCCGATGCGTACGAGCTTAGGATAGCCATCGCCCCAAAAACCGGAATACTCGCTGGCATAGGCTTTCACGTTCGCTGCCACGTTGCTTGCCGTGATCGCAAACTGAGCGCCGTAACTGCTGTCTGAATGCACGAGAAAGTTTTGCAATACGACCAGACAGGCCGTGATGCCAATCACCTCAATCGTCATTGAACGCAGCATTAAGGGAAACTGGCGCGTATGCCAAAGATCGTAAAGCACCAAGGCCACTAACAAGATTAGCCCGATGCTGCGCGTGCCGTAAGCCAGATAAATCGTCGCGCCCAGTGACGCCGCCGATACGTGTTGATTCACGAGCAAGCGGTTTTGTTCGTAAACGCGCTGCACCAGCAACATTGCCAAACCGATCCAGCACAAAAACGGCAGGTCAGAAATGATGCTGTCTTTCAGCGCGATAATCACCGGGTTGAAGGCCAGCGTCGCCAGCAACAACAGCAACGTCGCGGTCGGCAATTCTTTGCGCCAGTATGCAAAAAAGAACAGCGCCGCAAGCCACGCCGCCACGCCGCCTACCAGTTTCAACGCCTCGAAATTCAAGCCGAAGATTTTATAAACCGGCGCAAGCAACAGCGGGAACATCGGCGGATAGGTTTTCGGCCCAATGTCGGGATAGTTCGGGTTGAAAAGATAACCCGTCGCGCCGTAAGGCCTGCCTTCAGCCAGGTTTCGGGCGTGATTGACATACATCGTGAAATCATCGCCCAACGCGTGTCCGCTGCGCGTGGTGAACCACAGGAACGCTCCGACCAGCACAAAAAACAAAAACACCGGCAACAGCGGATGCCGTCGTGCGACGGGTTCAGCTTCCGCTTTCAGGGTTTCAAACAACGGGCGACCATTGACGAATGCTTCCATTGCGTATCTTTCCTTCAGGGGGGAAATGTTCGCTTTGACTCTGATACTGCTCGGTCAAATCAGGCGCGTGCGGCCTGAGCTTTGGGTTGCAAAAAATGTTGTTGTGCGGCTTCGCATAACTTAATGAATTCAGCCGTAACGCCTTCCCAGCCGAATTTCGTGCGCACGGTTTGCGCAGCTTGTTGCCCCAGCCGTTGCGCCAACGCCTGATTGCGCAAGACGCTGACGACCGCGTCGGCAAAGGCTTGCGGTTCGTCGGCTAACAACAATTCCTGCTCGTGATTCACCGGCAAACCTTCCGCTCCAATCGTCGTCGAAACGATGGGTTGTTCCATTGCCATCGCTTCATAAACTTTCAACCGCGTACCGCCGCCGATGCGCAACGGAATCACGTAAGCCGCCGCGCGTTCCATATAAGGTCGCACATCGTCAACGCGACCGGTGACGATGACCGACTTGTCGCGCTGGCTCAGTTCAACCAACGAAGGGAACGGATTGCGTCCGACGACAGTCAGCGTCACGTCGGGGATTTGTTGTTTGATGAGCGGCAGAATCGCTTCGGTGAAATAACGAATCGCGTCTTCGTTCGGCAGCCAGTCCATCGAACCGGTGAAGACTAAAGAGTTGGGTTCGACGGTTTCATTACCGCTGGGCTTGAAAAACTCTGTGTCTACGCCGGTGGGCACGTCGCTCACGCGCGTGACGCCGTAAGCGCGCCGCATTGTTTTGGCATCGTCAGCCGAGACCGCCGCGACGTAATCAAACTTGTGACAAGCAGCCTTTTCATAGGCGATGGCTTTTTTCCATTGGTCTTTCAGATAAGTTTTCTTGAGCGGCTGCGCCTGCACTTCGTAGTGGCGCTGCCAAATCATCGCTTCGACGTTGTGTTGAAAGAGCAGCGCAGCGCACGGCAACTTGTCAGGCAAATTGATACTTGGATTGAGGAAGTCGCAGACCACTACGTCAATGTCGCCTTTGCTCACGCGCTGTTCTATGGCACGGCGCATCGCGGCGGATTCATACTTCTTGATGAAATAAGGCAGCGGCGAAACCAGGTTTTGCGCCAGTTCGGCGTAAAACTTGGCCGAAAACTTCGCGCTGGTTGCGTGCGGCACGAGCATCAACTTGTCGCAATACTCAGTCGCCAACTCTGCCGCGTTCGCTTCTGCCGTGCCGTCGTCCAACGTCAGATAAGTCACGCGATGCTCGCGCTTGAGCGCCTTGAGCATGTGGTAAGTGCGAATCTTCCCGCCTTTGTCTACGGGGTGCAGCAATTCAGTTTTGAGCCAGAGAATATGCATGGTTGCCTAGTATCGCGTTTCATCGAAAAGAGTCTTCGCCACAAAGAAGCACAAAAACCACAAAAGAAACCTGAAGAAAAAAAAGTTTTTGTGTCTTCTGTGCTTTTTTGTGGCGAAGACTCAATCAGGGAACTTCAAGCCTTTACCTTGCGACAGCGACAGCTTTCTTTGCTTTGATGGTTGGCGCGATGTCCGTCGCCGTCTCGCCGTCAAAGAAGCGCCGTTGCCAGATTTCAAAATTGACTAATGCCCACAGGCGTTCGGCGTGGTTTTCGCCCGCCTGATGGCGCGCGACCAGATTGCGCACATAAGCCGCATCGAAATGTCCGCGACTGAGCGCGCGTTCGCTCAAGACGTAATCTTCCACGACGTGTTTGAACGCGCCGCGAAACCAAGTGCCCAGCGGTACGGGGAAGCCCATCTTTTTGCGCGTGAGAATTTCTTCGGGCAGCACGCCTTTCATCGCTTCGCGCAGAATGTGTTTGGTGGTCGTGCCGCGCAGCTTCATATCCACCGGCAGCCGCGTAGCGAACTCAATCATCTCGTTGTCGAGAAATGGCACGCGGCTCTCAATCGAAGCCGCCATACTCATCTGGTCTTGTTTCATCAACAGTTCGTGCAAGTATGTGTGCATATCCGCCGACAGCAATTGATCGAGCAAGTTGTCGGCTTGCGCGTTGTTCACATAACTCAAGGCCTGCCGATAAGGGTCGGTCTCGGTCATCTGAGCGCGCGTGTCTTTGCTGAAAAGCGAAGCCTGTGCGTCAGGCGAATAAACCGCGAAGTTGTCGAAATAAATGTTGCGTAATTCAGGCGGCAAACACAGGAAGGTGCGCGACAGTTTTTGCCGCAAGCGGTTTTCACCGGGCAACGCGCCAATGCCGCCTTTCACTAGGTTGCGCACGAAACCCGGCGTGAGCTTCTCGTAACCCCAACCGAATTGCAGGTTGTACATCGTCACGCGGTATTTGTTGTAACCCGCCAGCAACTCGTCTGCGCCTTCGCCGGTCAGCACGACTTTGACGTGTTCGCGCGCGAGTTTCGAGACGAAATAAAGCGGCACGCTCGAAGGGTGCGCGATGGGTTCGTCTTCCTGATAAACCATCGAGGGTAACGCCGCGAAAAACTCTTCAGGCGTGACGACGATCTCGTGATGATCGGTCTTGAAGGCGTCAGCCACTTGCCGAGCGTAAACCAACTCGTTGGCTTCACGTTCGTTGAAAGCCACCGAAAACGTCTTGATTTGATCGTTGGTCAGCTTGCTCATCACGCCCGCGATGGCGCTCGAATCAATACCGCCCGACAGGAACATGCCCAGCGGTACGTCGGCCATCAGGTGCGAAGCGACCGAATCACGAAACATCTCGCGGAAGCGTTCGACGTATTCAGCCTCGGTCAATTGTTCAGCCGACTTGGTGTAATCAAGCTGCCAGTATTGGCTGATTTCGATTTTGCCGTTTTGCCACGTCAACGTGTGTCCGGGCGACAAACGCTTGATGCCCTTAAACATCGTCTCATCGCCCGACGTGTAACGGTTGGCGAATTGATCGGCCAGCACGTTGTAATTGAGTTCAGGCGCGACGGCTTTGCTCTCAATCAGGGCTTTGATTTCAGAGGCGAAATGCAGCGTGCCGTCGGGCAGCAGGGAATAGTAAAGCGGCTTGATGCCTACGCGGTCGCGGGCGAGCGTGAGTTGCTGTGCCGTCTCGTCCCAAATGGCGTAAGCGAACATGCCGCGCAACTGTTTCGCACTGGCTTCAGTGTTTTTTGGGCCATGCTGTTCGTAAGCATGAATGATCGTTTCGGTGTCGCTGTGTGTGCGATAGCGATGTCCGGCGGATTCGAGCGCGGGACGCAATTGCGTGTGGTTATAAATCTCGCCGTTGAAAGCGATCCAGACTTGCTGGTCTTCGTTGGGCATCGGCTGTTGGCCGCTGCTCAAATCAACGATGGATAAACGCCGATGGCCCAATCCGACGTGTCCGGTCGGATTGATCCAGCTTGCGGCTTCATCGGGGCCGCGGTGCGTGAGCGCATCGCGCATGATGCGCAGCGATGATTCGTCAACAAGTCGGTTTAGTTTTTTCGGAATCGCAGTTCCGCAGATACCACACATAATTTTAAGAATTCAGAAGTCGGAATTCAGGAGTCAGAATTCACGGTTCACGCTTTGATTGCCTTGATCGCAAAGCGATTGGGCGCTTGTTCTATTTCGACTTGCGCGAAGCCCGCGTGCCGCAACGCGCGTCGCATCGCGTTGGCGGTTTGAAATGATTCGCAACGCTTTGTGTTCAACGGGAAGCGCCACAACTTGCCGAAGCAATGAAACGCCAGGCCATTCAGCAAGGCGTAGCTGAAATAAACCATGCTTTTCGCGTTGCCCGATTGAATGGCGCGCCGCAGAAACGCGAACACCATTTGAAAGGGATGTAACGTGAGCCACAGTTGTCCACCGGGTGTCAGCACGCGCGCGATTTCAGTCATCGCCGTGGGGATGTGCATATAAGGCACGGCGACGCGCGAAATTACGACTTCAAAACTCGCATCGGCAAAGGGCAACGCTTCGCCTACGGCGCAAGCCAGATTCAATTGACCGCCGTTCTCACGATCCATCTTTTGCCCAAAAGCTACGGCTTCGGCATCAATGTCAATGCCGCAAGCCACTACCTCGGGCGGCAAGTCGCACGCGAGCAGCGTCTGCCCCGCGCCGCAGCCAATATCCAGAATGCTGGCAAACCGCGACGGCAACTCAGGCAATGCCTTGCGCAAATCCGTTTGAGATTTCGCAATCGCCAACTCTGCCAGATGATATTGAACTGTACTCATGCTTTGTCTGTTGTGTTTGTCTTTTGCGTTGCCAGCGATGTTTCCCACGCTACTTCACCTTTCGCCTCAAAACTGATCGTCAATACCTGAGCCGGTTCGCGCTGACCGTAACAGCGCGAAACCCAGCCTTGCGTAACCTGCCACTCAGCTTCGGTTAGGAACTCGCCCGAACCTTTTTGCCAACTGACTTGCAACGTCTTGCCGGTGGGGTGCGAAACCCGCGCTCGCCCTTCGCTTTCGATTACGACTTCGCAACCCGGCGCGAAGTGAAAATGCAGGGCATAACGATGCGCGGCCAGCGCTTCCATCTCGTCTCGAATGACGAGCCGCGCTGAAGCCGAATTTGCCGCCGCAAAATTTTTTTTCAAAAAGTTGAAAGAACGTCGTTGCCTGACCGGATCGTTCAAGCGCACATAGCCGTTTTGTTGCCCTGTTACTGCGAGTTCGGCATCGTTGTTCCGGCACTCGCGTACGAGGCTTTGTGCGGTATGTCGCCACGTAAAGGCTTTATCGGGTAAAGATTGCGTCTCGCCATCTACGCTCACTGTATTGTGGGAAAACGACGAACGTATTTCATTGCGTAACGCCGCATCGCCCGTGTAAGTGAACGTTCCCGGATCAACCAGCCACGTCACGCCGGCGGTCGCGAACTCGAACGAAAGCGCGTCGGAATGAGCGTGTCCGCAAGTCATCCCACCGTGCCTGCCGCTGTCGAGCAGCACATAACCCGCATCGCCGTCCCAACCATCGCGCATCACGTAATAACCACTCTCAACGAAGGCTTTGAAATTCGCCGTCGGCGCTTCGGCTTTGAGCGCGTCATAGCTTTGCCAGCCTTCTGCGCCGAGCAACCACAGCAACTCGCCCGCGCTGTTTACCTCGCCCGCGACCGACTTCCAATCGCTGCGGTTGAACAGCGCCGCGCCTGTCGCCAGCGTATCGCGCCAGTCATCGGTTTTGCGTCCGCTGAACCAGAGCAACTTGCCGCCGTCGTCGTCGCCGTAAAACGTCGCCGTGCCGTCAGGCCGCGTAATCCACATCAAATGTTCAAACAGCCCGGTTAGCTTTTCGCGCAACTTTTCGTGCGTTTGCGTAGCCGTTTCCTCGCCGGTCATTTCAGCCAGCAGCCACAGGTGCGCGTAAAAATCCGCTGTGTAACGGTGGTAATACGAAGCCTGCTCGAAATAGACGCCGTCGCGGCCTACGTGACGCGGCAGCCATTGCAATAGAATGCGTTGCCCCGTGCTGCGCCAGCGTTCGGCCTGCTGTAATTCCGGCAGCGCTGTGCCGACGTAAAGCAGCGCCAACGCTTCGCCCGTCAAATGCGTATTCGGGCTGAAGTAATGCGACAAATAAGTCTCGACGTGTTGCGTTTGCTGAATCAGCGACTTGAGCATCCGTTTGAAAAACTCATTCGTCACGCTCGGCGCGTCAGCGAAATAGTGCAGCGCCCACGTCCACGCGATGACGCGAAAGGCCAATTCTAAACTGCTCGCCCAATTGATGCCTTGTTTCGGCGGATTCGCCGCAATCCAGTCATTCACCAATTCGACAAAGCGCGCGGCGTATTTCTCGTCGCCCGTCAGCCAGTAAGCCTGCCCCAACGTGATGAAGCACTGATGACGGCTGAGTTCCCACGTGAACTTTTTGTCACCGGCGAAATCAGGGTTGAGATAGTCGAGCTTGCTCCAATGTTCGAGCGGCGTGCGTTTGCCTGAACGCGGTTCGCGGTGCCAATCAGGTGTTGTGCCGAAATCAAACGTCTGTTCAAAGATCGTAAAGCGTCCCGCGCAAATGTCATCGGCTTGCGCGATCAAACGCTGCGTTTCAGCCGGGAAGCGTTCGCGCATCAGCCGCGTGACTTCAGCGCGTTGGTTGAAAGCGGGAGTCAGGCGTGGCGTTTCGCGCATTCGCTTGCGCAAGGCTGACAGCGTTTCATCTAAAATGTCCGGCGTGCTTGCGCCAGACAGTGCCTTGCGCAATTGCGCGTCGCTCATTTCGGCGCAGCCCTTGCTGAACAGCCGCTCTTGCCATTTGGCTAACTCTTGTCGTCCGCGCGTCAGCCACTCGTGTGCGCTCTTGTCGCGGAGCTTATGCAATTTGTCCCAAATCATAGATTCTGTATCGCAACCTGTTAGGTTGCGGAGGCTTTCATTTGCGTTAACTTGATTCACCGCGAAGCCTTCGCAACCTAACAGGTTGCGATACGTTTATGGCCCGCTTTCTTCCAACCGTTGAAGCGCAGGCAGAAAACTTTCGGTCGGCAACTCGTCGCGCCGTTCCGCCGTTTGCCGCACGCTCACTGGCAATTCGCGTTTGACCCGCACAGAAGCCGAGTCTCTTTCAAAGAGCAGCACGTTGTCGGGGCGGTCGAGTTCTTCGAGCCGTTCGATGACGGGCGAGCCGCTGAACCAGCGCGCTTCGAGCCATTGGCGCAAGCGCAACGCGGGACGTTCAACCAGCCCGTAAGAAAGCAGCGCGGCGAGAAACACGAACAACAAATTTTGCGGGAACGCCGCGACCCAAAGCTCGCTGTAACGGTTCAAGAAAATCTGCTGCCACAGATAAAGCGAATAGCTCATCACGCCCAACCATACGAGCGGTTTGGCGTTGAGAACGCGTCCGACAATGCCCTTGGAGTTTTGAATGGCCCAGTCAATGCACAGCGCGGCGCAAACGTTCATTACCGTGTGACCCAAAAAGAAAAACGACAGTGGATGCTCGTGCGTGGCGTTCGCCAGCACGGCGACGAAAGGCACCGCGAGCATCAGGCGCGAGTTCAAAATCCATTCGTAAAACACGCGCACCGGATGCGGCCATTCATCTTTGCCCGCCAGCAAACAGCCCATCGCCAACGCATCGGCGACGGTCTCGAATTGATGCCCGATGCCGTCGGTGCGTTCAGGCCAGAGCCAAAACAGCAACAAGCGAAATGCCGGGCAAAGCAATAACAGCAAGCCCGCCGCCGTCAGCCCTTTTCGCCAGCCCACGAAAATCAGCGCCGCCGGCCAGAGCAGATAGAATTGCTCTTCGACCGACAGCGACCACGTGTGCGCCAGATTCCAGTTGCGTTCGAGTTGATAGTTCGAGGTGTAAGTGAAGGCGTGCGCGAAATCTGTTGGCGTTGCCGAAAACCAACCCCCCCAAGATGTAAAAAGCTGGGTGAGCAACAGCACCAGCAGAAAGGCGTAATAAGGCAGAAAGATGCGCAGCGTGCGCCGAAAGTAAAAGCGCCAGAGGTTGAGGCTGTCGGTGGCGCGAATTTCCTGCATCAGGATGCTGGTGATGAGCAGGCCTGAGATAACGAAAAAGAACCGCACACCCAACTCGCCTACATCCCAAATGCCGCCGCTTTCCCACCAATAACCGCGCGTGCCATAGAGGTGCCCCCACACGACCATCAAAATTGAGATCGCGCGTAAACCGTCCAACGAAGGGATGCGTTCGGGCGTTGGGGCTTTCATGCGTTTGGTTCGGGGAAATTTTCCATTTTCTATTTTTGATTTTTCATTTTTCATTGCTCAGAGCGCGGAGGTAGTTCCGGCAATGAAAAATGAAAAATGTGAAATTGAAAATAGAAAATGTCTTTAATGATTTTTGGGAAGCAGGCCGCGCGAGTTCCTGATACAAGCCCAGCCATTTTTCTCTAACGGCTGGCCAGGTGTATTGCTGCGCGTTGGCCAGTCCGTTTTGTGCAAGCCGAGTGGTGAGGTCAGGCTCGGTGAAAAGGCGCAACGCTTGTCGCGCCAGGTTTTCGTAATCGCCGCACCGCACCAGCAACGCCGTCTGTTCGTGCGCGACGAGATAAGGAATGCCGCCCGCGTCGGTCGTCACGACGGGCATGCCGCAGGCGTTACTTTCAAGCAACGTAGCGGGCATGTTGTCAATGTCGTTCGCCATCAAATAGACATCGTGCGCATCCATCAACGCGGGCATGTCTTCGAACTTGACGAAGCCGCGAAAGTCCACGTTGCGCGCGCCGAGTTCGCTGACGAGTTGTTCGAGCGCGGCGCGTTGCGATCCGTCACCCGCCAGCGTCAACGTGGCTTCGGGCAGTTGCTGTTGAATCAAATGAAACGCGCGAATCACGTTGCCGATGTTGTAAAGCGGCTCGAACAAACGCGTGCAAAGAAACTTCGGTTGCAATGGCACGCGCTCACGAAACTGAAAGCGTTCGAGTTCGACCGCGTTGGCAATGGCTTCGGCTTTCAGGCCGAAGCGCGCGAATACGTCAACCAGATAACCCGAAGGCACGATGATGCGATCAGCCAATCGCATCACAGGCTTTGTCGTCAGCGGCCAGTTGCGCAAATGGTCTTCAGCCTCGCCGCTCCGGTAATTCAAAATGACGCGCTTGCCATAGAACTTGCCGATCAAAATCGCCGGAGCCACCGACATCAGATAGGAATAGTAAGAAGCCGAAAACACCTGCAATACGTCATAACGCCAACATTTCGTCAGCAACAGCGTCCAATACCACAGCGTCGTCACGACCGTGCGCACGAATTTGATTTGCTGTAACCAGCGCAACGGTTCAATCAATCGCGGATTGTGTGGAATGAAATCGGTAATCAAGCTCGGCTCATTCGCGTAAGCCGCCAACAGCTTCGCCGCCTGCCGCGACTGCCCGCCCGTGATGTCCAGGGACGGAGCGATGATGCAAAGCCGGAGTGCGGAGTGCGGAGTGCGGAGTGCGGAGTGCGGAAGTTGGACGCGCTCTGGTTGAATGTCGTTTTGCTGTTTGGTTGATCGTGTGTTGGGTGTTGGCATGACTTTCGTTTTCTAAACTCCGCACTCCGCACTCCGCACTCCGCACTCTAAGTAGAGCGTTTCAGTCTTGCTCACCATTTGATCCATGCCGAAGTGTGCCAGCACAAAAGCGCGTCCGTTGGTGGCGAGGCGTTGGCGTTCGTCGTCGTTGATCAAGGCTTGTGCGATGCGCGCCGCCAGGTTGGCCGGATTCGCAGGCAGTGCCGCGTAACCCGTCACGCCATCATTGATGATTTCGCGTACGCCGCCGACGGCGGTCGCTACGACTGCTGTGCCAGCGGACATAGCTTCGAGTACCGCGTTGGGCATGCCTTCGTGCAACGAAGCGAGTACGGCCAGATCGAACGCCGCGTTGTAACGCGCTGCCTGCGGACGATTGCCTAAAAAATGAATGCGATGCGCGATGCGCAATTCCTTCGCTTGCTCTTCCAACTCGTAGCGCAACTCGCCTTCACCTATGAATACAAAATGTGCATTGGGGAATTCGTCAATCACGTGTTCGGCTGCGTCAATCAGAAATTCGTGGCCTTTGACTGCGCGCAAATTGGCGATCTTGCCAATGAGCAACACTTTGTCGGGCAGGTTCAATTCATCTAGCAGTTCACGGCGCATCGCGGCGCGTTCGTTGACGAGATGGCCCCAATCTATGCCGTTGCGGATGACGGCGAGCTTGCTGGATTTCGCCAAGCCCTCGGCCAAGACGTATTCACGAATCATCTCGGCGTTGACGATCACGCGGTCAGCCAGGCGGTTCATCAAGCGGCGGCCCAGATCGTGAATGCGGCGGTCAGACAGGCGCAGGTGGCGTTGCGCGACGATGAATTTCGTCGGCGTAAAGCGCGTAGCGAACGCTCCCAACCAGCCCGCATAAAAATCGTGCGCGTGCAAAATGTCTATGCGTTCGCGCACGAGGTGTTCGCGCAACGCACGCGCTTGCGCAAAAGCATTGCGGTTATAAAGGCTGTCGAGCGGAAACAGGTGCAGCTTCGGATAGCGTTCGGCGATTTCGTCATACAGTCCGCCCTTGCGTTGAATCGCGCCGAGGCTCACATCAAAGCGCGTAGCGTCAATGCGTTTGAGCAACTCGATGGCTTGGCGCTCGGTGCCGCCGAGTTCGAAGCTGTTGATGAGGTGCATCACCCGCACGCGCGGCTGCGCGTCGCTGATTGCGCGCGCGTCGGTGGTGGGCAAGGTGTTCGTCAAGATCGCTTCCATAAATGCTCTAACCGTATCGCAACCTGTCAGGTTGCGGAGACTTGCGGTGGTTTCAACTGCTTCAACGACGAAGCCTTCGCAACTTGACAGGTTGCGATACCGTTTGCTTAACCGGCGGCTGCGTGCGCGCGCAATCGTTGATCGGCGCTTTCAATGTTTACTAACTCAGTTGCGGCATGCACTGGCAGCGCCATTCGTTCAGGCCGTTGATCAATGAAAGCGCGCAACCAGAGTTCGAGCGTGAGCAAGCCCCACAGTTGGCGCGAATGATCGCGGCGTCCGAGTTGGTGTTCGTTG